>CAZORL010000001.1:0-154938 GCA_964582375.1 uncultured Lachnospiraceae bacterium
TTGACGTTTACGTTTTCCAAACATATATTAACCCTCTTTCTTCTTTCCGGTATATTCTTTCAAATTGCGAATTGCTTTCTCGGTATCGTTGGTGTGATCTGAATTTATAAAACGCAGAATTCGATGCATAATGCCACGATCTATCATTATAATTACTCCTCCGATATTTTAACATCAAATACCCGAACACCGTCGTGCTTCACTTTTTCGTCCGGGTAGCTTCCGCATACCGCAATAAAGACCTGTCTGCCCGTGCCGAGAAGCCTATCAAGCAGGGGCGATGTATCGATCCCAAGATCGAGCCTGTCGAAATAGTCGTAAATAAAGATCGGACTCTTGCTTGTGACCGACGTCGGATCAGCCGTGCCGATAAGCACGTTTGAGGTGTCCATAGCCCAATCTTCACGCTTGTCTAAAAACTCGTATGTGTCGGCTTTTGAAAAGTTTGTGCCGCCGTCGGTAAAGTTCACCCCGATTCTGTTATCGCCCACTTCCTCGGCATTGCGTATGTAACATACCTGATAATTCTTGCTACCATCCTCTATATCAGCATGAAGTACATAGAAGCCGTCATTTACATTATCTAAATAACAATGCGAAACGTAATCGCCGATCAACTCACGCATCAGATCCAGCACAAAATTAGAATATCCCCCGCGGATAAAGCAGATCGGCTTGTCAGCGGATAGCTCGACCGAGAAAATCGATGTGTCAGCCTTGAAATTTTTAATGTTCATGTTTGTCCTCCTGAATGTTTTTACGTCTATTTTTTACTGTGTCGGTTATTATACAACATAAAAATGCGATAACCAAATTAAATTGAAGTTCGCTCCAAAAACTGAAAAACATGTTGAGATGTTATTTGGGGATGAACTTGTTTGCCCGTATATTATAATTTTGCGGAACGAAGAAAATGAAACAGTGACAAAAATCAAACGGATTTTGAGTTTTGATGACAAGGAAAGACACGACAAAAGACCACCGCAACGTAAAATTGTTGCGGTGGTTAGAGTTGACAGGAAAGAACACAGAATTGCTTCGTCCGAGGGACAATTATACCGAGGTCACGTTGTCACAGTGAGTTGATCCTTACCTTTGACGACAAACCGTTAGACATTCCTACGACTGAAGAAATCGAATATATGGCAAACAGTTCTGACATTTCATCGTCCTCTTCAGCAAAAGCAAAACACCACGGATTTTTCTTCCGTGGTGTTTTGCCGTAAAGGTGGCTTATTCGGTTGTTATAATTGTACCGCTAATTTTGCAAGCCCTCGGCAGCCCTTTTTGTTAAAAAAACTAAATTGCCCCGTCCAAAGACGGGGCAATTAACATGATTTTATCAGATCAGTCGCTGACGTAGGGAAGCAGTGCTACTACACGTGCTCTCTTGATCGCAACTGCGAGCTGACGCTGATGCTTTGCGCATGTACCGGTAACTCTTCTGGGCACGATCTTTGCGCGCTCGGAAATGTACTTGCGAAGCTTTGCTGTCTCCTTGTAATCGATCTCGGTAACCTTGTCAACGCAGAACTGACAAACCTTCTTTCTCTTGTGGTTGTTGTTCTGACGGTAGGGTGCCTTTGCCGCAGGAGCAGCGGGAGCTGCAGGTGCTGCCTCGGGTGCGGCTGCGGGAGCAGTCTCCTCGGGAGCGGTCTGAGTTAAATCCTTCTCATTCTCCATGATCAATAAACCTCCTTATTCGTGTTGTTAAAAGGGTAGATCGTCCTCGTTCGACATTTCTTCGAACTTGGGCGTTGCTGCGGCACTGCTTGCATATGAGGGCGCGCCGTAGCTTTCGGGTGTGTATGCGGGTGCGGGTGCGGAATTCTGGCGTGATGCCGATTCGCTCTTTGAGTCAACAAAGTTGACCTCGTCTGCGACTACCTCGGTCGCGTAGCGTGTCTGACCACTCTGGTCCTTCCACGAACGCGTCTGAATTGAGCCGAGAACGCAGATCGAGCTGCCCTTGCGGAAATATTTTGAAACAAATTCAGCAGTTTGACGCCATGCGACAACATTGATGAAATCACTCTGTGCTTGCTGATCTGCGGATCTGTAGCTTCTTGTTACCGCAACGGTAAAGGTTGTGACCGTGATACCGTTTGTAGTAGTGCGAAGCTCGGGATCGGCTGTCAGGCGACCGCCCAAAATGACTTTGTTCAAATTAAAATTCGCCATTCTCTCGCTCCTCTTTTTTACGCTGCTTTTGCTACAACGATCGAACGCATGATGCCTTCGGTTATGTTGAAGATACGCTCAAGCTCTGCAGTAAAATCTGCGGGAGCATTGAAGTCGATCAGTACATAATAGCCTTCGGTCATTTTGTTGATCGGGTAAGCAAGTCTGCGTTTGCCCCACTCGGCAACATTCGTGATCTCGCCGTTCTTCGCAATGAGAGCGGTGAATTTCTCGACAATTGCCTTAACACCGTCTTCGCCCTTGGTTAAGTCAACGACGAATAAAGTTTCGTAAGTCTGATTCTTCTTTTCCATTTTGTACACCTCCCTATGGACATTAGACCGTCGATCTTGTTTTTTTGCCGACGGTAAGGAGAGATCTGCCTCACGGCAAATCTTCACTCAACTATTATACACCTTTTTTTGCCTTTTGTCAAGTACTTTTTGCTATTTTCTTCAAAAAAACAGAGACCGCAGTGGCAGTCTCTGTTTTTTGAATTATTTCGTTCCTTCTGCGGTTGTGACTGTCGTTACGACTGTCGCGGACACGCCTGTGAAGGACATCTTCCATTCTTTTGCGTACTTCTCAACGACCGAGCCTTTGAGACCCTTGACCGAGAGCTTGTACTTGGTCTTCTTTTCGGTCGTTTCTTCGATTTCGGTCGTGACGGGAGTCTTTCCGTCTGCCTCGTAAACAACCTTGCCTTCTTCGTCGGTGACGTTGACTTTCTTCTTTGTCGTGGTTACGATAACTTCCTCAAATTCGGGGATCGGAATATATTCGCCGTTTTCGTATACGATACCGATCGCGTTCTCGCCGATCACCGTCACGGTGTTCGGGATGACGTAGGTGTAGACCTTGGTGTTCAGGAATGCGCCCTCGCCGATCTCGGTCAGTGCGGTATTTTCAAGATCTACCGTCTTAAGGCTTGTGCAACCACTGAACGCATTCTTGCCGATGATCTCGAGTTTTTCGGGAACAACGACAGTCACGATGTCGGTCCTGCCGGCAAACGCACCCTCGCCGATACCGTAGATGCGTCTGTTTATGCCCGTGAAGTTGATCTTGTTGTCCTCGGCACTCATTCTTACATATGTGGGAATGATGACCTCGGTGTCCGTTCCGAGATACTTGGTGAGAACAAGTCCGTTCTGCGTAAGCTCAAACTCGAAATCCGCATAAGGAGTCTCGTCGATGTTGCCAAGTACGTTGAACTGCGCAACAGGGTACTGAGTCGCATATTTTTCAAGCGAATTTGTCGTACCGCCGAGGTAACCGGTGATAGTGTATCCGTCAACAGCGACCGGATCGGGCTCGGGTACGCCGGGCTCGACAGTGCCTGAAACATAGCCGAGTGCGTACGCACCGACGCTTGTTACAGAGTTCGGTATGTTGATGCTCTTGATGAGCGGACAATCGAACAGACAGTATTTGTTGAGCTTCTGCATGCCTTCCGCTATCGTAATGTTTGCAAGCGATGTGCATCCGCGGAATGCATTGTCACCGAGCGATGTTATATGCGCAGGGATGTTAACACTTGTGAGCGAGGTGCAACCCATGAAGGCATCATTGCCGATGCCGGTAACCTTTGCTCCGAAATCAATGGAAACGAGGTTCTTGCAGTTCTTGAAGGTGTAGGCACTGATCGTTGTGACATTCTCGGGCATTGCATAGGATGTGATCGCAGTGCCGCCAAATGCGCCGTTGCCGATCGTCTTGACCTCGGCACTGTGCGTGATCGAGGACAGATTTGTGCAGTTGTAGAAGAGGAACGCCGAAATGGACTTTACCTTTTCGGGAACGACTACCGATGTTATTCCCGAACATTCGCCGAACGCACCGTCGCCAATTGCGGCAACATCCTCGGGGATCGTGATCGATGTGATCTTGTCCAAACCGAAGAACGCATAGTCACCGATCGATACAACGCTCGACGGGATCGATACGCTCGTGATACCGCTGTTCTTGTAGAATGCGTATTTGCCGATATTCTTAAGCTCAGTCGGCAGAGAAAGGGTCGTCACGCCCGTGCAGTAGTAGAAGCACTCATCGCCGATTGCAGGACAGCTCTCGGGGATCGTGATGTTCGTGAGCGATGTGCAGTAGTAGAACGCCGATTTGCCGAGCGTCTTTATCGTGTCCGGGATCTCAAACTTCAGCGATGTGCAACCGAAGAAGAATGATTCGGGAATGGCGGTAACACCTGTCGGAAGCTGACAGAATGTGAGCGACTCACAGCCGTAAAATACCTTTTTGCCGAGCGTCGTGACCGAGTCGGGAACCGTTACCGATTCAAGCGATCTTGCGAACATGAATGCACTGTCCGAAAGAGTGGTCAGCGATGAGGGCAGGGAAACGCTGTCAAGATTTTCACAATCGTAGAATGCACCGAGACCGATAACCTTGTAACCCTCGGGGATCGATACTTTCTTCACGTCCGAGCCGCGAAGTGCATATCTCGCAACCGCACTGACGGCAACACTTTCGCCGTTTATTGCAGTGGGAAGAGTAACCGACTCGCCGTTTCCTCTGTAGCCCGAAACAGCCGCACCGTTTTCGTAAATAATGTAGTCAAATTGGTCGTCCTGCGCGTATTTGACAAATGAACCGAGTCCGTACAGATCACGCTCGGGGGAGGGCTCGCCATCGTCCTCGCCATCCTCCTCGCCATCACTCGACGGGGGTGCGATCGGTGCCGCTGTGATGTCAGATTTCTTTGTCGTTGTTGTTTTCGAATCAGCGTCGCTTCCGCAGGCAACAAGCGAGGCACTGAGCGATAGAATAAGCAATGCCAAAAGCAATTTTTTCATATGATCCACTCCTAAAAGTATTATCGCTTTATTATACAATATTTAGTCGACTTTGTCAAGTCATTCGGTCGAATTTCATAAAAAAAGATTGCAAATTTTTTTGAAAATATTTTCGATAATATATTGACAAACTGTGTCAAAAGTGCTATAATATGAAAACCGAACCGAATATAGTCAGGGGTGCTGTGAAAAACGGCTGAGACGAGGCAACTCGAACCCTTAACCTGATACGGATAATGCCGTCGTAGGGAGATTATTAACGAAAAATGCCTGTTGATATTCCGTACGCTTATCCGGTGCGGAATTTTTTATTTTTCGGAGGTTTTTCGCATGAAAAACACAAAAAAATCGCACGATCAACTTTCCGCCCTCGTTGAGGGTGCACTGATGGTCGCACTCGCAGTGGTGCTCGATCTCATTCCACTGCCGCATTGGCCGCAGGGAGGCTCGATCAGCCTGACAATGATCCCGATCGCCTATTATTCGCTCAGACGCGGATGGCGGTGGGGGACGCTCGCGGGACTCGTGAACGCCGCCGTACAGCTTGTCAGCGGATGGGATCCGCCCCCTGCAAATACGCTCGCCGCCCTCGTCGGATGTATTTTGCTCGATTATATCGTTGCATACGCCGTGATCGGTCTTGCTGAGCTTTTCGCAAAACCGTTTGTAAAACACCGACTCGTCGGCTACTCGCTCGGCACACTTGTCGTCTGCTTTGTCAGATTCTTGTGCACCTTCCTGTCGGGCGTGCTGATCTGGGATGCATATGCTCCCGAGGGTGTCTCGCTTTGGTGGTATTCGCTGACCTATAACGGATCCTATCTTATCCCGAATATCATCCTGACAACAGTCGCGGTGACCGTGATCTCGGTTGCCCTCGACCCAAAGACCCTTAGACCCATGAAAAAAGACCGATAAAAAATCAAACCATCTTCCCCTAAAACGGGGAAGATGGTTTTTTCGGTTTATGCGTTCAGATCAAAATCTGAACAGTCCGTGTTCGCCGCCAAGGCTCATCGGTGCGAAGGGAAGGCTGAGCGCCATGATGTCGTCACAACCGTCCACGATCTCGACCTTTGCCGTCGGCGCGTCGTAGGACTCTTTTTCTTTGTTTTCTTCCATGTTTCTCCTAACCTTTCTTCATTAATTGTAGATCTCCGATGCGAGCTGGTATGCGCGTATCGCCGAGATCAGCGTCTTGAGCGTTGCGGGATAATCCTCGGATGTCTCTATGTTGAGTATGCTGTGACAGTAGGACATCGCACTGCACTCGAATGTGAGAACTTCGTCGCCGACTGTCGCCGCGAAGGTTATATCATTGTCAAGCTCAAACGCCTTGATGTTGTTCGCTGCGATCCTGTAATAGTCGCCAACTCTCTCCGCTTTGACCTGTGTACCGTTGATCGTGAAGATCACATCGCTGATTTTAACATCGCTCCAAAGCTCGAAATATGCCCTCAGAGAGGTCTCCGAACCGAGTGCCAAGTTGAATCCGATGAATGTGCCGATACCCTCTTTCGAGGTCGGCTCTTTCGCAAAGGACGCAAGATCGTCTGCCGTCAGCTCAGTGATCTTTTTGTCGGCGTCCGAAAGATCTTTGTTTGCAAGATCGTCCGTCTCGACCTTGAAATAGGTCTGTGCCGCCGCACCGTAGTTAAGCAGTGCTTTCGCAAACGCAACATCCCCCTCGGTGTAGTCGGTCGGGTTGTCTATGATGTACTCGGCATATTCCCTGATCGTGAAGCTGTACAGCGTGCCCGAAAGCTCGCCCTCTTTGATCTGCGCACAGATATTGCCGGTCATCTCGTATGCCGCAACATAGCAGGAGAATACATAGTATGTCTTTCCGTCAATGACGCGCTCCTTTGCATCCGATACCGGAACATCGCATGTACTGCCGTCGGGAAGGACGAAGTGCATGTAGGCTGTCTCACTGCCTGCGATCTCATCGGTAAGCTTCATGTAGAAGTTTACGCCGATCTTGCCGTCAAGCGTGAGCGTGTAACCGATCACACGCGTGCTGATTCCGCTCTTGCCGCAGTCGCATATGCTTGTTTCCTCGTCAAAGTCGTGTGCGACATCCCGATCAAGTCCGCACCATTTGCAGCTTTCATTGTGAACATCCGCATCCTTGTACTTGAGGCTCAGATCGTGTGGGCAATGCTCGAATGTCAGCCATGTGGCATAGTCGTAGAGTTCGTAATCTTCGAAATCTTCAAACAGAAAGTATGTCGGATCGTAATTGTCTACCGATGCTATGCGTACATGAAGTCCCTCAAAAATGAATACCGTGCCCATGACCGCTTGGCTGTTACCCATGATCTCGATGTAGTCAAAATCGTTTACTCTGACCTGACCGTTGACACCGTATTTTTCTGCGTTTGCAAATAATCTGCCGCCGTTTATCGTAACATTTGCCACTATGGCACTGACGTTTCCAGCGGTATAGGCATACAAGTAGCCGCCGTTAACGGTAACACTGCTGATTTGGATGGTGTTATACCTGTAAGTCTCCATCCATGCAACGCCACTGTCTACCGTCAATGTGCAGTTGCTGCCTTTGAGCGACTCTTGATCGCTAAGGGGGTCCAGCACTCCCGTTTTGCACTTTTCATCGTCAAGGAAGCCGTACTCATCAAATATCGGTGTCGATTGCCCGTAAATGTGAAGATTCGAGCTATCCTCCATTTGAATCGAGCCTGTGTACAGATGCGAGCCGTCGGTCAGTATAATGTGAACATCACCGCTGATCGATGAAATATTCGAGAATATATTGCCGATCGCAACATACCAACCCTCGGTCAGCTTGGACATATCCTCGGTTATGACGGTCGCTGTTGCCGTTTTGGTCTCGTACTGCTTTGTTTTGCTGTTGTATTCGAGATAACTGCCGCTCCAGGCACCGCAGTCGCATATGCTTGTTTCCTCGTCAAAGTCGTGTGCGACATCCCGATCAAGTCCGCACCATTTGCAGCTTTCATTGTGAACATCCGCATCCTTGTACTTGAGGCTCAGATCGTGTGGGCAATGCTCGAATGTCAGCCATGTGGCATAGTCGTAGAGTTCGTAATCTTCGAAATCTTCAAACAGAAAGTATGTCGGATCGTAATTGTCTACCGATGCTATGCGTACATGAAGTCCCTCAAAAATGAATACCGTGCCCATGACCGCTTGGCTGTTACCCATGATCTCGATGTAGTCAAAATCGTTTACTCTGACCTGACCGTTGACACCGTATATATTTCCTTTTGCAAATAATCTGCCGCCGTATATCGTAACATTTGCTACTATGGCACTGGCGTCTTCACAGCCATAGGCATACAAGTAGCCGCCGTTTACGGTAACACTGCTGATTTGGATGGTGTTAACCTCGGGAAGAGCAGCCATCAATACAACGCCACTGTCTACCGTCAATGTGCAGTTGCTGCCTTTGAGCGACTCATGCTCGCTAAGGGGCTCCAGCACTCCCGTTTTGCTGCTACTGTCGATATCGCCGTACTCATCAAATATCGGTGTCGATTGCCCGTAAATGTGAAGATTCGAGTTATCCTCCATTTGAATCGAGGATGTGTACAGATGCGAGCCGTCGGTCAGTATAATGTGAACATCACCGCTGACCGATGAAATACTCGAGAATACTTTGCCGATCGCAACATACCAACCCTCGGTCAGCTCGGTCATATCCTTGGTTATGACGGTCGCTGTTGCCGTTTTGGTCTCGTACTGCTTTGTTTTGCTGTTGTATTCGAGGTAGTCTCCTCCCCACAAGCCGCAAGAGCAAAGGTTGCTTTCATTATCAAAGACGTGGATTGCGAAGCTGCTCCCGCACCATTTGCAGGTGAGGACATGGTTATCGTTTTCGTCTGTGACATCCGTTTCGTGCGTTGCGTCTGTACAAGGCTCGATCGTGACGAGCGAATCAGTGCTTATGACGCTCTCACGGTCACCGGGCAGTACGCGTCCTTCATCGCCGGTCACGCAAATGCGAAGTTTCTCGGCAAAGTTTACCGATCCGCCAAAGGCAGCCGTCTTAGTCTCATTCAGGTTGTGTGCTTTGATATATGCGTTCTCATATATTGAGACATTTGCGTTTATAACAGCACTTGAGCTGTTACCGACTACATCGAGCATTCCGCCGGACATGATGACATCGTCCGCCTCGATATATGCAGAACTGCCGCTGAGCTTTACAATGCCGCCGTATATATACAACTCGTCCGTAATGCAACAACCGTCTATGATCAGAGTTCCCGCCTTATTGTTATTGCTAACAACTCCGCCGGCATCGCACAATGGCGTTGACTGAGCGGATATAACAAGTTTTTTGGCAAGTATCTGAGTTTGACTGCCGTCAGAACCCTTGAATCTGAGGGTGGCACCATCGGCAAGTATGATCTCCGCGGTATCACTGAGTTCAAAAGTCGGAGAGCACAGTTCGACATCGCCGATCGCGACATACGTCGCTCCATCGGTCAGCTCTGTCTCGTTGCCCGTAAGCACGGTTGCAACCCCGACCTTCGTACTGACCGACATCGTATCAAAGTTGTATTCGAGATACTCTCCTTTCCATAGACCGCAGGAACAAAGTCCGCTGAAAGGATTAAAGCTGTGCGGCGTGTCTGATGCGACATTTCCGCACCATTTGCATGTCGAGATGTGTGTCTCGGGGTCGTTGTTATCACCAGGCACATCGATCGTAACGTGCGACATGCACTGTATCATCTCGATCGCATTGTACTCGGTATAGATACTGCTTGTGACATCCGACTTTTCAAGATCGGTGAGATGATCGAGATCGTTGCCTACTCTTACACGGAAATTGAAGTCACTGTTTACTGTCGGAGCTTCCATGAATACAGTTGACGCTCCGATCAGTCTGATAAAGTCAAAGCCGTTTATCGTTACGGGAAAGGACGAGGAACAGTAGGGCGAATCACAACCGATACAGGTAGGCGAAATGCCCCAGTCCGAGTGTGTGAGGGCATCGGCAATGACAGTGCCGCCGTTTATGGTCAGATAATCGCCCGATTCACAGCCGAACAATGTGCCAATGGCGGGTTCATAGAATCCTTTTGCATCGACATAACCACCATTTATCGTGATCTTGCCGACCGACTGGCTTCCGCCGATACCGGGAGCGTTCCGCGAGCCGGCAGCTTCGATTATGCCGCCGTTTATCGTGAGTGTGCCGCATATTACGCTGTCTGAGTATGTGTTTACGCCGATGCCGGGAATACCGAAGTTAGCATTGTATGCGTCGCCTGCGCAAATCTTGCCCGTGGTCGTCTTTTCGGTATCAAGCGAGCCGTCGTCCTTGTATTGGGGCAGAGATTGTGCATAGAAGGTGAGTGAGTTACCATCTGACAAGTCTATGCCAAACTCCGTTGCGTAAAGTATCGCACCTTCAGCGAGGATCAGGTGGACATCGCCGCTGATCTTTATGGAAGAAGTATAGCTTTCTTCGCCCAGTACGACATACCATCCCGAGGTCAGATTGCTATTAATGAGTTTTTCGGGTGCGAAAATTTCTGCAGTGGTAGTCTGCCTCTCCAATTTTCCGCTTTCCTCGTTGTACGAGAGGTAGCTGCCCGTCCATGTACCGTCACCGTTGTCCGAGCCGGTGATCGTGTCGGTATCTGTCGAGCCGTCCGATGGTTCGGTTTCTGCCGCTGTGACTTTGTTTGTCGCACCGATCGTCAGCGGAAGCAGGTTTATGACCGTTGCCACCGACAAAAGAAGTGCAAGCCATCTTAATTTGTTTTTGCCAATCATTGTTGGTATTCCTCCATTTTAGTTTGATCTAATTATATCATATAAATGGAAAAATGTCAATAGTTGGTGATGAAAATCATGTTAAATTTGTATTCCGTGATTTTGTGGACGAAATTGTGACATAAAGATCAACAAAGCACCGATATTTTGGAATTTCGTCCCCAAAAACATACAAATTACAAACTCCCCTCATTTTCAGCGTCTGAAAATGAGGGGAGTGATATCAGAAAAAGTATGGTGATCTTGGCTGAGTGCTCCTGCCCTCAGGAACAAAGGGATTGCTCTTTGCCGCAATCAGGTCGTCATAGTCGCCAATCGAGACATCGGCAGGCGGCGTCCACGCACTGATACCTTTCATGTCGATGTCGGCAGTGAGCTTAGCAGCCCGAGGTCTCGCACGCCGCCGATCTGTTTGTCAATGTGCCGATGGCAACCAATGCCACAGACGCAAGCAGAGCGGCGATCATCGAAATGACGACCCTTCTCCGCCTGACATTCGAGACGGTTTATGGGCTTTGTATGATTTACGCAAGCTCCTTTTTGCCGGTGTAAAGCTCGTAATATCTGCCCTTCATATCGAGCAGTTCGTCGTGTGTACCGCGCTCGATTATCTCGCCCGCCTCAAGTACCATGATGGCGTTTGAGTTCCTGACGGTCGAGAGACGGTGAGCGATGATGAAGGTCGTGCGGTTCTTCATCAGTCGATCCATGCCGCGCTCAATGTGACGCTCGGTACGGGTATCGACCGAGGATGTTGCCTCGTCAAGCACGAGTATCGGTGCTTTTGACAGAGCGGCACGCGCTATGTTGAGCAGTTGTCGCTGACCCTGCGAAAGGTTTGCGCCGTCACCTTCGAGCATGGTGTTGTAGCCGTCCGAGAGCCTCATGATAAACGAGTGAGCCGATGCGGTTTTTGCTGCCGCAATGACCTCGTCATCAGTCGCATCGGGACGACCGTATCTGATGTTTTCCATGACAGTGCCCGTAAAGAGGTGGGTGTCCTGAAGCACCATCGCGATGTTCGAGCGCAGATAATCGCGCTTGTAATCGGTGACATTTCTGCCGTCGATCGTGATCGTGCCTTCGTTTATGTCGTAGAAGCGGTTGATCAGATTTGTGATGGTCGTCTTTCCCGCACCCGTTGAACCGACGAATGCGATCTTCTGACCGGGATGTGCGTAGAGCGAGATGTTCTTTAAGATGACCTTGTCGGGATCGTAGCCGAATGTCACGTTCTCAAATAATACATCGCCGTGAAGAACGCTCGGAGCGGCGGCATTTTGAACATCTGGTGTTTCGGGGGTACTGTCCATGACATCAAACACACGCTCCGCACCCGCAAGGGCAGAGAAGACGTTGGTCATCTGTTGCGATATCGAATTGATGGGCATCGCGAACTGCTTTGAGTAGTTTGCGAATACTGTCAGCGCACCGGGGGAGAATGAACTTGTGCACATCATAATTCCGCCGACGCCGATGGTCACGGCGTAGCTTATTTGGGATGTGTTGCCCATGATGGGACCCATGATACCGCCGTAGAACTGCGCCTTGAACTGTTTGTCGCGCAGATCGTCGTTGAGAGTATCAAACTCTTCGATACATGTGTTCTCGTGATTGAAGACCTTTATGACCTTCTGCCCCGAGACCGATTCTTCAATGTAGCCGTTGACCGCACCGAGGGCTGTTTGCTGTCCGCTGTAATATTTGGATGACGCCTTTGCGATCGTCGCACCGCCGAAGGTGAAGATCGGGATAAAGACGATCGTGATCAGTGTCAGTATCTTGTTGGTCGTTATCATGAAGATAAATGTTCCGACCAGCGTAACAGACCCCGATATAAGCGAGGTCAGCGAGTTGTTGAGCATAACATCGATGTTGTCAACGTCGTTTGTAAAACGCGACATTATCTCGCCCGTGGCATGCGTGTCGAAAAAGCGTATCGGCAGAGACTGCATTTTGTTGAAAAGATCGTTTCTGATCTTTTCAAGCGCGCTTTGCGAGATCTTCATCATCAGTCTTGCTTGCAGATAAGAGGTTATTATGCCGAGTGCGTATACAATTAGCAGAATGATCAGCGCGGTAATTACATAGATCATCACCTCGCCGAATTTTCCGTCCAGCAAGGGAGATACGTTTGCGGCGATCTTTGTGATGACCTTGTCGGCGACTCTTTCAAGCGAGCTGATCTCCAAATTCGCATCGGGTTTTACCGCAAGCGTGATCTTGTTGATGATAGGTGCGAGCATGTACGAGCCAATCAGCGATGTGACGGTTGACATGAGCATGCAAAGCAGGACGACTATAAATAAATATTTGTAGTTTCCGATATAAGACAGCAGTCTGCTTATCGTTTTCGATGTGTTTTTCGGCTTGCCGCCACTGCCTACGGCTCCGCGTCGCCCTCTCGGCCCGCCGGGACCTCTCCCCGGACCGCCCATTCGAGGACCGACCGTGTGAGAGCTTGAATACTGCTTTTGAAGTTCTTTGAGATTTCTTGCCATATGATCTGTATCTTAAGCTAAAGGCTTTCCTTTCGTTGGATTTTACACTGCCGCTTTGCCGGTCTGCGATTCGTAGATCTCGCGGTATTCCTCGTTCGAGACGATCAGCTCGTCATGAGTTCCGACACCCGTGATCTTGCCGTCGCTCATTACGATTATCATATCGGCATCGGCAACCGATGTGATCCTCTGTGCAATGACGATCTTTGTGGACGAGGCAAGTTCGTTTTTGAACGCCGATCTGATCTGTGCCTCTGTTGCGGTATCGACCGCCGATGTGGAGTCGTCGAGAATCAAGATTTTCGGTTTTTTGAGCAGTGCACGTGCGATGCAGAGACGCTGTTTCTGTCCGCCCGAAACGTTAACGCCGCCCTGACCAAGCTCGGTCCGGTAGCCCTGCGTGAAATTGCGGACGAATTTGTCTGCCTGCGCCGATTTTGCCGCAGATGTTATCTCTTCGTTGCTTGCATGCTCGTCACCCCAACGGAGGTTTTCTTCGATCGTGCCCGAGAAGAGTACGTTCTTTTGAAGCACCATGCCGACGCCTTCACGCAGATTGCGCAGAGAATAATCCCTGACATTTACGCCGTCAACGAGAACCTCGCCGCTGTCTGTGTCATAAAGACGGGGGATCATCGAAACGAGCGTCGTTTTGCCGCATCCGGTCGAGCCTATGATGCCGACCGTCATGCCGGATCTGATCTTTATGTTGATATTGTCAAGAACCGGCTCTTCACTGCTTTTGTAGTAACGGAAGCTGACGCCTCTGAACTCAATATCGCCCGAGTCTACCGACTTTTCGGGATATTTTGCGTTTTCGTCATCTATGTCGAGCTTTTCGTCGAGCACCTCGCAGATACGCTTGCCCGATGCAATTGCACGCGAGGACATCATAAACATGAAGGTGACCATCATGAGCGATGAAAGGATCTGCGATACATAGGTGATGAATGCCGAAAGGTCGCCGATCTCCATGCCGAAATCGAGAACGATCTGTCCGCCGAAGAATATGACGGCAAGAATGGTCAAATTCATAAACAGTGTCATGATTGGGGACATGAATATCATAACACGCATTGCCGACATGCCCGAATCCTTGAGATCTTTGTTGGCGGCGGCAAATTTGTCTTTTTCAAAGTCTTCGCGTACAAATGACTTTACGACACGCATGTTCGTTATGTTTTCCTGTACGGTCGAGTTGAGCGCATCGATCTTGGTCTGCATACGCGAGAATCTCGGAAATCCGACTCTGATGATGCTGATGACCGAGATCAGCATGAGCGGTATTGTGACAGCGAATACGACCGACAAGGATGGCTTCAGCGAGATCGCCATTATGAGTCCGCCGATAAGCATGCCCGGCGAGCGCAAGAGCATTCGCAGTGCCATGTTGACTATGTTTTGCACCTGCGTTACATCGTTTGTCAGCCTCGTGACCAGCGAGCTTGACGAGAAATTGTCAATGTTCGCAAACGAGAATTTTTGAACCTTTGCGTAAACATCGGCACGAAGGTCGGCGGCGAAATTGACCGACGCCTTTCCGCCGAAATATGCGCCTCCGACACCGCCTGCCATCATGAGCAGTGCCGTAAGGATCATAAGTCCCGCAACTCCTATACTGCTGCCGATCGTCAGCGTGCCGGCTTTTGCTTGGTTGATTATCGTCGCGAGATATTTCGGCATGAGTACCTCTCCGATGACCTCGACTATCATGCAAAGCGGTCCGATGATAAAGAACGGCAGATATGGTTTAATATACTTGTACCATCTTTTCAATTTGTTTCCTTCCTTTCCGACCTCTCGGTCTGAGCACGCTCCTTGCCATCATCGGCAAGTGCGTCTCTTATCTTAATGAGCAGTCGCCGAAGCTCTGCTTGCTCGCTCTCGTCAAGCGCGGCAAGAGCGCACCTCTCAAGTTCTCCGGCGTACTCCTGATTTTCAACATCAAGTGCGTATCCCTGCTCGGTAAGCTTGACTCTCATTCGCCTGGCATCGCTCTCGTCGCTCTCTCGCGAGATAAGACCGTCGCGTTCGAGCTTTTCAAGCGTTGCCGATACGGTCGGCGGCGACAGATGCGTCATTTTCGCAAGTTCGTTTTGCGCAACTCCCTCGCTGTTTTGCCGCTTCAAAAAAGCAAGCCTCATCAGCAGCTCGCGATATCCGTAAGGAAATCCCAATTCGTCCGAATGCTTTCGCATGCGTCGCCCGAACAGCCGTGAGCAGTCGTTTATCAACATCATCGGTGTCGGCGAAAAATCGTCATGTTTCCTTTCGTTATCCAAAATATGCTCCTCCCTTCATCCTTTATTCAAAAAAATAGTTAGTTTCCAAACTAATCGATATTATACTCATAACCGCCCTGACTGTCAAGCACTTTGACATGATTTTTTTGTGAATTTTTTTCGATTAAAAATCGCAAGATCAAAGAATAGAGTGCCCCATGTCGGGAATAATAGCATAGCGAAATGCATTTTTGCAAGCCGCAAATATCAAATATTCAAATGATCATCGGCTTTGTCCGATCGATCGGGAAGGGTGTCGTATGAACGATAAGAATCTCGGTTGCAATTGCCGCGAAAAGGCAAATACCGCCATTGAATGTACCGTATCCGAATGCAAGAATCACTGCGGAGGGCAGAATTATTGCTCGCTTAAGTCGATCCGCGTGGTAACACACGAGCAAAATCCCACCGAAGTCGCATGCACCGATTGCAGCTCGTTCGTTCCGAAGGGCTGATAGATCTTTATACCAAACGGGAGTCTCAAAACAAGGCTCCCGTTTGATATTTTTCTGTTTTATTTTGAAAACAGGCTTGACAAATCGCATAAGATATGGTATAACTTCTGCAGAGAGTTCAGATAAAAAGGAGAACATATCTATGGATATATTAAACATATCGGACAAGACCAAACTGTCTTTTCTGTATGACGGCAGACCGTATGAGGATTCGGTAGTGTCGGTGGATACAGATAAAAAAGATGATCGCATCGAAACACATATCACTCTGCGCGGCGGACTTTGCGTAACACGCATACTTAACTATATCAAAAAATATGACGCATGGGAGGTCGTTGACCACATCGAAAACATCTCCGACGCCCCGACGGGGATCGTCAGCGAGCTTTGGGACTGCGATCTTGAGCTTGACGCCCCGAAATGCGAGCGTCGTGTCGGCGGTGCGTACATACCCGAGAGCGGCGGCATGCTCATTTATAATCCCAAAGGCTCGGTATGTGACAATTACGAGTTTTCGGCAATGGAAGATCGAATATTTGCGGGCGAGACTCGATCATACGAGTGTCGCGGCGGCAGATCGTCCGATCTTAATGCTCCATTTTTCAGAATAGACCTCGGAGACGGACACGGGCTCTTTTATGCGGTCGGCTGGAGCGGACAATGGCATGCCGACATAACTCGTACCGAAAACACTGTCAAGATCAGGTCAAAGGTTGCGGACACCGATTTTTATCTTCTCCCCGGCGAGAGCTTCAGAACATCATCGGCAGTGATCATGCTCACAAGCTGCGATGCCGCACACGCACACAATAAGTGGCGCAGACTTGTCAAGGAGCATTTTTCGCTGATGGGCAGAGAGGGCAGAGGAGACTACGGTCCTTTCTGCGCAGGCATATGGGGCGGCATGACGACCGATGAGGCACTCTCTCGGGTCAAGGCGATAAAAAAAGCCGAACTGCCGTTTGAATATGTTTGGATGGACGCCGGTTGGTATGGCGAGACGACACTACCGACTCCCGATGAATTTGAAGGTGATTGGTGGTCACACACCGGCGATTGGACGCCCGCTCCCGCGGTTCACCCCGACGGACTTATCGATCTTTCAAAAGAAATACACGCCTCGGGAATGAAATTTCTGTTGTGGTTTGAGCCTGAGCGAGTTATCTCGGACACGCCGATCATCCTCGAGCATCCCGAGTACTTCATACACATCGGCGGCAAGGACAATCCCGCAAATCTGCTCGACCTCGGCAACCCCGATGCATGGCAGTATATATTCACGACGCTTTGCACCTTGATCGATAAGATCGGTATCGATTGCCTGCGACAGGATTTTAATTTCGAGCCGCTCGAATATTGGCGCTCTGCCGATAGCGAGCACCGCCGCGGTATCACCGAGATCAAACATATATGCGGTCTGTACAAGCTGTGGGACGCACTTCTTGAGGTCTATCCCTCGCTTATCATTGATAACTGTGCCTCTGGCGGAAGGCGTATCGATATCGAGACGCTCCGTCGCAGTATGCCCCTTTGGAGAAGTGATATGCAGTGCCCCGCAAATTACTCGATAATCGAGGTTCAGTCGCATCATATAAGCTTTAATTTGTGGATGCCCTTTTCGGGCAGCGGAAGCGGTCGCCCATACGACGGATATCGCATAAGGTCGGCTTACGATTCCTCGATGACAACTAACTACACGTTCTCCGCACGCGAGAGCTTCGGAGACGATCCCGAAAAGCTCGACCTGCTCAGAAAGCATGCCGATGAGTATCTTGAACTTCGCCCCTTCTTCTCAGCCGACATGTTCCCGATGACCATCGTCTCGGATAAGACCGATGTGTGGTCCGCCGTGCAGTTCAATCGCCCCGAGCAGGGTGACGGCATCCTTCAGGTGTTCAGAAGGGAAGACTCTCCCTATACGACATGCTCGTTTGCCCTTTGTGACCTCCTGCCCGATGAAAAGTATACGCTTTGGGATGTGGACGGTGATGATCCCGATCGCATCATTCTCGGGTCGGAGCTTATGAGAGGTGTCGATATCCGTGTCGATAAAAAACGCTCGGCGAAGATCTACAGATATCGCATAAAATCATAACATAACGCCAAAGATCTCCTTCGGATGCCCGCATTTTGCGATCCGAAGGAGATTTTTTGAAATATTTTGAGTTTTTTTCAAAAAAGACTTGACAAAAGCAAAACAATGTGATATAATTGCACCGTTGACAAGAAATGCTGCTATGGCTCAGTTGGTAGAGCGCATCCTTGGTAAGGATGAGGTCATCAGTTCGACTCTGATTAGCAGCTCCAAGAAGCACGCCAAAGGCGTGCTTTTTTGCTCTTTACCAAGCCCTAATGCAGAAAAACAAAGAAAACGAGGATGCCTCAAAGGGAGAGCATCCTCGTTTTTTGTAAATTGTGATCAGTCCTCGAATGTTACGTATTCGGTGATCTTTTCAAGCATCTTTTCGGTCTTGAACTGAAGCTCGAAATAATCCTTGCCGTAGTAGCTCTCAAGAGAGTTTACACTGTAAATTCCGTACTGATAGTAGGTGTAGAAGTTGCTCGACAGTTCACTTTCCAGCTTTTCGGTATATTCCTTTTTGGAAATGGTGATCTCGAAATAGTTGCAGAGGTATTCGATCGTGAGTCTCTGCTTGACCGAGTCCTTCGCACTTACTGCCGCACTGTTGTAGATGGTCTGATAATCGCTTTCGGAGATCTTTTCAGAAAGCTCTTTCTGAGTGAAATCTCCGGGATCTTTATTGCCGAGTTTCGAATAAACGAGCTGGTAAACGTAATTTTTGTATGCCGACTCAAGCTCGCTCTTGGGGTACTCATTGACAACGACCTTCTCGCTGATCACCTCAAATGCCTTGCTCTGCGAGAGTGCCTTCTTTGCGTATTCCTCATATTCGGCAACAGTCTTGTACTGACCGCTTGTGTATGTCTTGATGAACTTGTCATCCCAATCGGGCTGATGATCGATCTTGGTCACGGTAAGCTTCATTTCGATCTCTTTGCCTTTGTAGTCCTTGTATGCGTCGTCTGCATCGTCGGGAACTGTTACCTTTACGGTGTAGTTGTCGTTGATGGCAACATTTTTGAGTTTTTCGATGTAATCATCGATCTCGATGAAATCAAAGAGCTTTTTGCCCTTGCTCGAATCGACATCGGCAAAGTCGTAGGTGAATGTGCCGCTCTTGAAGATGTCCTCGAACTTCTTTGTCTCGGTGGGAGTTTCGGCCTCGTCGTCGGAGTCGTTATCACTGTCTGCCTGAGCTTGGGTATCGTCCTTTTTGTCGTCTTCTTTGTCCTCGGTCGCATTCGGATTTGTGAATTCGTAGCCGACGGTGATCTGGGTGTCGTCGTTGACATACGCACGCGAAATGCTGTTAATCGTTACCGTAAACTCGGCAACGACCTTCTGAAGCTCGGTGGTCTGAAAATCGGCAGGGAAGGTGACCTTGACCGTTACGGTGTCACCCGCTTTTGCGCCTATAAGCTGTTCCTCGAATCCATCTGTGTTCTTTTTTTCGTCGGATGAATCGACATACTCTTTGATGAAGGAGCCCGAACCTATAACAAGATCGTAGCCGTGTGCCTTGTCGTCCTCGTCTTCGATCTCCTCGTTTGCCTTGTCCTCGGTCTCTTTGGTGTATTTCATTCCTTTGAGCGTTTCTGCAGAGAGCTTGAGGCTTTCGTCAACGGGTTTACCGTCGTAGTAGATGTTTACCCTGTCACCGTCTTTTACGGTCTCGTTTTTGTCTTCAAGCTTAGTGTATTCGGTCTCGCGATTGTCCTCGAGGATCTCCTTCTTGTTTTCATCATATTCTTTCTGAATATCCGAATTTTTAACTACTACCTCGCCCTTCCCGGGAATGGTAATGTATTTTTCGGGATTTTTGTAAGCACTGCATCCGACGAGCGACGAAGCAGTGAGCATGATTGCGGCAGCAAGAGCTACCGCCCTTATGGATTTTTTCATTTAGGACTGTCTCCTTTTATTTGTACTTTAGTTGATCATTTCGTCCGCGGAAAAGACCGCTCTTTAATTTATACCACAAAACAGGCAAAAATGGAAGGGGTTATACAAAAAGTTAACTCTTTGTACACAAAATTTTGCAGGATATTCGCATTTTTCGTCAGGCGTCCTCGGCATTTTCGTCCTCATACGGATCGATCATTATCTCCTTGATCTTAGGCCATGCCGCATATGCCGCCATGAACGAACAGAGCGATATGGTAAAGATCAGCGGCAGAACGATGCCGATCGGCACATACAGCACCGCTATCATGAAATTGATGACGATCACGAGTGCGATACCGATAAATGCACAGATATTACGTTTGAAGCCGACTGCCGCAAAGATCAGCGCATTCTTCAAAAGCTTCTTGATCGAGAGATCGAAGGTTACCATCATTATATAAATATAGTAGCGCATTACCGAGTAGATGATGGCAACAAAGATTCCGAGGCAGAAGAAGATGCTGAACATGCTCGAAAGCTCCGAATAATTGAAATTGACATAGAAGAAATAAATGTCGTAGGCTATCAGAAACATAAATCCGAGATCGAGCGCGCCGAAGACAAATTCCTGCTTTTTGTTGCGCTTTATCGCGTACCAAAAATCGCTCCACAAAAAGATCGGCTCACCCTTGACGATGTTGCGCAGTATATAGCTTGTCCCCACGTTTACCGGGCCGAATGTCAGTGCAAGCAAAAGGATGCCGACGATAAACAAGACATAGACGATCGGTGTCCATATCGAAACGTCGGCTGCCGCTCCGTAAAGTCCGTAGAGCGATGACGTGGCAGGAGAGCCTGCCGAGAGCTGCAACGCACCGTAGATCGGGGCAAAGAGCGGATCGGCGGGGGCGGTCATCTTTAGGTGCAGATTTTCGCTGAACACGAGCAGAATAAGGAAGATCGGAAAATTGCCGAGCACCGTCATCAAATTCAGATACAATAAGTTCGACGCATGGTCGAATGCCATTCTGAAAAAGAAAGGGAGATCTCTCTTGTGGTTTGGATCGTATACGAGATCCTGCCGTTTCTTTTCGCTTCTTTCATAAAAAAAGTTGAAGAGATTGAATTTTTTTCGCTTTTTCGGAGACTCCTCTTCAAAGTCTCTCTCGCGATCGTCCTTTTTCAATGCTAGCCCTCTTTCCTTTTTCGGTCATATGCCGAGTAATGTAAGATAAAAAACGATGACTGCCGCCTGTGTGGTGCCGATAAGAAAAAACACGCATATGTAAAGATCTCTCCCCTGCCGCTCTCTCGCAAGCTTTGCTGCCGATGTAAGAGCTGTCATGACGAGCACGCTCACCGCAGTGTGCATAAAATAGAGCAGATCGGCTTGATCATTGAGCAGATATGTCGATGAATATCCCGCAAGCATACCTCTTGTAAAGAGTGCTGCCGCACAAATTGCGGTTTTGCGTCCGCCTGCCATAATAACAATGAAGAAAACCGCCTGCCAAAGCAGGATGCGACAGAGTGAACAAATGTCCGCACTCTCTGTTGAAAGCTTTATGCCGAGTCTCCCGACGGCAATACAGAGCAGAATCCCGAACACATATCCGATCACCCCTGCCGCCGACACGACAATGTGACCTGCTTTTACCGCTTTTTCTCGTTTGTTTCTCACCGATCTTCACCAAGGCAATTGTATGCTTTTGGTTTTGACGGTATTCCTTTGGTTATTCTACTACATATCTGAAAAAAAATCAATATTTTTGACAAAAAATTATGTAAAAAAACTTGAAATTATTCGAAAAAAATTGTATAATAGACCATGCACCGACATGTATGTGCCGAAAGGATGATCTTCCTAATGAACAGCAGCGATATTTCGCGTATTTTCCGCACCCCACCCACACTCGAGACCAAAAGACTTGTTCTCCGCATGATCGGACGCGGTGACGCATGCGATATGCACGACTATTCGTCACGCGAGGATGTGACAAGGTATCTTCTGTGGTCGCCCCACCCGAGCCTTGCATATACTCGCGGATACATTCGCGCCGTTTGCAAGCATTATCGCGCAGGAGATTATCACGATTGGGCGATAGTTTCAAAGGAAGACTCGCGCATGATAGGAACGATCGGCTTTACGAGGATCGATACGCAAAACCGCGTCGGCGAGATAGGCTATGTCATAAATCCCAAATATGCGGGACACGGATTTGCGACAGAGGCAGGAAGACTGGTTTTGAAATTCGGCTTTGAAAAGCTCGGGCTGAACAGGATAGAGGCAAGATACATGGTCGAAAACACCGCCAGCCGCCGCGTGATGGAAAAGATCGGCATGACCTATGAGGGAACTGCAAGGTCGCTCATGTTCGTAAAAGGCAAATATCGCGACATCTCGATATGCGCGATAACGAGAGATGACTATCTTTCTCCTCGAAAATTGTAAAGTATAATTGAATTTTTCAAAAAACTATTGAAATCGGCGAGTTTATCATTTATAATGTATGGGATAACAAATTTTAACAAAACGAAAGAGGATGACTAAATGTCTTACATGAATTATTTTTATGTCCTTGCCGACGATGCAAACGCAGGCGGTGGCGGCTGGACAATGATCATCATGATGGTCGCGCTCATTGCCGCAATGTATTTCTTCATGATCCGCCCCCAGCGCAAGCAGGAGAAGGAAACCAACGAGATGCGCAACAACCTCCAGGTCGGTGATGAGATCACGACGATCGGCGGCATTATCGGCAAGATCGTAAGCATAAAAGATGAGACCTGCATGATCGAGACCGGCAGAGATCGCACGAGAATACGCATTCTCAAATCGGCGATCAGATGCGTCGATGTCCCTGCGGCAGTCGCAAACGGTGTTGTTACCACCGAGGAACCCAAGACCGAGGAGAAGAGCGAAAAGAGCGAAAGCACCGAAAAATCCGTCGAGGATGCCGAAAAGCCGACAAAAAAGGGATTTTTCAAGAGCAAAGAAAAGAAAAATAAATAATCGTGCTCGCATAAGATCATTTACGCCGACGGAGTGAACCGTCGGCGTAAATTTCATTTGGTATTTTCTTTGTCGCGAGGTATCGGCAGATTCCATTTGAGGCGTATGGCGAGTATCCGTATGCCGATTATCAGCAGGATGCCGATAACAGCCGCAGGCGTTTGCGACATGCATCCGCAGAGTAGAATATATGCGACTGTGCCGATCAGTGCGGGCAGAACATATACGTGTTTGCGAAACACGAGCGGAACGCGGCTTGTGAAGATATCGCGAAGGACACCGCCGCCGCATCCGCTGACGACTCCGCATGCGATGATAAGCAGAAAATTGTTTGCATATCCGACGTTTATCGCCGTTGTCGCACCCGATATGCAGAAGATCGACAGACCGATGGCGTCAAGAATGTAAAAAAGTATGTCGTTTTTGATCTTTCCGATCAGGGGAGATGTTTTTCTGAAATAGGCGAAAAGATAGACCACCATTGCAATGCCGACCGACAGGAGAGCGGAAAATCTCGTCTGTCCGGGGCAAAATACCGCGGGCGGCGTTATTCCGAGCAGAAGGTCGCGTATTATCCCGCCGCCGTAGGCGGTGATAAAAGAAACGACAAACGCACCAACGGGATCCATTTCCCGCTCGACCGAGACGACGATACCCGATAGAGCGAATGCGATCGCCCCGATGCATTCAAAAATAAATATTACCGTGTTGACCAAAGTGAGGCTCCTTTTGTTGTTTTCAGCCTTGACAGTATATCACTTTGCAATCGATTTGTCAAGCCTTTTCGACTCTTTGGTGCAAAAAAACATATAAAAATCAAGCAAAACATCCGATTTTCGGCATTCTTCACAAACAGTTGCTCACCACAAGATGTTGTGTCTGCGAAAAACACGCGACACAATATCTTGTGATTTTTTTTGGAAATTTTCGAAAATGCTATTGACAAAATCAAATATATGTGGTAGAATATGTCCGTCGGTAATTTGCCGATGCATTCATTGGCGAAAGGCGGATCGATTATATGACACTTGCGGGCATCCAAAAGCTGACCCTGCTCGATTATCCGGGCAAGGTCGCGTGCATAGTATTTACCCCCGGATGCAATTTCCGCTGTCCGTTCTGCCATAACGCATCGCTTGTCACTCACACGAGCGACAATGTCCCCCTTGATGAGAGCGTGCTCCTTGATCTTTTGAAAAAGCGGTCGGGCGTGCTTGAGGGCGTCGTCATAACGGGCGGAGAGCCGCTCCTTCATGGCGATCTGCCCGATCTTATGCGGGAGATAAAGAGGCTCGGATATGCGGTCAAGCTTGATACAAACGGAACCGACCCGGAGCGTTTGTCAAAGCTTATCGACGAGCACCTTTGCGATTATGTTGCGATGGATGTGAAAAATCCGCTAAAGGATTATGCGGCGGCAACAGGTCTTTTCACCATCGATACCACCGCACTGCGTCGCTCGATCGATCTTCTCATCTCGGGCACTGTCGATTACGAATTTCGTACAACGGCGGTGAAGGGAATACACACAAGAGACAGTATCGAGGAGATCGCCCGTGAGATAACGGGAGCAAGAGCGTATTTTCTTCAAATGTTCAAGGATTCGGGAGATCTTGTTGCCCCACAGGGACTCTCGGCATTCTCGACGGAAGAAATGGAGGATCTTTGCAATGCGGCAAAAAAACATCTCCCGAACGTCGGGATCAGAGGAATTTAACTTATCATAACAAAAAACAAGAAAAGGAGAAACGAACACATGTATCAGATCATCAAAAGAGACGGCAAGCGCGTCGATTTTGACATTTCCAAAATTACAAACGCAATGAAGAAGGCGTTTGAGGCAACATCGACCGATTACACCGATAATATCATCGATTTTCTCGCACTCAAGGTTACCGCTGACTTCCTTCCCAAGATCAAGGACGGATTTGTAGCGGTCGAGGATATCCAGGACAGCGTCGAGAAGGTGCTTATCCAGGGCGGCTACGACGGAGTTGCCAAGGCGTATATCCTTTACCGTAAACAGCGCGAAAAGCTCCGTAACATGAAAAACCCCTACCTTGATTATAAGGAGACTGTCGATAAATATCTCAGCGCACTCGATTGGCGCGTAAAAGAGAACTCGACCGTCACCTATTCGGTCGGAGGACTCATCCTTTCAAACTCGGGTGCGATCACCGCAAATTATTGGCTCTCCGAAATTTACGACGAAGAGATCGGCGCGGCGCATCGTAACTGCGATATCCATCTGCATGACCTTTCCATGCTGACCGGCTATTGTGCGGGATGGAGCCTTAAACAGCTCATAAAAGAGGGACTTGGCGGCGTGCCCGGTAAGATCACCTCGTCTCCCGCATCTCATCTTTCGACCCTCTGCAACCAGATGGTCAATTTCCTCGGCATTATGCAGAACGAATGGGCAGGTGCGCAGGCGTTCTCGTCGTTCGACACCTATCTTGCACCCTTTGTAAAGGTGGACAACCTTTCGTATAAAGAGGTCAAGCAGTGCATTCAGTCCTTTGTTTACGGCGTAAATACCCCCTCGCGTTGGGGTACGCAAGCACCCTTCTCGAATATCACGCTCGACTGGACCGTTCCTGCCGATCTTAAGGATCTTCCCGCGATCGTCGGCGGCAAGGAGATGGATTTCACCTACGGCGACTGCGTTGACGAGATGAGAGTCGTCAACAAGGCGTTCATCGATATCATGATCGAGGGCGACGCAAACGGACGCGGATTCCAGTACCCGATCCCCACTTACTCGATCACGAAAGATTTCGACTGGTCGCCCACAGAGAACAACAAGCTTCTCTTTGAGATGACCGCAAAATACGGCACGCCCTATTTCTCAAACTATATCAACAGCGATATGGAACCGAGCGATGTCCGCTCGATGTGCTGCCGTCTGCGTCTTGACCTTCGTGAGCTTCGTAAAAAATCGGGCGGCTTCTTCGGCTCGGGCGAGAGCACGGGTTCGGTCGGCGTTGTAACCATCAACATGCCGAGGATCGCTTATCTCGCATCCGATGAAAAGGACTTCTTCAAGCGTCTTGATCGTATGATGGATGTTGCTGCTCGTTCGCTCAAGATCAAGAGAACGGTCATCACCAGACTTCTTGACAACGGACTTTATCCTTATACCAAACGTTATCTCGGCACATTCGCAAACCACTTTTCGACGATCGGTCTTGTCGGTATGAACGAGGCGGGACTCAACGCAAAATGGATAAGAGCCGATATGACAGATCCGACCTGCCAAGAGTTCACAAAGCGTGTTCTCAACCATATGAGAGAGCGTCTGTCCGATTATCAGGAACAGTATGGTGATCTTTATAACCTCGAGGCAACTCCTGCGGAGTCAACCTCTTATCGACTTGCAAAGCATGATGTTGAGCAGTTCCCCGATATTATCACTGCGGCTGAAGAAGGCGGCACGCCCTACTATACAAACAGCAGCCACCTGCCGGTCGGCTATACCGATGATATCTTCAGCGCACTCGATATCCAGGATGAGCTTCAGACCCTCTATACCTCGGGCACGGTATTCCATGCATTCCTCGGCGAAAAGCTTGCCGATTGGGAGAGTGCGGCAACACTTGTCCGCAAGATCGCCGAGAATTACAGACTCCCTTATTATACAATTTCGCCGACCTACTCGATCTGCAAAGATCACGGCTATATCTCGGGCGAGCATTTCGAGTGCCCCGAGTGCGGAAGAGCGACCGAGGTCTACAGCCGTATAACAGGCTATTACCGTCCGGTTCAGAACTGGAACGCCGGAAAGACGCAGGAATATAAGGAGCGCCGCGAGTATAATATCGAGACATCCGTCCTCACTCACAGCGGTCCTCGCGAGGAGTGTGTATGCACGCCCGTCGAGGAAAAGAAGGAAGGACTTGCTGACGGCAATTACCTCTTCACGACCGCTACCTGCCCCAACTGCAAGATTGCATGTGCACTGCTCGACAAGGCAGGCGTTGCGTATACAAAGCTTCTTGCATCCGACAATATTGAGCTGACAAATTCGCTCGGCATCAAGCAGGCACCGACCCTTGTTGTCGTAAAAGGCGGAAATGCCGAAAAGCTGACGGGTGTCGGACCTATCAAGAAATTCATTGAGGGCTGATCCCTTTCATACCACCGAAAGAGCGGCGAGAGCCGCTCTTTTCGGCAAAAGAAAGATAATTTATCGAAAATAAGGTAATAATAAGCAAAAAAAGACGGGTTATTAAGATGATATATGATATTATTACGGTCGGCGGAGGACCTGCGGGCCTTACCGCCGCGATATACGCACGACGCGCGGGGAAAAGCGTGCTCGTTATAGAAAAAGCGGCTTTCGGCGGACAGATAACCTTCTCGCCGAGAGTCGAAAACATTCCCGGATTTGAGAGCGTTACGGGGAATGAATTTGCCGACGCACTTGTCGGACAGGCACTCGGACAGGGCGTCGAGATCGAGGTCGGCGAGGTCACCGGTATAAAAGACGGCACTCCAAAGACCGTCATGACCGACAGCGGTGAATTTTATGCACGTGCCGTTATTATTGCGACAGGCGCAAAGCATCGACGCCTCGGACTTTGCGGTGAGGAAGAGCTTGTCGGGCAGGGAATATCATTCTGCGCAGTTTGCGACGGTGCGTTTTTTGCGGGCAAACATGTTGCCGTCATCGGCGGCGGCAATTCCGCACTCCAAGAGGCTCTCCAACTCTCGCAGATCGCCTCAAAGGTGACGCTCGTTCAAAATCTTGATTTCCTCACGGGCGAAAAGATGCTTGCCGATGCGCTCATGCAAAAGGATAATGTCGAGATCCTGCTCTCAAAGACTGTCTCTCGCGTCATCGGCGATGGTTCGCTCGAGGGCATAGAGATCCGTGACGAAAAGAGCGGAGAGTGCGCTCGTATCGATGTTGACGGAATGTTCGTAGCGATCGGACTCGTGCCCCAAAATGAACCGTTTGCCGACATTATCAGACTCGACTCTCGCGGATACGCCGATTACGGCGAAGATTGCACTGCCGAGCGTGACGGCATATTCGTTGCGGGCGATTGCAGGCGTAAAAATGTCAGACAGGTGACCACCGCCGCATCCGACGGAGCGATCGCGGCTCTTGCGGCATCTGCCTATGTCGAGAGCCTCTCATGAGTGCCGCAACAATAAAGGGGCGCGGCAAAAAACTTGAGCTTGATATGACGAGCGGCAGTATTGTCGGAAATTTGATCAAATTCGCCGCCCCCCTGCTCGTCGGCAATCTCTTTCAACAGCTCTATAATATGGTCGATACCTGGGTCATCGGTCAGACGGGCGTCCAAGGTGACTACGCTGCTGTCGGAAGCATCGGACCGATAATCAATATATTGATCGGCTTTTTCTCGGGACTCGCAAGCGGTGCGGGTGTCGTTATCTCGCGTCATTTCGGCGCAAAGGATAACGACGGCGTCAAAAAGGCTGTCCATACCTCGATGGTAATGACACTCTTAATGGCAGTCGCCTTTACCTTCCTCGGAATAATCCTTGCACCCGTTATGCTTGAGCTTATGCTTGATTCCGACCGCGAGGGCTATGAGGAAATGTTCCGCGCCGGCAAAACTTATCTTACGATCTACTTTGCGGGTGTCGTCGGACTGATGATCTATAATATGGGCGCTGGAATTTTGCGTGCCGTCGGCGATTCAAAACGCCCGCTCTATTTCCTCGTCGTGTCTGCCGTTACCAATACCTTGCTTGACCTCCTTTTTGTGTTCAAGTTCGGTATGGGAGTCGCCGGTGTCGCGCTGGCAACGATCATCGCTCAGCTGATGTCGGCTCTGCTTACCCTTGTGGTGCTTTTCAGAACGACCTCCTGTGTCAAGATCGAGCTTCGATCATTAAAGATCGACCTCAAAATGCTTCGCAGAATAGTGAATATCGGTATTCCGTCGGCAGTGCAGATGGCTCTTACCGCATTCGCAAATGTTTTCGTACAGTCTTATATCGCAGGCACAAACGGCAATATGACCGTGAATACCGGCGGATGGACGACCTATTCAAAGGTCGATCAATTCATCTTTTTGCCCGTTCAGTCGCTTGCACTCGCAACAACGACCTTCGTCGGACAAAATCTCGGCGTCGGAGATACCCAAAGAGCAAGAAAAGGTGCGCGCCTTGCGTATTTCATGTCAAGCGGCTGTTCGATTGCCATAATCATTCCGCTTATGATCTTTGCCGCACCGATAGCGTCGATATTCAATAAAGACCCCGAGGTCGTCGCCACCGCGACAAGACTTCTTCGCGTGATCACGCCATTCTATATCTTCTGCTCGGTCAATCAGATCTTCTCTGCCGCCCTTCGAGGTGCGGGTAACAGCCGAGTGCCGATGATAATAATGCTGTCATCGTTTATCGGCGTGCGTCAGATATATCTTTTTGTTGTGTCTAACTTTGTCTCAAATGAGCTTATCCCCGTCGGTATCGGCTACCCTGTCGGTTGGTTCGTTTGCGCATGCATCACCGCCGTTTATTATCTGCACTTTGATTTTTCAAAGGTCAAGTCGGTTCGACAAGAGGCAAGCGAATGATTACCTTTGTTTTTTTCGAAAAACTATTGACATGGTGAGACATTTGTGGTATAATTAGGGAGATTAGTGTTATCAATCGTCATAACCCGAAAACAAAGGAGGGAAAAACCATGAAGCAGATATACGAAGTACCTGTCGCCGAGATCGAAATTGTTGACATTGAAGTGATCCTTAACAGTAATTCCGATGGTACGGGTAAAGATCCGGATCAAGGTGAGTGGGATCCGCAGTTCTGATCTCGGAAGATATAAACTCTTCTAAAACCATCGGAGACAATAAAGACCGCCCCGACTCGGAGAGATCTGAGTCGGGACGGCTTTTAGGTGATACAGGATACAATATATAAATGCACGGCTACTATCGAATAAAATCGGCTCTCTCAAAGATGATCGAGAGAGCCGATTATTTTATTTCTTAAGCGATATCGCACATTGCGCTTTGTTAACGATGTTTTCGGCCGTGAGACCGTAGTACTCAAGCAGAGGCGGAACCTTGCCCGATCTGCCGAACATGTCCTCAACGCCGACACGAACGACCGGTGTGGGACGGCACTCCGAAAGCACCTCACAGACAGCAGAGCCGAGTCCGCCGATGATGTTGTGTTCCTCCGCCGTGACGACAGCTCCTGTTTTCGATGCGGATGCGATAACAAGCTCGCGATCGAGCGGCTTTATCGTGTGGATGTCGATGACCTCGCAGGAAACTCCCTTGGTCGAGAGTATCTCGGCGGCAGAGAGTGCGGCATCGACCATTATGCCGGTCGCAAATACCGTGACATCATGTCCCTCTCTGAGAAGCACACCCTTGCCTATCTCGAATTTGTATGTTGAGCGGTCAAAGATCACCGGTACGGCGTATCTGCCGAAACGCATATATACGGGGCCGTTCCATTCTGCGGCGGCGGCAACGGCGGCTCTTGCTTCGGTGTCGTCCGCGGGGTTGATGATCGTCATGCCGGGAATCGTGCGCATGATGCCGATGTCCTCAAGACACTGATGAGTCGCACCATCCTCGCCGACGGTGATGCCTGCGTGTGTCGCACCGATCTTGACATTGAGATGCGGATAGCCTACCGCGTTGCGCACCTGATCGAATGCGCGCCCTGCCGCGAACATCGCAAAGGATGAGCAGAACGGGATCTTTCCCGCCGCCGCAAGACCTGCGGACACGGCAACCATGTTTGCCTCGGCAATTCCGCAGTCAAAAAATCTGTCGGGGAAGCGTTTCTTGAAATAGACCGTTTTGGTCGATTCGCAGAGATCGGCGTCAAGGACGACGACATTCGGATTTTTTTCGCCAAGCTCGACCAGCGCACATCCGTAAGATTCTCTTGTCGCAATTTTCTCAGCCATTTTCGCAACCTCCCAGATCCTTCATTGCAATTTCAAATTGCTCGGCAGAGGGCGCGTTGCCATGCCATTTTGCGTTGTTTTCCATAAACGAAACGCCCTTGCCCTTGACAGTCTTGCAGATTATCACCGAGGGTCTGTTCTTCTCGGCTCTCGCATTTTCAAGAGCTGCCGCGATCTGCTCGATGTCGTGACCGTCGATCGTCTGAACGTACCATCCGAACGCCTCAAATTTCTTGTCAAATGGCGTGGGGTTCATTACATCGGTGATATTTCCGCCGATCTGAAGACCGTTGAAGTCGATCATGGCAACAAGATTTGACAGCTTGTAGTGAGATGCAAACATAGCTGCCTCCCAAACCTCGCCCTCTTGACACTCGCCGTCGCCGAGGATCGTGTAAACTCTGTAGCGATCGCGTCCGGCGAGAGCCATTCCGCAAGCGGCGGAAATGCCCATTCCGAGCGAGCCTGTTGACATGTCAACACCCGGGATGTTCTTCATGTCGGGGTGACCCTGAAGCCTGCTGTCTATCGAGCGAAAGCTTGTCAGTTCCTCAACGGGGAAAAATCCGCGCATAGCGAGCGCAGAATAATATGCGGGAGCGCAGTGACCCTTCGACAGCACAAATCTGTCCCTGTCCGCACCCTTGGGATCGGCAGGGTCGATGTTCATCTCCTCAAAGTAAAGATAGGCAAGCATGTCGGCGATCGAGAGCGATCCGCCCGGATGTCCGCTGTTTGCCGAGTATACTGCCTTGACCGCGTTTATGCGAATGTCATTTGCGATATTTCGCAGACGGGAGAGCGTCTCCACGTTCATCTGATTCATTTCATTTTCCTTCCTCACATATCGCATGACGCGATGTGTGCCAAAATGTGTTCGATTTTACATCACTCTAATTATATATCTTTTTTCTTCGATTGTCAACAGCTTTGCGAAGATTTTCTTTCGTCATTTCCGCCAAATCGATCGTTTTTTTGATCGACGTCTGTTGAAAGCTCGCCTTTTCGTGCCGCTCGCAACCTAAAAAAGAAATCGGAGAGCAGTGATGAGCACTTGTCCTCCATCACACCACCCACCTGTTCGAAGGTGTGATTTAACCCAAAATCGCAGATCTGGAGTCTTGATCCGAGCGCACCCGCCTTTGGATCGGAAGCACCGTATACGACGCGCTTGATGCGTGCGTTGACTATCGCTCCGGCACACATAGGACAAGGCTCAAGCGTGACATAGAGGGTCGCTTTGTGCAAACGCCAACCGTGAAGCTCACGGCAGGCGGAATTTATCGCCGCGATCTCGGCGTGCCCGAGCGCATTCTTTTGCCCCTCGCGACAGTTTCGCCCGATGCCGACTATCCGCCCGTCATCCCAGACAACGACCGCACCGATCGGGACCTCGCCATCCTCTGCCGCAAGCTTTGCCTGCTCGATGGCGGCGGACATGTAGAACTCGTCGGTCATAAGCATATACCCAAAACCTCACCTTCGCTTAACTCTGAACCATTGTACCATATTTTTCCCTCTTTTTCAATAGTTTTCCGAAAACTTTGCTCCATAATTTGCGTATATTTACGCATCCGACGTCGAAAACTGAGTCGGGACGGCAAGATCGTCCCGAATATATTTCGGAGGTCGCAAAATGACCTGTTACGCTCTCCTTTTTCTGATCGGCGGCGCGGGATACGGCATGATCGAGCTTTTGTGGCGCGGTCATACACACCCGACAATGATCGCACTCGGCGGACTCTGCCTTGCGGCGATCTTTTTCATCGATAAACATATCTCGCGACCATTGCTTGTTAAGGCATTGATCGCATCGGCATTTATAACTCTTTCCGAGCTTGTCGTCGGAATTGCGGTCAATCGTCTGCTTGATATGCGGGTCTGGGATTATTCGGATATCCCGCTCAACCTTTGGGGGCAGATCTGTCCGCTTTACTGTCTCTATTGGTTCTTTCTCTCGATCGGTGCGATTTTTCTTTGCCGATTGATAGATCGATCGGTTTTTTCAAAATACCCCTTGATTTTCGGCTGAAAATACTGTATAATGACATAAAATCCGTAAATGGGAGGTATATGCCTTGGATAAAGAGAATAGCTCGAAAAAACGGAAGATCATCATAGCGTCGGCGACCGTTCTGCTTTTTGTCGCCGTCGCAGTGCTGACATTCTTCCATCTCTCAAAAGAGCGCGCAAACTATCGCATCTTCTTTTCGGATGTCGGGCAGGGCGACGGTGCTTATCTTGTCTCCCCCGACGGCGATGCGGTCGTGTTTGATTGCGGTCTGAACTCGGGCGGCACCGATCTTGTCGCACAAATGAAGAAAAGCGGCGTTAAAAGAGTTAATATGATCGTCATTTCACACGCACACGACGATCATTTCGGTGGTGTGTTCGAACTTCTCGATGCATTCGATGTCGGTAAGATCGTCATGCCGAATTTTGATATCGAAGGATTTGCCGGTCAAAAGCTGACAACTGTCGCAGAATTGCATAATGTCGAGATCGTCCGCGCACAACGCGGAGATCACTTCGAGACGATGGGTTGCAAACTCGATGTGCTCTCTCCGCAGGGCACATTCGAGTGTGACGGATCAAATAACGACAGCCTCGTTGTCATGCTCGATGTGCTCGGAACAAGAATGCTCTTTACGGGTGATGCCGAGGGCGAGGTTGAAGACGAACTTGTCGATCTTTACGGCAATAGCCTTGCCGCCGATGTCCTGAAGGTCGCACATCACGGCTCGGCAACATCAACGACCGAGGACTTTTTGTCGGCAGTATCTCCAACAGTTGCCGTGATCTCAGCAGGCGAGTCAAACCCGTACGGACTTCCGTCTCGCGGCATCCTCACGCGCCTCGAAAACATCGGTGCACATGTCTGCAGAACCGATATTGACGGCAGGATCTGCATCACCATCACGGATGACGGAAATTTCACGGTATCTGCGAACAACTGACTTTACCTCAAAAGATCCTCCCTGAATTTTGGGAAGATCTTTTGACTTTTTTGCGAGAAAAAATTGCCCATATGTTGAAAAACCACGATCGTTGTGGTATAATGTATCATAAACAGAAAAAAAGGAGATACGACTGATGGTAAGAGAACTCGTTCATGACCCCATTTTTCTTGCAGGAAGATCGGAGACAGCGACAAAAGATGATCTGCAGACGGTATGCGATCTGCTTGATACTCTCAAGTTTCACAGCGAGAACTGCGTAGGCATGGCGGCAAATATGATCGGTATCAAAAAACGCATTATCGCATTTGCGGATGCGTCATCGTTTGTGGTGATGCTGAATCCCGAGATCGTCAAAAGGGATGGTGTGTATAACACGGAAGAGGGCTGCCTGTCACTGCTTGGCGGTCCGCGTGCGTGCAGGCGGTACAGATCGATCAAGGTCAGGTATCAGACGACCGATATGCAGACACGCACCAAGAGCTATGAAGGTTGGACAGCACAGATAATTCAGCACGAGATCGACCATTGCGACGGCGTGCTTATATGAAATGGGGTGGCATTCATGTGGAAAAAACTTTATGAGGCAGCAATAAAGGTACAAAACGGCAGGACTATCTCCCCTTTTATCGAGGCGGGAGGTGTTTCCGCCGCGATACTCACAAAACAGGGTAATATCTATGTCGGCGTTTGCATCGACAGCGCATCATCGCTCGGAATGTGCGCCGAGCGGAACGCGATCGCAAATATGATCACAAACGGCGAAAGTCAGATCGATAAGGTTGTAGCCGTCACTCCGAGCGGCAGGGTCGGCTCACCCTGCGGTGCTTGTCGCGAGCTTATGATGCAGCTTGACAAGGACAGCGGTGATATAGAGATACTTCTCGATCTCGAAACGCTGAAAACAATAAAGCTTTGCGAGCTAGTTCCCGATTGGTGGGGCGAGGGGAGATTTGCGGGGCAGGACGGAGATTCGTAAAAATGAGGAGATACTACGGTGAGGAATACGGATACATAAACCGCAAAGGCAGGGAAGAGATCGACGATTTTTCGGATAACCTCGTTGCGTGAACGCCTGTCATACCGCCAATCGATCATCGGTATATCGATATATGCATAACCTATATGAGAAATCGGCAATTTACAAATGACGAAAAATGTGGTATGATAAGAGTGTGCTCGAAGAGAGCAACATGACATATGATCATCAGCAGATATTTTTTATATTTCGGAGGAAAAAATTATGGCACGTTTCACACTTCCCCGCGACCTTTATCACGGAAAGGGCGCACTTGAGGCACTTAAAACACTTGAAGGAAAGAGGGCTATCGTCTGTGTCGGCGGCGGCTCGATGAAGCGTTTCGGCTTCCTTGACAAGGCTGTATCTTACCTTAAGGAAGCAGGCATGGAGGTCGAGCTTTTCGAGGGTATCGAACCCGACCCCTCTGTTGAGACTGTTATGCGCGGCGCGGACGCCATGTTGAAATTTCAGCCGGATTGGATCATTGCCATGGGCGGCGGCTCGCCTATCGATGCCGCAAAGGCAATGTGGATAAAGTACGAGTATCCCGATGTTACATTTGAGGATATGTGCAAGGTCTTCGGACTTCCGAAGCTTCGCACAAAGGCTCATTTCTGCGCCATCTCCTCAACATCCGGCACTGCGACCGAGGTTACCGCATTCTCGATCATCACCGACTACCGGAAGGGTATCAAGTACCCGATCGCCGATTTCGAAATCACTCCCGATGTTGCGATCGTTGACCCCGAACTTGCCGAGACCATGCCAAGGAAGCTTGTTGCTCACACAGGTATGGATGCAATGACTCACTCGATCGAGGCTTATGTTTCGACCGCTCACTGCGACTACACCGATCCGCTCGCACTTCATTCCATAAAGATGATCCGGCGCGATCTTATCGGCTCTTACAACGGCGATATGGAAAAGCGCGACAGCATGCATAACGCACAGTGCCTTGCGGGTATGGCGTTCTCGAACGCTCTGCTCGGTATCGTTCACTCGATGGCACACAAGACGGGTGCCGCATTTGCTGATTTCGGCGCGCACATCATCCACGGTGCGGCAAACGCCATGTACCTTCCCAAGGTCATCGCTTTCAACGCAAAGGATCCCGAGGCGGCAGCGCGCTATGCCGAGATCGCCGACTTCATGAACCTTGGCGGAAATACCGAGAGTGAGAAGATCGCTGCTCTTATCGCAGAGCTTCGCCGCATGAATGATGAGTTGAACATCCCTCACTGCATCAAGAATTACGGTGCGGACAGCTATCCCACCGAAAACGGCTTTGTATCCGAGGATGCATTCCGTGCGCGTCTGCATGACATCGCGGTCAACGCACTCGGAGATGCTTGCACAGGCTCGAATCCCCGTCAGCCGAGCGTTGAGGAGATGGAAAAGCTTCTTCTCTGCTGTTACTACGATACCGAGGTTGATTTCTGATAACCGAACGGGAATGGGGTTAAGTCGGTGCTGAGGCATCGGCTTAGCCCCACATTTTTGCCTTGAGTGCCAAAATGATCGAAAAAATTGAAAAATTCAAAAAAATCGATCGATAGCTATTCACAAAATCCTCTTTTTGTGCTATAATAGAGCCGTATCTGCTAAATGTCTATTGAAAGGACGGATTTATTTATGTATAAGATCGCAAAAAAGCGGGTGCTCAATCCGACTGTTACCGAAATGGAAATACAGGCTCCGCTTGTCGCAAATAAAGCAAAGCCGGGACAGTTTATAATTCTCCGCGTCGATGATGAGGGTGAGAGAATACCGCTCACTGTTGCCGGATGTAACAAAGAGTCGGGCACCGTTAAGATCATTTTTCAGATCGTCGGAGCGACGACCGCAAAGCTCGGACATAAAAACGAGGGCGAATATATCGAGGATTTTGTCGGACCGCTCGGCAAACCGACCGAGACAGAAGGCATTAAAAAGGTTTGCGTTATCGGCGGCGGCGTCGGATGCGCTATCGCTCTTCCGATTGCTGAGGAGTTTCACAAACTCGGTGCGGATGTTACCGGTATCATCGGATTCAGATCCCGTGATATCGTCATTCTCGAGGACGAATTTACCGCATGTACCGATCACCTTACCATCATGACCGACGATGGCTCTTACGGCAGAAGCGGCAATGTTACCTTGCCGCTTCGCGAGCTGCTTGAGGCGGGCGAGAGATATGATATGATAATCACCATCGGCCCGCTGATCATGATGAAATTTGTAGTTGAGACTGCAAGACCATATGCCGTCCCGGTCACCGTTTCAATGAATCCGATAATGATAGACGGCACGGGAATGTGCGGCGGTTGCCGACTGACACTTGTGCATGAGGGCAAAAAGATCATGAAATTTGCCTGTGTTGATGGTCCGGATTTTGACGGATACGAGGTCGATTTTGACGAGGCGATGTCGCGCGGCAGAATGTATGCCGACTTCGAGCGACGCGCGTATGAGGAGACCTGCAACCTTTTTGCAAAGGCAAAGGAGGAGAGCTGACATGGCAATAGAACAGAAAAAACATGAAATGCCGACGCAAGCTCCGAGCGTGCGCGCAAATAATTTTGACGAGGTCGCACTCGGCTATACCGCCCAAATCGCGATCGATGAAGCAAAAAGATGCCTTAACTGCAAAAACAAGCCCTGTATCGGCGGATGTCCGGTAAATATCGATATTCCCGGATTTATCGGCTATGTTAAAGAAGGCGATTTTGAGGGCGCGTATCGCGTTATTGCAGAGTCGTCCTCGCTCCCTGCAGTCTGCGGCAGAGTATGTCCGCAGGAGTCGCAGTGCGAGAGCAAATGTACACTCGGCGTCAAATTTGAGCCTGTCGGTATAGGCAGACTTGAACGCTTTGTCGCCGATCATCATAACGCAAACGATACCGCAAAGACAGAGATCCCCGTGTCAAACGGTCATAAGGTGGCTGTCGTCGGCTCGGGACCCTCGGGACTGACCTGCGCGGGCGATCTTGCCAAGAAGGGCTACAAGGTCACGGTCTATGAGGCGCTCCACACGGCAGGCGGAGTTTTGGTCTACGGTATTCCCGAGTTCAGACTTCCCAAGTCGATCGTACAAAAAGAGGTTGACGGACTTAAAGCACTTGGTGTCGATTTTGAGACCAACGTCGTTATAGGCAAAACGCTTACTGTTGACGAGCTTTTCGATGACGGATTTGAGGCTGTATTTATCGGCTCCGGCGCGGGACTTCCCAAATTTATGGGTATTGACGGCGAGGAGCTTAAGGGTGTGTATTCGGCAAACGAATTTCTCACCCGAAGCAATCTCATGAAAGCCTACAGAAATGACAGCGCGACCCCGATAATGAAGGGCGGCAAGGTAGTTGTGGTCGGCGGAGGCAATGTCGCCATGGATGCCGCACGCACAGCTCTTCGTCTGGGAGCAAAGGTCACGATCGTATATCGCCGCTCCATGGAAGAGCTGCCTGCACGTCGCGAGGAGGTCGAGCATGCAACGGAGGAGGGAATCGAGTTCAGACTTCTGACCAATCCCACAAAGATCGTCGGATACGAGAATCCCGATGACCGCAGAGATCCGAAGAACGGGTTTGTCAGGGCGATCGAGTGCGTGAAAATGGAACTCGGCGCACCCGACGAGCGCGGCAGACGCCGTCCGATCGAGGTAAAGGACAGCGAGTTTACCATAGAGGCGGATGCTGTTATAATGGCACTCGGCACATCGCCGAACCCGCTTATCAAAAGTACGACAAAGGGACTTGAGACCGAGCGCTGGGGCGGTATAGTCGCCGATCCCGAGACAGGACTTACCTCAAGAGAGAGTGTGTACGCAGGCGGCGATGCCGTCACGGGCGCGGCTACCGTCATACTGGCGATGGGTGCGGGAAAGAAAGCCGCAAAGGCGATCGATGAGTACATTTTTTCCAAAAATCAATAAAAAACGGAAAAATAACCACATAAGCGTTGCGGATATGTCGCAACGCTTATGGTGCAGATATAACAAAAAATACATACCGATATATAAAACAGGCAATAACAGGTCAGGCTCGATCTGTGGTATAATATACTTGACCCAAACTCCAAAATAATACGACAGGATGGTTAAAAATATGAACAAGATTTCAATTATCGGAACAGGCAGTGTCGGATCGACGATAGCTTACTCGCTTGCACTCCTCGGATACGCTTCCGAGATCGTAATGATCGACATCAACCATGACAAGGCACTCGGTGAGGCACTTGACATCAGACAGGGCACACCCTTCTGCGCGCCCTGTGCGATCTATGCAGGCGATTATCCCGATGCGGCAGGCTCAAGCATAGTCATCCTTACCTCGGGCGTTGCAAGAAAGCCGGGTCAGTCAAGACTCGAGCTTGCTCAGATCAATGTCAATATCACGAAAACGATCATCCCCGAGATAACAAAGTACGCTCCCGACGCCGTATACGTCATCGTTTCTAACCCGGTCGATGTGCTTACATATACTTTCTGCAAACTCTCGGGACTTCCAGAAAATCAGATCATCGGATCGGGAACCATCCTCGATACCGCAAGACTTCGCACCAGACTGTCCGAGTATTGCCGCATAAGCCAGAACAATGTTCACGCATACGTTTTCGGCGAGCACGGCGATTCGTCCTTCATTCCGTGGTCGGTTGCCAACATTTCAAACGTTCCGATCGAGGAATGTCACAGAGTTTTCGGAAACAAGGACGCGCTCGAGTCTCCCGAGCTTGATCTTGTTGAGATCGAGGACTATGTCAGAAAGTCGGGCGGAAGAGTCATCGCACGCAAGGGAGCGACCTTCTATGCCGTTTCGATGTCCGTATGTCATATTTGCAATGCCATTCTCAGCGGCATCGATACGACAATGACAGTCTCGACCATGATGCACGGCGAGTACGGCATAAACGATGTCTGTCTCAGTACGCTGAATGTTGTCGGACGCGACGGTCTCGGCGGACATGTCAATATCAATCTCACCGATGAGGAAGTTGCAAAGCTTCACTTTAGCGCAGATACCCTCAAGGGCGTTATCAACAATATCATTATTTGATCATTCGATCTTCTTTTTGAAAGGAATAAAATGGAATACCGTATAGAACATGATTCAATGGGCGAGATGAAAGTCCCTGCAGACAGACTTTGGGGTGCACAAACGCAGAGATCGCTCGAAAATTTCAGAATTGGCGTCGGCATTGAAACAATGCCCCGCGAGGTCACACACGCTTTCGGAATACTGAAAAAGGCAGCGGCAATGGCAAACGCCGAGCTTCGCCCCGATAAGATGACGTCGGAAAAGCTTTCGGCTATCGAAAAAGCATGCGACGAGGTTGCCTCGGGCGAGCTTGACGAGCATTTTCCGCTCGTAGTCTGGCAGACAGGCTCGGGTACGCAGTCAAACATGAACGCAAACGAGGTCATTGCTAATCGTGCAAACGAGATCGCAGGCAAAAAGCTCTGCCATCCCAACGACGATATCAACATGAGCCAGTCCTCTAATGATACATTCCCGACCGCAATGCATATTTGCGCCGTCCTTGCGATAGAGGATAAGCTGATTCCAGCTATAGAGGAGCTTGTTTCGACCTTCTACCGCCTTGAAAAGGAAAACGAAGGTATCGTCAAGTCGGGCAGGACACATCTGCAGGACGCAACACCCATCTCCTTCTCGCAGGAGATATCGGGCTGGAGATCAAGCCTTGAGCGTGATGTCGAACTGTTAAAGCTTGCCGTTGCTCCTCTTTGCGAGCTTGCTCTCGGCGGAACTGCCGTCGGAACGGGACTCAATACCCCGAAGGGATTTGCCGAGCTTGTTGCAAAGAAGGCGGCAACGCTCACGGGTAAGCCTTTTGTGACCGGATTCAATAAGTTTCACAGCCTTACCTCGAAGGACGAATTGGTCTTTGCTCACGGAGCGATCAAGGCGACCGCTTGCGACATGATGAAGATCGCAAACGACGTTCGCTGGTTGGCATCGGGTCCTCGCGACGGTCTCGGAGAGATACATATCCCCGAAAACGAACCCGGCTCGTCGATCATGCCCGGAAAGGTCAATCCCACACAGTGCGAGGCTGTCACCATGGTGGCAGTTCAGGTAATGGGCAACGATGCGGCAGTTTCGTTTGCGGCATCTCAGGGCAACTTTGAGCTTAATGTCTTTATGCCGGTCGCGATCTACAATTTCCTTCAGTCCGCTCGCCTGCTTGCCGAGTCCATCGTGTCGTTCAACAAGAACTGTGCCGCGGGCATTACAGCGAATAAGGAAAAAATGTATCACAATCTGCACAATTCGCTCATGCTCGTAACCGCACTCAATCCTTATATCGGCTATGAAAATGCGGCAAAGACTGCGAAAAAGGCTTATAAAGACAATATTTCGCTTAAAGAAGCATGTGTCGAGCTCGGATTCCTTACAGCCGAACGTTTTGACGAGGTCTTCCACCCCGAGCAGATGATCTGATCGGTTTATCAAACAGAAAGGTTGATCATAAACATGAAGGTCAGTTATTTCCCCGGTTGTACGCTGAGAACTAAAGCTCTCGAGCTTGACCGATACGCAAGAGCCTCGGCAGAGGCACTCGGGGTCGAATTTTGCGAGGTCGATGATTGGCAGTGTTGCGGCGGAGTGTTCATCTCCGCAAAAGACGAGATCGCATCTAAATTGTCAAGCGTTCGCGCACTTGTCTGTGCCAGAGATCGCGGTCAGATGCTCGTTTCGGTATGTTCCGCATGTCATAATGTTCTAAAACAGACCGAACACGCATGTCTTACCGATCCCGATTTCACTTTGAGAGTGAATAATTATATGGCTCAGGATAAAGACCCGAGCACACCGTATTACGGCGGTGTCAAGGTCGTACATTATCTCGAGCTTCTTCGTGATGTTGTAGGCTTTGATAAGATCAAGGCAGCGGTGAAAAATCCGCTTGCCGGAAAGAAGATCGCCGCATATTACGGCTGTATGCTTCTTCGCCCCGGAAACGTCATGGAATTTGATGATGTTGAAAATCCGAAGATCATGGAGGATCTTATCCGCGCACTCGGCGCAGAGCCGATAGTTTATCCGATGCGGAACGAATGCTGCGGAGGATACCTCGTGCTCGAAGATAGGAATGCGGCGATGCGTCGTGCATCCTCGGTCGAGGAGAGCGCGGCAGGACACGGTGCCGATATGATAGTCACCGCCTGTCCGCTTTGCAAATATAATCTTGAAAAGAGCGGCGGCGACCTGCCGACCGTCTATTTTACCGAGCTTCTTGCAGAGGCACTCGGAGTAAAGGAGAAATCTGATGCAAACAGCTAAATCAGAGCGTGTCAAGGAGCAGATCTCCCGTATGAGCGGAACCGATGTCAAAAAATGCATGCGGTGCGGCAAATGTTCGGGAACCTGCCCGTCGTACGATGAGATGGAATATCATCCCCATCAGTTCGTATATATGGTTGAAAACGGAGATGTCGAGGCACTTATGAAATCTCCGTCGGCATATAAATGTCTTTCCTGTTTTGCCTGCGTTGACAGATGCCCGAGAGGTGTCGAGCCGGCAAAGATCATTGAGGCACTTCGTCTTCTGCTGATCAGAGAAAAGGGGGCAAATCACATGAGTGCGGATGATATTCCGGCACTTGTCGATGATGACCTTCCTCAACAGGCGATAGTCAGCGCACTTCGCAAGTATTCAAAGTGATATAAGAGAAAGGACGATATTAATATGCAAAGAATCGGAGTATTTGTCTGCCATTGCGGAACGAATATCGCCGGCACGGTCGATGTCGCAAAGGTCGCCGAGATCCTCGGTAAAGAACCCGGCGTCGTCTTCTCTGCCGACTATCAGTATATGTGCTCTCAGGCAGGACAAAATATGATAATCGACGCCGTGCATGAGCATAAGCTCACGGGTATCGTTGTCTGTTCCTGCTCGCCGCGTATGCATGAGGTGACATTCAGAAAGACAGCGGCGGCGGCAGGCATCAACCCCTATATGGTTGAGATCGCAAATATCCGCGAGCAGTGTTCGTGGGTTCATAAAGATAAAATGACAGGCACCGAAAAGGCTGTTATTCTCGGCAGAGCGGCGATCGCAAAGGTCAGCCTCAATGCCCCCCTTACCCCGGGAGAAAGCCCTGTTACAAAGAGAGCACTCGTTATCGGCGGCGGTATCGCGGGTATTCAGACCGCACTCGACATTGCCGATGCGGGATTTCCGGTTGATATAGTTGAGACTAAGCCGACAATCGGCGGAAAGATGGCTCAGCTTGATAAGACCTTCCCGACGCTCGACTGTGCGGCATGTATCCTCACGCCTAAAATGGTCGATGCCGCTCAGAATGAAAATATCCGCATACTTGCTTATTCTGAGGTTACGGCAGTCAAGGGATTTGTCGGTAATTTTGACGTAACGATCAAAAAGAAGGCAAGATATGTCAAAGAGGATGTTTGCACCGGATGCGGACTCTGCACCGAAAAATGTCCTCAGAAAAATGTCCCAAATGAGTTCAATCTCGGCATGGATAACCGCCGCGCGATATACATTCCGTTTGCGCAGGCTGTTCCGAAGGTCGCGACAATCGATCCGAACTATTGTACCATGCTCAAAACAGGCAAGTGCGGTGTCTGCTCGAAGGTCTGTACAGCAATGGCTATCGATTATACCGCAAAAGACGAGTTTATCGAAGAAAAGTACGGCGCGATCGTTGTCGCGACCGGATTTAACCCTATTTCGATGGAGAAATTCGATGAATTTGCTTATTCTCAGTCAAAGGATGTCATAACCTCGCTCGAACTTGAGAGACTTATGAATGCCGCAGGACCGACGGGCGGAACTTTGCTTCGCCCCTCCGATAATACGCATCCGCACACGATCGTGTTCGTTCAGTGCGTCGGTTCGCGTTGCGCCGCTTGTGCCGATAAGGGTAAGGAATATTGCTCAAAGATCTGCTGTATGTATACCGCAAAGCACGCAATGCTCATTCGCGATAAGTATCCCGATACCGATGTTTATGTCTTCTATATCGATGTTCGTACCCCCGGTAAGAACTTTGACGAGTTCTACCGCCGTGCCGTTGAGGAATACGGCGTGCATTATATCAAGGGTATGGTCGGTAAGGTGTCTCCCGAGGGCGGCAAGCTGAAGGTTCAAGGCTCGGATCTTATATACGGAAAACAGCTTCATATCGATGCCGATCTCGTTGTTCTTGCCGCGGCGATCGAGCCGGACAAGTCCGCGCGTCCGCTTGCCACTATGCTTACCGCAAGCATGGACACTAATGATTTCTTCACAGAGGCACATCCGAAGCTTCGCCCGGTCGAAAGCCCCACTGCAGGCGTTTTCCTGTCGGGTGCGTGCCAAGGACCTAAGGACATCCCAGAAACAGTCGCACAGGCGGGAGCTGCCGCATCCAAGGTGATCGGTCTGCTCTGCAAGAACAAGCTCACGGGTAACCCCTGCGTTGCACATTCGGACGAGATGATGTGTAACGGATGCTCGACCTGCGAAAAGGTCTGCCCCTATGGTGCGATAACATATGTAAACAAAGAATTCAGAATGCCCGACAGAACGACAAGAGTACGCCGCGTTGCAGTTGTAAACGAGGCTGTATGTCAGGGATGCGGCGCATGTACCGTCGCATGTATGTCGGGAGCAATGGATCTTCGCGGATTTACCGTAAAACAAATAATGGCGGAGGTTGATGCCGTATGCAAGTAAATGAACAATACAGACCGCTTATCGTGGCATTTTGCTGTAACTGGTGCTCGTATGCGGGTGCCGACCTTGCGGGCAATAACAGACTCAGTTATCCTGCTGATGTCAAGATCATCCGCGTTCCCTGCTCCTGCAGAGTAAATCCCACCTTTGTTCTGCGTGCTTTCGCAAGAGGTGCGGACGGAGTCATCATTTGCGGATGTCATCCGGGTGACTGCCATTACACGACCGGCAACTACTATACTCGCCGCCGTATGAAGCTTCTTTTCTCTATGCTCGATTATCTCGGCATCGAAAGAGAGCGCACTCGCGTTGAGTGGGTGAGTGCGGCAGAGGGCGCAAAGTTTGCCGCAACAATGAACGATTTTGCTGAAAAAGTCGCTGCACTCGGCGAGAATAAGAGATTGGAGGATCTGCGATGCAAGAAATAACAAGGGAAAGCCTTGTCGCGGCTGCGGCAGAGCTTCTTGATAACGGTACTGTCGGACGCGTTCTCGGCTGGAAGGTCGGAGAGTTTGGCTATGATACCACCCCTGCCGTGTTTGAGAGCAGGGAAGAGTTGGAGCACGATCTCGTTTTTGACTCGTTCTGCGGCGCAAACCTTTCCAAATATCTCGTTTCGCAGATGCATAAGTCTGCCGATAAGATAGCAGTCTTCTTGAAGCCCTGTGATACATACAGCTTTAATCAGCTCCTCACCGAGCATCGCTTTGACCGCGAGCGTGTTTATGCGATCGCCGTCCCCTGCGACGGTATGCTTGATGGCAGTGACCTCAGAGCGGCAGTGTCCGAGATCGGCGGTGTCTCTGTCGATGACGGCAAGGTGACCGTTTCGACTCTCTATGACGGCGATAAGGTGTTTGATAAGTCCGAGCTTCTGTCCGACAGATGTGGGAACTGTAAATCGAAAAAGCATGTTGCCTATGATCTCCTCCTCGGAGAAGACGGCGATGTGCTCGACAGCCATCGCTTTGATGAGGTCGCAAAGCTCGAAAAGATGAGTGCCGATGAGCGTTTTGCTTTTTGGCAGAGTGAGCTTTCTAAGTGCATTCGCTGTAACGCATGCCGCAATGCATGTCCTGCATGTACCTGCGAAAAGTGCGTGTTCGACAATCCGTCATCGGGCGTTGAGAACAAGGCGGCGGCAAACTCGTTTGAGGAAAAAATGTTCCATATCATCCGCGCGTTCCATGTCGCAGGAAGATGCACCGACTGCGGCGAGTGCTCGAGAGTGTGTCCTCAGCATATTCCGCTTCACCTGCTCAACCGTAAGTTCATAAAGGATATGAACGAGTTTTACGGCGATTATCAGGCAGGTGCGGAGGTCGGCTCAAGAGCACCGATCGTCGATTTCTCGGAGGGCGACCCCGAGGCGACCATAACAGACAGCGAAAACTGAATGGAGGAATATCAGTATGACAATGCGTAAAATATCCGCCGATAAACTGAATGACCTCTTTTCGGCAATAAATGAAAAATATGAGCTTTTTATGCCGATCGATAACGGCAGAGCCTCCTCTTTTGAAAAATGGGAGGAGGGCAAAACGCTCTCGACCTCGCTCAATACTTCAAGATCCGCAAAAGATCTCTTTTTCCCACAGTCGGAAGAATTGATGGAGTTTAAGGTTGAGGGCAAGAATATCGAGCTGATCGATATCAGAGTTGAGCACACTGATTTTGTTGTTTTCGGCGTCCGTGCGTGCGATGTTCGCAGCTTTGATATCCTCGACAATGTATTTCTTTCAGATCCTATTGACAGCTATTACCAAAATCGCCGCGAACATGGTGTCATAATGTCGCTTGCTTGCTCGCGTCCGCGCGAGACCTGCTTCTGCGGTGCATTCGGAATCGATGCATCCGAGCCGTGCGGCGATGTTGCTTGCTGGATGACCGACAGCTCTATTTTTATGAGAGCAAATACCGAAAAGGGCGAGAGACTTCTCTCTGCCATCGGATCGATCACCGAGGACGCTCACGAGGAGGAAATTGCCCCCGAAAAGGCACAGATCAAAGAAAGACTTGAAAAGCTTCCGCTTGCCGATCTTTCGACCGAGGGCTTCGGCGCGGGCAAGACAAAGGAACTTTTCTCCGCACCCGAGTGGGCGGAGCTGTCCGAGAGTTGCCTCGGATGCGGAAGCTGTACATATGTTTGCCCGACATGCCAGTGCTATGACATAAAGGATTTTAACACCGGTCACGGCGTTAAGAGACTTCGCTGTTGGGATTCCTGCATGTATTCGGAGTTTACCAAGATGTCCGCAGGTCAGCCGAGACTCACACAGCTCGAGCGTTTCCGTCAACGCTTTATGCATAAGCTTGTATACTATCCCGAGAATAACGACGGAATGTTCTCGTGTGTCGGATGCGGCAGATGCCTTGCAAAATGTCCGATAGGAATGAATATAGTAAAGGTAATGAAAAAACTCGGAGGTGACAACAATGTTTGAAAAAAACGATCCGCTTATGCCACATATCGGCACAGTTACCGATATTCGCATAGACACCCCCGATGTTAAGACCTTCAGAGTCGTAACTCCCGACGGCAAAAAGCCCTTTGAGCATATGCCCGGTCAGTGCGCAATGCTTTCGATGCCCGGTGTCGGTGAGGCGATGTTCTCCATAACATCATCCCCGACAAATACCGAGTTTATGGAATTTTCGATCAAAAAATGCGGATGTGTCACCGATTGGCTTCACGCAATGGAGGTCGGTCAGCAGATCACCATTCGCGGTCCGTACGGCAGACCTTTCCCGGTAGATACCGAGTTTGCAGGCAAGGATATGCTCTTTATCGCAGGCGGTATCGGACTTGCACCTCTTCGCTCGGTCATTAATTACTGTCGCCACTATCGTGACAGATACGGCAAGATCGATATCGTCTACGGCTCACGCTCAATGCAGGATCTTGTTGATTACAAGGAGATCATCGATGAATGGGCAACAGATGCAGGTGTGAATGTTCATCTGACTATCGACCGCGAACAGCCCGAATGGGACGGACATGTCGGATTTGTTCCGAACTATGTCAAGGAGCTTGCATTCTCAACCGATAAGGTCGCCATCCTTTGCGGACCTCCGATCATGATCAAGTTTACTCTTGCCGGACTTATCGAGCTTGGTTTCGATAAAACTCAGATCTATACGACGCTCGAACTTCGCATGAAGTGCGGTATCGGCAAATGCGGAAGATGCAATGTCGGTTCAAAATACGTCTGCAAAGACGGTCCCGTCTTCCGTTTCGATGAGCTTGATGAACTTCCCGACGAATATTGATAGGAGGATTTAGTAAAATGGAAAATATGATTGATGTTTATCTGTTCGGTAAACGCTACAGCGTACCGAGCGATCTTACTATCATGCGTGCGATGGAATATGCAGGCTATCAGCTCGTTCGCGGATGCGGATGCCGTAACGGTTTCTGCGGTGCGTGCGCTACGATCTACCGTATAAAGGGCGACAGAACGCTGCATACCTGCCTCGCATGTCAGACCAAGGTCGAAAATGATATGTATGTCGCAACTCTCCCTTTCTTCCCGCTTGTAAAGCAGATATACGATATCGAAAAAATAAAACCCACACAGCAGATCATGATGCAGCTCTATCCCGAGATCTATGCTTGTGTCGGATGCAATGCCTGTACAAAGAGCTGTACTCAAAAGCTCAATGTAATGCAGTATATCGCATACGCACAGCGCGGTGAGTTCGATAAGTGTGCCGAGGAGTCCTTCGATTGCGTAATGTGCGGAGTTTGCTCCTCGCGTTGCCCTGCGGGTATCTCCCATCCGCAGGTCGCAATGCTTGCCCGCAGAATTAACGGCAAGTATCTCGCACCCGTGTCCGAGCATCTTGAGGGTCGCGTAAAAGAGATAAACGACGGCACTTTCACCGAGCTTATCGAAGCTCTTATGGATAAGCCGATCTCCGAGCTTAAAGAGCTTTACAATACCAGGGACATAGAGAAATAAGGAGGATATGACCGTGTATTCAAAAGAATTTGAAAAGTCACTTGAGGCTGTTGCGGCGGCAAGAGAGGCAAATGTTGCTTACGAGCCCACCAGGATGACTGCCGACGAAAAGGATGCACTGCTTGCGGCGTATCATCCCGATTACAGAAAAAGTCAGTTTACCGAGCTGAAATTCGGTCCCAATAAAGGTGAGAGCGTTCCTCATGAGCTTTGCGATATGCTGTCCGCGCACAGCAGGATCAAGGCATCCGATGTCGATCTCGAAAATATCGATTACGATGTCGATGTCCTGATCATCGGCGGCGGCGGCGCGGGTGCGTCAGCTGCCATCGAGGCAGACAGAGCAGGCGCAAAGGTAATGATCGTTACCAAGCTCCGTATCGGCGACGCAAATACGATGATGGCAGAGGGCGGCATTCAGGCTGCCGATAAGCCGAACGATTCGCCTGCCATCCACTTTGTTGACGCATTCGGCGGCGGACACTTTGCCGCAAAGCGCGATCTTTTGGCAAAGCTTGTCTGCGATGCTCCCGAGGCAATTAAATGGCTCGGAGATCTCGGCGTTGAGTTTGATAAAGCTCCCGACGGGACAATGGTCACAACTCACGGCGGCGGAACATCCCGTAAGCGTATGCACGCCGCAAAGGATTACTCGGGCGCAGAGATCATGCGTACACTGCGCGATGAGGTGCTGAACCGCGGTATCCCGGTCGTTGATTTTACATCGGCAGTCGAGCTTATCCTTGACGAAAACGGCAGAGCGGCAGGTGCGGTCCTCATGAACATGGAGACTCACGATCTGCTCGTCGCGAGAGCAAAAACGGTCATAATCGCAACAGGCGGTGCGGGAAGAATGCACTATCAGGGCTTCCCGACCTCCAACCACTACGGCGCGACCGCAGACGGACTCGTACTCGCTTACAGAGTCGGTGCAAAGCTTCTTTATGCCGACACGCTTCAATACCATCCGACGGGTGCGGCATATCCTCAGCAGATCTTCGGTGCACTTGTTACCGAGAAGGTCAGATCGCTTGGCGCAAAGCTCGTCAACAGAGACGGCAAGGTCTTCATGCATCCGCTTGAGACGCGTGACGTCGCGGCGGCGGGTATCATAAGAGAGTGTTCCGACCACGGCGAGGGCGTCGAAACGGGAAGTGGTAAGGCTGTTTGGCTTGATACGCCTATGATCGAGATGATCGGCGGCGAGGGAACCATCGAAAAGCGTATTCCTGCAATGATGCGTATGTTCGCAAACTACGGCATCGATATCAGAAAAGAGCCGATCCTTGTTTATCCGACACTTCACTATCAGAACGGCGGCATAGACATAAACGTTGACGGAATGACCCCGAATGTTGAAAATCTTTATGTCGCGGGTGAGGCTGTCGGCGGCATTCACGGCAGAAATCGTCTGATGGGTAACTCTCTGCTCGATATCATCGTATTCGGCAGAAGTGCAGGCAAGAATGCAGGCACACATTCAAAGGATGTCACCGTTGGCAAGCTTACCCTCGATCATATCGCAAGATTTGACTCGGAGCGTGAGTCTGCAGGCGTCGTCACCGATCTTGTATCCCCGATGCTTCTCCCCGATTATACACGCAAAACGTCGGAAAATTAACTTTTTCCGCTGAAAAGTGAAAGGAATATTATCATGACACTCAATATGCTTCTTGATCTGTTTGAGGCACTTACAATTTTTTGCTTCGGTCTTTCGTGGCCGATCTCTATCGCAAAATCGCTCAAATCGCGTACCGCAAAGGGCAAATCTCTCTTCTTTGAGGTGTTCCTCCTTATCGGCTATGCTTTCGGTATCGCACGCAAGGCAATTCAGCTTGTCGCTCTCAGCCAAGGCGGATTTCTCTTCTACCTCAGTTTCTTTTTCTATGTGCTGAACTTCATCGAGATCTCCGTCGATGCGGGACTGTATTTCAGAAACAAGAAACTCGATGAAGAAAGAGACGCCGTAAGCAAATGAGATCTTTCGAGCTGTCCGCGCTTGACAAGCTGCCGCATTAAGGGTGTGTAGTGCTTGTACCTACCTACCTAACCTCGAGATCCTCGACGGAATTTCCGCCGTGTACGAGAATGTGGCACCCTCTCTTGCCTGCCTCGAAAAATACTATTCTTGTTGAGCTGTTTCTAAAAATCAAAGGAAAGGAATCGATCCGCCCCTTTTGCGGATCGCCAAACCATAATGAAAGTCACAATTTGTATCGGATCCTCCTGCCATATTAAAGGCTCTCGTCGCGTTGTCGAAAGACTTCAGGAACTCGTTGCCGAAAACAATCTCGCGGACAAGGTCGAGCTTGCCGGCACATTCTGTATGGGCAAATGTCAGCAGGGAGTGTGCGTGACCATCGATGACGAGTTTTTCTCGGTTGTCCCCGAAAGCGTGGATGAGTTTTTCAAGGAAACCATACTCAAGAAGGATTAATGCTTGTCAAAAGGTCATTGAATACGCAAACGACTCGCTTTGCGCAAACGACCTTTACGAAAAGTGGGGATATAATCATGATGGTGCGTCCATGATCTGCCGTATGCTCTTTGAGGATGCGACAGATATAAACTTCTTTGTCGGCAGAGCGGTCAACTCCGTAAATCAAAAGCCCAATCTTCCGATCAATTTTAATATAAAGATGAATCTTGTTGAACAGCTCTCCGAACGCCTGAAAAAATGGGCAAACGCATAAAGGTCAGCTGCTTCTGAGATCTCACAGCCCCCGAAAAGGAAATATATAATAAATGAGAAAATTCGATACAAAAGTACAGCATCTTAAATATAAGGTTCTGCGTGAGGTTGCAAGACTTGCATGGGAGGATAAGCTTCTTGAAAATCTGCTCGACATTCCCGAGGCGATAGTCCCCGGCAAAGTTCCGACCATGAGATGCTGTATCTATAAGGAAAGAGCGATCATCGGTGAGCGCGTAAAGCTTGCAATGGGTGGCGATAAGAACAATCCGAATATAATCGAAGTCATCGAAACGGCGTGTGACGAATGCCCGATGGGCGGTTATGAGGTCACAAACGCCTGCCGCGGATGCCTTGCACACAGATGCGAGGATGTCTGCCGATTCGGTGCGATATCGTTCGATGAAAACCATGTCGCTCATATTGATAAGAGCAAGTGCAAAGAGTGCGGTGCATGCTCGAAGGTCTGCCCCTATACGGCAATAATCAGCCGTAAGCGTCCCTGCGAGAACGCCTGCAAGATCAAGGCAATAAAGATGAGTGAGGATCGCTCTGCGGCGATCGATAATTCAAAATGCATTGCTTGCGGCGCGTGCGTTTATCAGTGTCCGTTCGGTGCGATAAGCGATAAGTCGTTTATTCTCGATGCGATCAGTATACTTAAAAACAGCGAAAACAACACCAAATACAAGGTGTTTGCGGTCGTCGCACCCGCTGTTTCGAGCCAATTTTCTTATGCAAGGCTCGGTCAGGTCATAACCGGACTTAAAGAACTCGGCTTCCATACGGTCGTTGAGGCGGCACTCGGTGCGGATATGGTGTCTCTTGCCGAATCTCGCGAGCTGGTCGAAAAGGGATTTCTCACAAGTTCCTGCTGTCCCGCATTCGTAAAATATATCGAGACCTCCTTCCCGAAGCTTGCACCCCATATCTCGCATAACCTCTCGCCCATGGCGACGATCTCAAAATATATCAAAGATCACGAGGGACCGTCGAAGATCATATTCATCGGACCTTGTACCGCCAAAAAGGGCGAGGTGCAAAAGGATTCGGTCAAGCCCTATGTCGATGTTGCCGTGACATTCGAGGAACTTCAGGCACTCTTTGACAGCAAAGATATCGACATTACGACCCTCGATGATGGCGTGCTCGATAATGCATCCTATTTCGGTAGAATTTTTGCCCGCTCGGGCGGACTGTCGGACGCGGTCGCTCAGGCACTTAAGGAACAGAATATTGATTTTGATCTTAACGCTTGCTCCTGCGACGGAATCGAGGCTTGCAAGCTTGCACTCCTTAAAAAGTCAAACGGAAGACTTGATGCCAATTTTATCGAGGGAATGGCGTGCGTCGGCGGTTGTATCGGCGGTGCGGGATGCCTGACCCACGAAGAGAAAAATAAGTCAAATGTTGATGCTTACGGCAGTGAAGCGTTCGAGAAGACTATTACCGACGCTACATCCGTCCTTCGTGACTGATACGATAAATTTTTGCAAAAATCACCGACAGATTTGCATCTGTCGGTGATTTTTTTGCATTTTTCTCGTTTTTTGCCGAAATTCTATTGACATTTTGATCAAAAAGTGATAAAATAACGGCGTATATAATTATAAATCCAAGAAAAAGGAATGACTTAAATGCGTGTTAGTAAAATGCTCGGTGAGCGTCTTAAAGAAGCACCGAAGGATTGTGTTATAGAAAGCCACGCTCTGATGATCAGAGGCGGCTATATGAAATATGTAAGCAACGGAAGCTACTCTCTTTTTATGCCGACAAGGCGCATAACAAGAAAGATCGAGAATATCATCCGTGAGGAAATGGATAAGATCGACGGTCAGGAAGTTCTTTTCCCTGTCGTAATGCCTGCATCCCTGTGGGAACAGTCGGGCAGATATACATCGATAGGATCCGAGATGGCTCGTTTCAACGATCGCTCGGGCAACCCCATGGTGCTCGGTATGACCCATGAAGAGGCGGCTGTTCAGCTTGCGCGCGATACAGCGAAATCCTATACCGATTTTCCGTTCATGATATATCAGCTTCAAACGAAATTCCGCGATGAGCCTCGTGCTCGCGGCGGTCTTATCCGCGTGCGCGAATTTACAATGAAAGACGCCTACTCCTTCCATACGAGCCAAGAGGATCTCGAAGAATACTATAAGCGTTGCTATGACGCTTATGTTCGCATCTATAAGCGTGCGGGTGCGAAAAATGTCGTTGCCGTAAAATCCGACTCGGGCATGATGGGCGGTGCTGTTTCACATGAGTTTATGCTGCTCTCCGAGATAGGCGAGGATACGCTTGCCATATGTACCGATTGCGATTATAAGGCAAATGTCGAGGCGGCGGAATGTATCGTCGATAGCCGATCGGACGAAGAGCTCGCCGAGCTTGCCACGATCGATACCCCGAATGTCAAGACGATCGATGCACTCTGCTCGATGCTTCACCTGAAGGCAAAGAAGCTTTGCAAAGCGGTCGTTTATCAGGAAAACGATACAGATAAGTATGTTGTAGCGTTTATCAGAGGCGATCTTGAGGTAAATGAGACCAAACTGAGAAATTATCTCGGTAAGAATATACATCCCGCAACCGAAATAACAGAGGATTCGAAGATCACGGCAGGATTTATCGGTCCTGTCGGCTTTGAAGGCAAGGCGACCGTCGTATTCGACAGATCTCTCGAACATGCGGTAAATCTCGTGTGCGGTGCAAACAAGCCCGATACTCACATAACGGGCTTTACTCCCTCGCGCGATCTTGCGGAGAATACGGTGTATGTCGATGTTGCCAAGGCAACAAACGGAGGCGTATGCCCGATCTGCGGCAGACATTCGATCAAGCTCTTTAAGGGTATTGAGGTCGGTAACATATTCCAGCTCGGGACTAAATATACAAAATCGATGGGCATGACCTATCTTGACGCCGAAGGACAGAGGCAGTACCCGATAATGGGCTGCTACGGAATCGGTGTCGGCAGACTTTGTGCATCCATCTGTCAGGAAAGCCACGATCAGTACGGACCGATATGGCCTATGCCGATCGCACCCTGGCAGGTCGAGATTTGCAATCTCCGCCCGGATGATGAAACGGTGAACAGCACTGCGGAAGGGCTTTACGAGAGCCTCGAAAAGGTTGGCGTTGAAGTGCTCTACGACGATCGTAACATTCGTCCCGGCTCGATGTTCGCCGATGCAGATCTGTTCGGCATACCGATCCGTATTGTTGTCAGCCCCAAGACCTGCGAAAAAGGTGTCGTTGAGCTTGCTACTCGCGACAAGAGCATCAAAAAGGATGTTCCGATCGATAATGCGATCGACGAGATAAGATCGCTTATCGACCAACTCATGGCAGCATATAACTGATTTTTTGACCGATACAGGGCACTTTGCTCTGTGTCGGTCTGCTTTTTTGCCCGATTTACCGAAAGCAGAATCGATTCTTCGTCAAGTTGCACAAAAACAGAAGGTCAAATTTGTGCAATATGTTGAAATTCTTTTTTCTTCCGAAAAAGTGTTGCGAAAATCGAAAAAATAGTGTATAATAGTGTATAATTAGAGAATGACAATCGGAGCATACGATACAGCATACCATAAATCAATTTTTAGCCATTGAAAGGGGCGATTATTATGAAACAGTATAACGCAAAAAACATCAGGAACGTGGCACTTGTCGGACATGCGGGCGCAGGAAAAACATCACTCGCAGAGGCGGCGTTTTATCTGACGGGCAAGTCCGACAGATTCGGCAAGGTTGCCGACGGAACGACCGTATCCGATTTTGATCCCGAGGAGATCAAAAGAAAAGCATCCATATCAATGTCTCTTGTTCCCACTGAGTGGAAGGATGTCAAGATAAACCTGCTCGACAGCCCGGGACTTTTTGATTTCACGGGCGGAGTCAGCGAGGCAATACGTGCGGCAGGATCAGCAGTTATCGTCGTTTCGGGAAAGAGCGGCGTTTCGGTCGGTACTGAAAAGGGATTTGCCGCGGCAACCAAAAAGGGAATCGCAAAGCTGTTCTTTGTCAACAAGCTTGACAGCGAACACGCCGATTTCTATAAGGTCTTTGAAGATCTGAAATCCACCTTCGGACCGATGGTCTGTCCGCTGGTCGTTCCTTATGTTGTCGATCATAAGGTAAAATCCTACATAAATCTTCTCGAGTTCCGTGCGTATGAGTACAAGAACGGCAAGGCGACCGAGGTTCCCATGCCCGATATGGGTCACAGACTTGACGGACTTCGTGCCGCTATAAATGAGGCTGTCGCAGAGACCTCCGAGGATCTCATGGAAAAATATTTCGCAGGCGAGGAGTTCACACCCGACGAGCTTATCATGGGCATCGCAAACGGCGTTCGCCGCGGCGAGATCGCACCTGTATTCTGCGGCGCAACACAGCTTCTCGAGGGCGTCGATCAGCTTCTCAACGGACTTATTTGGCTTGCTCCTTGGGCAGAAACGGTCGCAGGTGAGACCGGACACGACATGGCAGGTGAGCCTGTCAAGCTGACAGTCAACGAGGAAGCACAGCCTGTCGTTACAGTCTTCAAGACTGTCGTTGACCCGTTCGTCGGCAAACTGCAGTATTTTAAGGTCATAAGCGGTAAGGTCACTCCCGATACTGCTCTGCTGAATGTCCGCACCGGAACTGTCGAAAAATTCAATAAGATCATGTACGTTTGCGGTAAAAAGCAGGAAACTGCTCAGTGCATAGTCGCAGGAGACATAGGTGCGGTTGCAAAGCTTGCATCGACCTGCACGGGCGATACACTTTGTTCGCCCTCAAGACCCATATCTCTGCCCGGCGTTAATTTCGACCGTCCCTGCCTCTCGATGGCAGTTTTCCCTGCAAACAAGGGAGAAGAAGAGAAGATATTCGCAGGGCTTGCAAGACTTGCCGAGGAAGATCCCACGATATCCTTCGAGACTAACCGCGAGACTCGCGAGACTGTGCTTTCGGGACTTGGCGAACAGCATCTTGATGTTATCGTATCGAAGCTTAAATCAAAATTCGGCGTCGATGTAACGCTTGCTGTTCCGAAGGTCGCTTACAGAGAGACCATTCGCAAGAAGGTCCAAGTTCAGGGACGCCATAAGAAACAGTCGGGCGGCAGAGGTCAGTTTGGTGATATCTGGGTCGAGTTCGAACCTTGCGACAGCGAAGAGATGATCTTTGATGAGCGTGTCGTCGGCGGTGCTGTTCCGAAAAACTATTTCCCGGCAGTCGAAAAGGGACTTCGCGAGTCGGCTCAGAAGGGCGTGCTTGCAGGATTCCCGATGGTCGGGCTTAAGGCAACCCTTTATGATGGTTCTTACCACCCCGTCGATTCGTCCGAAATGGCGTTCAAACTTGCAGCGAATATTGCATATAAGAACGGTATTCCGCAGGCATCTCCCGTTCTTCTCGAACCGATCGGAAGACTTTGTGCATATGTTCCGTCCTATAACACGGGCGATATCATGGGCGACATCACAAAACGCCGCGGCAGAGTAAACGGTATGAATCCCGCAGATGATAACCTTACCTGTATCGAGGCTGAGGTTCCGATTGCCGAGACAGGCGATTTTGCTACAATGCTTCGCTCGACAACGCAGGGCAGGGGCTATTACACCATCGAGTTTGCTCGCTATGAGGAGGCTCCCATGTCGGTAGCTCAAAAGGTTATGGAGACCTACAAGACCGACGACGAGTAAACCATTCAATATTGCTAATAAGCAAAGCTCCGAGGTCTCTTTGCCTCGGAGCTTTTGTAAAAATGGAGAGGCTGAATATGAATATCCCAAAAAATGAATATCCGCGCCCTTTGATGGTGCGTGAGAGCTTTATTAATTTGAACGGCAAATGGCAGTTTGAGATCGACCATGCCAATACGGGCATGGAGAGAAGGTTCTGGCAACGTGAGTCGCTGAGTGATGAGATCCTTGTGCCGTATGCACCCGAATCAAAGCTTTCGGGTATCGGCAACATCGATTTTATGCTTGCGGTGTGGTACAGACGCGAGTTTGATCTGCCGAAGATCGAAAAAGATAAGCGAATACTTTTCCACATCGATGCCTGCGATTATCGCACGGTCGTTTTCATCAACGGCAAGCGTGTCGGCGAGCATGTCGGAGGATATACGCCATTTTATTTTGATATCACCGATGCCGCAATAACCGATGGCAAGAACACCGTTGTCGTTTATGCATATGATAACACCCGCGATCCTCTTCAACCTACCGGAAAGCAGGATGAGGTGTACGATAATGTTCATAAATGTTGGCGTTATACAAGAACGACAGGAATATGGCAGACTGTTTGGATCGAGATCGTTGACGAGCTTTATATCGAAAAGATAAAAATGACCCCGGATGTTGACAACAGACAGCTTCGCTTAAGAGTTGAGTCAAACAGATGTGCCCACGATGAGATCTTGTCGGTTGGAATAAGCTATAAGGGCGAACATATATCGTCAGCTGAAATAGCCTTTGACGGCAAATATGTCGAAATAGATCTGCCTGTGTCCGGTGATCATCTTTGGTATCCGGGCTCTCCCGAACTTTATGATATCGCCATTTCGCTCGGGGATGATATCGTTGAGAGCTATTTCGCAATGCGAAAGGTCGCGATAAACGGATACGCTGTCGAGATCAATGACAGACCTATATTCCAAAGGCTCGTGCTTGATCAAGGGTACTACGGAGAAGGACTGTATACCGCTCCGTCGGGCGACTTTTACAGACGCGAGATAGAGCTTGCGATTGAGGCGGGCTTTAACGGAGCACGAATGCACGAGAAGATATTCGAACCCTACTATCTCTATTGGGCAGACCGTCTCGGATATATGCTCTGGGGCGAGTATCCGAACTACGATTGGAACGATTCCGACCCTGCCGCACTCTATCATATGCTCCCTGAATGGCTGGAGGCGGTCGAGCGTGACTATAACCATCCGTCGGTGGTCGGATGGACACCCGGCAATGAGGTCACCGCTTGGCGTATCGATCGCAACTATATCCTCCTTTATGATGTAACACGTGCGATCGATCCGATGCGACCGATCATAGATACGTCAGGCTGGACTCACGCAAAGACCGATATCTATGATAGCCACGACTACAGTGAGGGCGAGGAGTTTGCAAAGCACCACTCTAACGACGCCGAGCCGTATATCAGCATAGGATGGGGCAGATCGACCCCCGCTCCGTATGAGGGACAACCTTATTTCGTCTCCGAGTTCGGTGCACGAGCCGTCAATATCGAAACGCACACGCCGACTGATGAAGAACTTGAGCGATTCTATAAGAGTTTCAAAGAACAGGTCGATGTTCTGATGGATAATAAACGTATGTGCGCGTTTTGCTACTGTCAGTGGTGTGACTCGGCAGAGCGTGAGTGCAACGGCTTTATCACGCAGGACAGACGCAAAAAGTATGATTTTGCCCGTACACGCGAGATAATGAGCCGTAAAGCGGCAATTGAAATAACGAAAGAATAACAACAAAAGGAGCACATTATGACAGAAAATAACAAAAATATCATTCCGCGTCCCGAATATCCTCGCCCGAGACTGACGAGAGAGCGCGGATGGATGAACCTCAACGGCAAATGGCAATTTGAGATCGATTACTCAAACAGCGGCATAGAAAGAAATTTCAAGGATCGAACCGATTTTGAAGGCGAGATAATCGTGCCCTTCGTCCCCGAATGCGAGCTTTCGGGCGTCGGCGTCACCGATTATATGAAGGCTCTCTGGTATAGGCGTACCTTTACACTTGAGCAAAAGGATCTTTTCGGCAGGGTGCTTCTGCATTTTGGTGCTGTTGACTACAGGTGTGAGGCTTTTGTCAACGGAAAGTCGGTCGGACGCCATGTCGGCGGATTTACGCCTTTTTCGTTTGATGTGACAGATGTCGTCGGCGAGGGCGAAAACTCGATCGTTTTGTATGTTTATGATGATACCCGCGACAGGCTTCAACCGAGCGGTAAACAATGTATGAGGTATGATAACTATGCCGCATATTACACTCGCTGTACCGGTATTTGGCAGACTGTCTGGCTCGAATTTGTGCCCGATGTCTATGTCGAAAAGCTAAAGCTCACTCCCGATGTCGATCACGAGCGGCTTCTCGTAACGCTGTCGCTTAATAAACGCTTTGACGGAAATGTCATCGCATCGGCAAGCTATAAGGGCACGCCCACCACATCGGTCGATATCACCTGCGGCGGCAAATACGTCGAGTTTTCGCTCGATATCGAAGATGCACACCTTTGGTTTCCCGAATCACCCGAGCTTTACGATCTTGAAATAACCGTCGGTGAGGATCATATCAAGACCTATTTCGGCATGCGCAAGGTCGCGATAAAGGGATATGCGATCGAGATAAACGACCGCCCGATATATCAGAGACTTGTTCTCGATCAGGGCTACTACCCGACAGGAATTTATACCGCACCGTCTGATGAAGATATCAAACGTGATATAGAACTTGCAAAAGCGGTCGGATTTAACGGCGCAAGAATGCACATGAAGGTCTTCGAACCTGCGTACAGCTACTATGCCGATCATCTCGGTTACCTTATTTGGGGTGAGTATCCGAACTGGGGGCTTGATATCAGCGACCCTGCGGCACTTCTGTCAATGCTCCCCGAGTGGCTTGAGGCAGTCGAGCGTGACTACAACAGCCCCGCGCTTGTCGGTTGGTGTCCGTTTAACGAGACGCAAAGCAACCGTCTCACGCGCATATACGATATCGTCTTCGATGTTACGCGCGCGATCGACCCGATGCGCCCTATAATCGATACATCGGGCTGGACACATGGCGGCAAGACAGATATATTCGATGTTCATGATTACGATCAAGACCCCGTGACATTTGCCGAGAGGTACAAATTCCTCATCACGGGTGAGGGCGAACGCTACGTTTGCCGTAACAGCCCGGACACTTATCATGACGAACCCTACTTCGTTTCCGAGTTTGGCGGCACTCATTGGGATATCGATGCCGACGGCTCGTCGGGATGGGGCTACGGAAACGCACCGAGCAGTATTGATGAGGTGTATTATCGAATTGAGGGCTTTGTGAACGCACTGCTTGACAATCCCAAAATGTGCGGATTCTGCTATACTCAGCTGACCGATGTCATGCAGGAGAAAAACGGCATTTATTCGTACGATCGCCGTGAAAAATTCGACCGTGAACGCCTTTATAAGCTTATGACGCGAAAGGCAGCCATCGAAGAATAATGAAAACAAATAAACCACTTTCATCTCAAAAAAGCGAGATGAAAGTGGTTTTTTGATCATCTGACGACCAAAGCGTCGCCGCTCACATCGACCGTTATTGTCGTGTCGGGAGACGGATCGTTCCCGATTATATAGCGTGCGATGAGAGTCTCGACCTTTGATTGAATATATCTCTTGAGCGGACGCGCACCGAATATCGGATCGTACCCCTCATCGATCATCTTGCCCTTGGCGGTATCGGTTACAAAAAGTTTTAACTGCTTGTCGGCAAGACGGTTCTTGAGATCGTCAAGCATCAGATCGACAATTGCTCGAATGTCATCCTTGCCAAGCGGCTTAAAGCAGGTGATCTCGTCAAGCCTGTTGAGAAACTCGGGACGGAAATATTGTTTCAGTAGGGCATTCACCGAGTCCTTTGCCGCCGCGGTGATCTGACCTCCGTCCTCGATAGATGAAAGCAGAATGTCCGAGCCGAGATTAGAGGTCAGAATTATGATCGTGTTCTTGAAATCGACTGTTCTGCCCTTTGAGTCGGTGATACGCCCGTCGTCAAGTACCTGAAGGAGAACGTTGAAGACATCCGGATGTGCCTTTTCTATCTCGTCGAACAGAATTACCGAGTACGGACGACGACGTACTGCCTCGGTAAGCTGTCCGCCTTCGTCATATCCGACATAGCCGGGAGGTGCTCCGATAAGGCGTGCGACCGAGTGTTTCTCCATGTATTCGGACATGTCGATCCTGATCATCGCATGCTCATCGTCAAAGAGTATCTCGGCAAGCGTTTTCGCAAGCTCGGTCTTGCCGACACCGGTCGGACCGAGGAACAAAAACGAGCCAAGTGGGCGGTTGGGATTTTGTATCCCCGCACGCGATCTGATTATGGCATCGCAAACGGCATCAACCGCATCATCCTGACCGATAACACGACGATGGACCGTTTCGGGCAGACGAAGAAGCTTTTTCTTTTCGCCCTCCATCAGCTTCGAGACGGGAATTTTCGTCCACCGTGCTACTATCTCGGCGATCTCCTCGTCGGTGACACTGCTGTGGAGATATTGCTTGCCGCCGCTCTGCTTTTCGGCGATCTCTGCCTCCTCAAGCTCCTTTTGCAGACGGGGAAGGGTGGAATACCGAAGCTCTGCCGCCTTTGAGAGATCGTAACCTTGCGCCGATTGAGCGTTTTCTATCTGCTCGTTCACAGCCTCTATCTCCTCGCGAAGCTTTTGTACTCTGCCGATCGATGATTTTTCGCTCTCCCATTTTGCCTTCATCGCCGAGAATTCCTCGCGAAGCTCGGCAAGCTCGCGTTGCAGATCGGACAGCCTTTCGGCAGATAGCTTGTCAGTCTCCTTTTTGAGCGCCGCTTCCTCTATTTCAAGCTGCATAATGCGTCTTCGCTTCTCGTCAAGCTCGCTTGGCATCGAGTTCATCTCGGACTTTATCATCGCACATGCCTCGTCAACGAGGTCGATTGCTTTGTCGGGGAGAAATCTGTCCGAAATATATCTGTTTGACAGCGTTGCGGCGGCGATAAGCGCATTGTCGTGTATTTTTACACCGTGATAGACCTCGTATCGCTCTTTCAGACCGCGAAGAATGGATATCGTGTCCTCGACATTCGGTTCGGGCACAAGCACCGGTTGAAAACGCCTCTCAAGCGCGGCATCCTTCTCGATGTATTTTCTATATTCATTCAGCGTCGTCGCTCCTATGCAGTGAAGCTCACCGCGGGCAAGCAACGGCTTTAACAGATTGCCTGCGTCCATTGAACCCTCTGTTGCACCCGCACCGACTATCGTGTGAAGCTCGTCGATGAAAAGTATGATCTTTCCGTTCGAACTTTTGACCTCTCCGAGCACCGCCTTGAGCCGCTCCTCAAATTCGCCTCTGAATTTCGCACCTGCAACGAGTGCGCCCATGTCAAGCGAGAAAAGGGTAGTGTCTTTAAGATTAGCGGGCACGTCACCCTTGACGATCCTCTGTGCAAGCCCTTCGGCAATTGCTGTCTTGCCAACGCCGGGCTCACCGATCAAGCAGGGATTGTTCTTCGTCTTGCGGCTTAGTATGCGAACAACGCTTGCGATCTCCTCGTCCCTGCCGATGACAGGATCGAGCTTTTGCGCCCTCGCTCGCTCGCAAAGGTCACTGCCGTATTTCTTCAGAACATCGTATGTTGCCTCCGGATTGTCACTGTCAGCCGATCTGTTGCCACGCACATCCTTTAGCACCTTGAGAAATTCGCCGCGTCGCACGCCAAAATCGTCGAGCATCCGCTTGATCTTTGCGCCGCCTTTTTCGAAAACGGCAAGCATTAAATGCTCTGTCGAGACATAGCTGTCGCGCATCTTGTCAGCCTCGCCCTCGGCAGTGCTCAGCAGTTCGGACAGCTCATTTGATATATACAGTTCTCCGCCCGTAACTCTCGGCAAGCTTTTTATCATGTCCATCGTATTCTCTCGAATGACGCTTGGCAATGCCGACATTTTCTTTAACAGCTCACAGATCAGTCCGCTCTCATCAGAAAGCAGGGAAGCGAGCAGATGCTCTGTCCCGACCTGCGCATTTGCATATTCCTCTGCGAGTGATTGCGCACCGCGGAGTGCCTCTTGTGATTTTTGTGTGTATCTTTGTATGTTCATGATCGTTCGTCCTTTCTTTTGTGATATTGATGTATGGATCGCTTACGCTATACCGTAAGTCCGCCCGACAGATAGTAATCGGAGCATATTGCGGCAACCTGCCGTGTGATGGCAGGCGATCGTTCACATCCCGAGGCGAAATAGGCGTCAGCCGCCGCACTTAAATGCTTTGCGTAACTTCCGATGCTTGCCCCGATCTCAAGCGGCGTGGCTGACGAGGCAGACGGATATAGTTCTCGCGTTATTCGTCCGCTGTCGTAATAATACTCGACGGAGGGCGAATAATTTCTTTCGATCTCCTGCCAAAGCTTCATAAAATCAATCAGAAGCATTATAAGTGTTTCACTTCTGCTTCTCATGGATATCCTGAGCCTGCCGACCGTCTCGCCCTCTCGCGATCTTTGAAGCTCGAGTGTGAATTTCAGCGATGGGTTGTATTTGTAGGTGAGTGCTGTCTTCATCGCGAGTGCGTTTGCGCCTGATGAGACCTTGACAAAATCAGTGCCGTCCAGCACTCGCTCGATCTCCTCAAGCGTCTCCCTTATGAGCATCTCGGGGGTCTTGTATGAAACCGCCGAGGCGAGTATTTCGTTGATAAGCCCCGAGCGCGGCATGCCCTTTGCGTACGCCAGCTTGTCGATTGCCGTAACTACATCCTCCGAAAGTATCAGTGAGTAAACATTTTTCTTCATCTCTTGCCCCTTGATCGTTTTTTCTTTGCCATTATTATATCACAAAACTCAAACCGTGTCAAGAGATTTATATAAAATTACTTGCACAAAATACAAAAAACTTTGCAAAGTTTTGAGCGACTAAAAATATTTTGTCAAATAACGGCAAACTCTGAAAAAACTATTGCAAATATCCGATAAATGTGGTAAAATATAAAAAATTTACACAGCAAAAGGACAAACAAAAATGATAAAGCTCACAGACCATAAGGTTGCATATAATAACGGTACTTTCACCGCTCTGCCCGACAATGCCGATATGACCGCGCGTGACCGCACGATCGCATGGCACATCCTCTCCGCACACAACACTGCCGCAGATCAAAGTGATCTGAAGATCAAATTTGACATGATGGCATCCCACGACATCACATATGTCGGAATCATTCAGACCGCGCGCGCATCGGGACTTACAAGCTTCCCGATCCCCTATGTCCTCACCAATTGCCACAATTCACTTTGCGCAGTCGGCGGCACGATCAATGAGGACGACCACGTCTTCGGACTTTCGGCTGCCAAAAAATACGGCGGAATTTTCGTACCCGCACATCAGTCGGTCATACATTCGTATATGCGAGAGTGCGCGGCAGGGTGCGGTAAAATGATCCTCGGTTCGGATTCACATACCAGATACGGCGCACTCGGCACTTTGGCTGTCGGTGAGGGCGGACCAGAGCTTGTAAAACAACTTCTCGGACGCACCTATGATATCGCACGTCCCGAGGTCGTTGCAGTGCATCTGACAGGCAAGCCTCGTGCGGGCGTCGGACCTCACGATGTCGCGATCGCACTTGTCGGCGCAACATTCGCGAGCGGATTTGTAAAGAATCGCGTCCTCGAGTTCGTCGGAGACGGAGTTTCGGCTCTTTCGATGGATTTCCGCTCCGGCATTGACGTTATGACTACCGAAACGACCTGTCTGTCCTCGATCTGGGAAACAGACGAAAAAACCAAAGCATATCTCGAGCTTCACGGCAGAGGGGATGAATATAAAAAGCTTGCCCCCGAGGAGGGTGCGATCTACGATCGACTGATCGAGATCGATCTTTCAACAGTCGAGCCAATGATCGCTCTTCCTTTCCACCCGTCGAACGCCTATACCATCCGCGATTTTCTCGCAAACGCCGACGATCTTCTCGCAAATTGCGAAAAGACAGCACATGAGACACTCGGTCTGCCCGAGGGTGCGCTCGATCTTCGCTCAAAGTTTAGAAACGGTTCGCTGTTTGTCGATCAGGGTGTGATCGCAGGATGTGCGGGCGGATCTTATGAAAATCTTTCTGCGGCAGCTGATATTCTGTCGTCTGCCTCGATAGGTGACGGCAGTTTCGGACTCTCTGTTTATCCCGCATCTCAGCCGACACTCGTCGAGCTTATAAAAAGCGGCAGAGCGGCGACTCTCGTCGGTGCGGGAGCGATACTTCGTACAGCATTCTGCGGACCTTGCTTCGGCGCAGGCGATGTCCCTGCAAACGGCGGATTGTCGATCAGACATTCGACCAGAAATTTCCCGAACAGGGAAGGCTCAAAGCCCTCCGAGCGGCAGATCGCGGCGGTCGCACTCATGGATTCACGCTCGATTGCGGCAACTGCGGCAAACGGCGGCAAGCTCACCCCCGCTGATGAACTTGACGTGAAATATACCGATCCCGACTATCACTACGATGACAGTGCATACAAAAACAGGGTTTACAACGGATTCGGCAGACCCGATCCCGATCGCGAGCTTGTGTTCGGTCCGAATATCGCCGATTGGCCCGAATTTCCCGAACTTCCCGATAAACTGCTCGTCACACTTGCCTCGGTCATAACCGACCCTGTGACCACTACCGACGAGCTGATCCCCTCGGGCGAGACCTCGTCCTATCGATCAAATCCCGAAAAGCTTTCCTCCTTTGCGCTTTCCCGTAAAGATCCCGGGTATGTCGATCGTGCGAAGACCGTCCGCGAGCTTGAGAAAAAACGCAGACTCGACCAAACAAAGGATAACGATATCGCCCTTGCCACAGCCGTCTGCGCGGTAAAACCGGGTGACGGATCGGCAAGAGAACAGGCGGCATCCTGCCAGAGAGTGCTCGGCGGCATCGCAAATATCGCAAACGAATACGCAACCAAGCGTTACAGATCAAATCTCATAAACTGGGGTATGCTTCCACTTGTCACCGACCGTCCCATAGACAGCTTCAATGTCGGCGATCAGCTCCTTTTTGAGGGACTTCGCGAGGCTGTTGCATCGGGTGCAGATGTCATTAAGGCATACATTGTCTCGGGGAATGAGAAAGAGGAGATATCCTTCTCACTCGGCGAGCTGACAGAGGACGAGCGCGATATTATTCTCGCCGGCTGTCTTATCAATTATTACAGGAAAAATTCGTGATGATAACAAAAATGACTTGACAGATATCGAATGTTTGTGTATAATATAGTCAAATACATTCGAAAGGATGACTTTTGTATGAAAAAATACATAGCCCTTCTTCTTTGCCTTGCGGCACTTTCGATGTCTGCTTGTCAAACGACTGTCCCACCGAGCGACAGTGTTTTAACAACACCTCAGACAGCGGCGACTAAAGAAACGCTTTGCGATCTGTCCGAATATAAGATGATTTTGACAGGCGAGCGGATCGATCGCACAATCACGGCTCTTGCGGCAGATCTCGCAGGTGATATTATGAGCGTGACAGGAAAAGAGATCGAGGTCGTCAAAAACGGCTCGGGGGGTGCGGATGACGCTAAAGAAATAATTGTCGGTCAATCGACAGTCGGTGTCGATGCACTCACTGCGGCAGGTTATACCGACGGTATCGCCATTATCAAAAAGGGAAATAAGATCTATGTCTACGGAACAAATAACGACGCACTTGTCGTTGGATTTAGGAGGTTTATTGACGATATGGTAGTATATGAAAACGGCAACGCTCTCTGCAGTGCCAACGGTAGTACACTTGTAGATATGACCGGCAATGAGTTTTTGCGCGTCGGCAACAGAGTGTTCAGGACCGACCTCAAGTCGGTGGTCTATGAACCCACCAAAACAAAGCCGAATGTCACCCTCACATATCCGAAGATAGTCGTGCTCGAGCATAGCGGCGACAATAACGGACAAATACTTGTGACCGAGGAATCGCTCGATCAAGATTGCTACCTCGTGCATAGAAGTACGGACGGCGGCAAAACATGGAAGATAACCTCGCGCATCCGCTCGGGCGAAAAGGGAATGGTCGCCAATTGGCAGCCGTTTATATATGAGCTCCCCTGCGATGTCGGCGATATGCCTGTGGGCACGCTCCTCTTTGCAGGATGTGTCCGCGACGAGGCAACAAGTAAGCTTACGCAAATGGTTATTTGGAAAAGCACCGATGTCGGTAAAAGCTGGGAAAAGATCGCGACCGTGGCTGAAGGCGGCGGAATTGACGCAGGACTTTGGGAACCCGTCCTCTATGCCGAAAATGGAAAGCTGCATTGCTTCTATTCGGATGAGACCGATAAGAAAAACCATAGTCAAATGCTCGTTCTGAAGATCAGCGAGGATGGCACAAATTGGGGCGAGCGCATCGAGGTCGTCGCTTGTAAACAGCAGAGCCTTCGCCCGGGAATGCTCACACTGACAAAAATGGGCAACGGCGAGTATTTCATTGCTTATGAGATTGTCGGTATTGACGGTAATCCCATCTACTCCAAGACTACAAAAGATCTCTCCGATTGGAGCGACAGCGGCGATCGCGGCACTCCGGTCGCTACATCAACAGGCCTATCGTTCGGCTCGTCCCCTGCCTGTGCGTGGACTCCGGCAGGCGGCGAAAACGGTACGTTGATCGTCACAGCAAAGCATCCCGTCGGCGGAAACTCGAGTACGGGCACCGATTGGCTCGTCAGCTTCGATTACGGAAAAACTTGGAAGAATATGGACAATCCGCTCCCGTATACGCTCACCGATGCACATAGATACGCCTACTCCCCCGGACTCTTCGTTACCTCCGATGGTAGCGTGTACTATGTAAACGATATCAATTGCACCACCCCGGGGCTTGAAAATAAAGCAAGCGTCACCCTTGCGCACATCATAATCGAGTAATTAAAGCAATATGTAAAAAAGATCCTCAGGCTCTCCGCTTGAGGATCTTTTTCGGGGAAAGAAAGGAATACCATAAAATGCGAAATCTGACCGTGTCGGCAATCGAAAAAGAGTTTTGACGCCTCATTTGTCGCCCTCGGCGACGCCTTCCTCCACCGGGAAAGCAATGGTGATTGATCATCTCGGCAGTTGAGATGTAAAAAACAAAAAAATATTGTTTTTTCACCAAAGCATAGCGAACAAGCGCTTAGATTAGCCTTCGAGGACGCCGTCCCTACACGGCGGGAGATCTATCCATTTGTTTTAGTGGTCGATATATTATCAATCAAACCGCCAAAGATACAATTGGCGGAAACACGAATTAATTATCGTTTCCTCGGTAGTGGAAGGTGCCGAGCTTGCAAGGCGGATGAGGCGTTTTCTTTGAATTTTTGATATTTCTGCAATATTGTTGCATGACGATCAGACCAATGAAAAATCCCCGTTTTCATTGGTCTTTTCGTGGTAGATTTTTGTCTGAAATTTTGACTTTGCCAAAAAGCTATTGACAAACGGATAATATAGTGATATAATGATCACACAAGAACCGAATTATACCGCATAATAGTATGTAGTACAGAAAAAGCATTAGCAGAAGTACACTAAACCAACCTATTATCTCACAAGAGCACCGCTTTTTGGCGGTGCTCTTAAAAATATCACATCATCTCGCTCATTTCTTCTCTCAGTCGGTCGATGATCTTCTTTTCGAGTCTCGAAATATAGCTTTGCGAGATGCCGAGTAGGTCGGCTACCTCTTTTTGGGTCAGCTCGTCGCCGCCGCTGAGGCCGAAGCGGAGTTCGATTATTTGTCTCTCGCGACTGTCGAGTCTTGATATCGCACTGCGGACTGCGCGGCGTTCTTCTTCACTTTCGACTCTGCGATAGACACAATCCTCGTCGCCGCTCAGAATATCCGAAAGCAGCAGCTCGTTGCCGTCCCAATCGACCTTTAGCGGCTCGTCGATCGATATTTCGTGCTTGCCTTGACCTTTGCGCAGGTACATAAGTATCTCATTTTCGATGCATCTTGACGCATATGTGGCGAGTTTTATGTTTTTGTCGGGATGAAACGTGTTGATCGCCTTGATCAGCCCGATCGTGCCGATGGATATCAGATCCTCGATCCCGACGCCCGTATTCTCGAATTTTTTCGCGATGAATACGACAAGCCGCAAATTTCGCTCGATAAGTTGTTGCCTGACCCTCGGCTCGTCGAGACGCGCGACCAGATCCGCCTCCTCCTTGGCAGACAGCGGTTTCGGAAGATAATCTGCACCGTTTATGTATGCGCAGAGCCTGCCGCCCTTTATTATCCCGAGCATCTGAAGCAGTTTTACAAATCTGTTTTTTGTCATTGCACTATCTCCAATCATTTTTGTCAGGATAAAAGACAGGACGGAACGATCGCCGCATGCCCCTCAAAGCTCTCCGACACACCGTCGGGGCAGGCGAGTGCCGCACCGACCTCGCGGTCGTTTATCTCGACTCTTTTGGCTATGTATCCGAGCGTCATCCCCTCGCCTGACGGCGTTTGATATGGGATCAGCCGCACGCGCCATCCGAATGTGTGAACGTCAATGTTACCACGCCTTATCTCGGGCGGAAAAAGGCGATCGGCCGTCTCGGCGTTAACGATGATCACCGGGAGTCCGCCGAGCGGATCGGTCAGCAGATTGCCGCTGTCAACAAGCCCGTCAAACTCATGCGTGATGGTGTCCGATTCGACGCGGACGGTCACGACCGATATCTGCCTGCCTCTCGATGTGACTCTGCCCCAAATGATCGCAATCAGCCCACAGATCAGTGCACAAAGCGCGAACACCCACAGCGGAATGTCGGCGTAAAGATCCTCGACCCTGCCGTTTATCAGCACATCACGGTCGCGAATGAGCTTTCCCGCAAAATAGTATATCGCACTCATGGATCCGCCGCTGAGAAACGAGACGCAGTAGAACAGGAAGACTCGCTTTATGTATGCTCGCAGACTGCCGAATCCAAACGCGGCAAAGCAGACGGTCAGCGAAGCAAGGATGTTGGTGACGGCTTGCAGAAACTCATATTTCTGCGGCAAAAGCGACACAAGCGCATACAGTGCACCGATTGCCGCACCTATGCACATTCGCACAAGGCGTACCTTGTCGTGTGTCAAAAAGGTCAGGATGTACAGGCTGAGAAAATCCATGCTGAAGTTTATAAGTATGTATATATCGCCGTAGATCGTTTGGCTCATGTGCTCACCTCGTCATCATTTTAGCACCCCATGTGCGCAGGATCTGTCGAATAATGACCGCACAAAACAAATACAGAACAAAATCAGCAGAAGGGTTGAACCTTCTGCTGATTTTGCATATGATCATATTTTGTTTGAAAGGTAAACGATCGCCTCTTTGTAGCCATCAAAGCCCTTTCCGATGATCGTTTTTTCGGCATATAACGAGACATACGAAAAATTACGGAAGCTCTCACGCGCCGACACATCCGACAGATGGACCTCGATCGTCGGGATCGCCACTGCTTTCAGCGCATCGAGGATCGCCACCGATGTGTGTGTGTATGCGGCGGGATTGATCACAATACCGTCAAAATTACCGTGTGCCGACTGTATCATGTCAACGATCGCGCCCTCGTGATTGGATTGATAAAACTCAACATCGACGCCCTGTTTTTCTGCGACCGCTCGGCAAAAATCGACGAGATCACCATAAGTTTGCCTGCCGTAGATATCAGGCTCACGAAGCCCGAGCAGATTGAGATTCGGACCGTTTATAATAAGAATTTTCATGTTTTTCCTTCCTTTTATACGTTTATCGGTAAACGATCAAACATTTCGCGTATTTTGTCGGCTGTCTCCTCGGCACTCTTGCCGCTTACCTTGAAGTCGCACGCCTGCCTGTACAGGGGTGCGCGTTTCTTGTACATTTCGTGAAGTGATCCGACAGCGGAGAGCGGTCTTCCGTTTGTCGGAAGGCTCGATATCGGTCGCTCAATGAAAAATACGATTGAATTACGACGGATGACAGGGATGTTTTCGGGCACTGTAACAACGCCGCCGCCGGTTGCGATGACTCTGCCGCACATCGATCGGCAAATATCTGCCGTGACCGCACTCTCTATCTCGCGAAATCCGTGCTCGCCGCGTGCCTTGAAGATATCGGGGATGCTCATGCTTGCCATCCTCTCGATCTCGGCATCAATGTCAACAAATTCGCGATCGAGTTTTTTTGCGACGATCCGCCCGACTGTCGTTTTGCCGCATCCGGGCATTCCGATGAGAACTATATCGCACATCGAACGATCAAGCTTTCCTATGATCGACTCGACAATGTCGCCGCTCTGCTTTCTGCCGAAAAATATTTCGTCAGCTCGCACTGCCTGTGCGGCAAGCATGGGGAGACCGCCCGAATATTTTATGCCGAGATCGGTTGCATCGAGAATAAAGTTGGTTCTTCGCGGATTGTAGATAAGATCGATTGCGGCATAAAGTGATGAAAAATCCGACAGTCTGATCGGCGACTCGTCAAAGTGCGGATACATTCCGACGGGCGACGTGTTAACTATAACCTGTGTATCGGCAAGATATTTTGCACGTCCGACCTCGGTGTTGTCCGCGTGCCTCAGCACGCTAACATCGCCACCGAGTTTGCCAAACACGGCGCAGACGGTCGCGGATGCTCCTCCCGAGCCGATAACAAGACATTTTTTACCCTTAACATCGATATCCGCCCGACCCAGAAGATATTCAAATCCAAACGCATCGGTGTTGTCACCGTAGAGCCTGCCGTCGTCGAGCTTTACGATAGTGTTGACGTTGCCGAGTGTTCGTGCCGTCTCGGAGAGCAGATCGCAGGCGGCATATGCGACCTTTTTGTAGGGAACCGTGACATTCACCGCACAAAAGTCGCGATCTTTGAAGAACCTTTCGATCTTGTCCTTCTCGACCTCGATGAGCGTGTACTCGTTATTTCCGAGCATGGAATGTATCATCGGCGAGAGACTGTGCGAGAGTTTTTCGCCGATCAAGCCGTATTTTGCCATAAAGACCCCTCCGCTTATATTTGTTCGAGATATGTTCCGAGATATTTGAAATAATCCGACTTGGTCTCAAGTTCCGAAAGCAGGGCCGGGAGATTATTCGAATACATCGATTCCTCTATGTCGAAGTAGAACATAAACCCGAAATCACTGCCCGGGATCGGTCGGCTCTCGAGCTTGATCAAATTGACGCCTGATGCTTGTATCGCCGACATGATCGAAAAGAGCGAGCCGCGACGGTGGGGAAGTATCATCATGACGGACGTTCTGTTTGATCCGGGGAAGATCATCGGATTTGCCGCAATGCAGATAAAGCGTGTGAAATTGCCGTCGCTGTTTTGTACGCTTCTCGCAAGCGTTGACAGTCCGTAGATCGACGCACAGTGAGCGGCGGATAGGGCAGCTTTGCTCTTGTCACCCGAAAGAGAGACCATTTTTGCCGCAGATGCCGTGTTTTCGTAAGGAATGACCCTGACACCGTCAAGCGATGCCAAAAAGTTTGAGCATTGATCGATAGCCTGCGGATGCGAATAGATCTCTTTGATATCGCTTATCTGCGCACCCTGCGGTGCGAGAAGGTTGTGATCGATCTTGACCCTGACCGAGCGAACGATCTTTGCATCATGATCGGCGAGCAGATCGTAGATATGATTGACAGAGCCTGCCGTTGAGTTTTCGATTGGAAGAATGCCGAAATCAGCACATCCTTTTTCGATCGACTCGAAAACATCGTCAAAAGACTTGACAAATGTGATGCTCGGCGATGTGAACAGCTTTTCAGCTGCCGCCTGCGAGTACGCGCCCTCACTGCCTTGGCAGATCACACGCGCATTTTTGGGGAACATTTTCGGTGTCGCATCGATCGCACGCGCAAAATCACCGCTTGTCTTGCCGTCTCCCATGACGGAATGTTGGTATCTGCGCGAAAGATCCATCACGGTTCGATAGAGCAGATCGGCGTATTCGCCAAGCTCTTCGCCCGCTTGCGACGAGACACGTTCAAGTACCGCACGCTCGCGTCCGCCGTCAAAAACGGCGATCCCGTTTTCCTTTTTGTAATTTGCGACATCGAGTGCGACATCCATTCGCTTTACAAATAGCTCGACAAGCTTTTCGTCAATGTCGTTTATTTCATGTCGAAGTTCATCAAGATTTTTACTCATATTTATAAATTCCTTTGCTGTTAAAAGAGATAATCGGCAAGCACTATCGCACATACTGCTTCAACGACAGGGACGGCACGCGGAAGAATGCATGGGTCATGTCTGCCGCCGATCGATAATTCACGCTCGGTCATTTGGCTGATCGACACGCTCTTCTGTGTCTGTGCAATCGATGGTGTCGGCTTGATCGCTATCCTGAATACTATCGGCATACCGTTTGATATTCCGCCCGATATTCCGCCTGCATGATTTGTCGGGCTGACTATTTTTCCGTCATTTATGCGGTAGCTGTCATTTGAGATGCTGCCTGTCATATGTGAGCTGCCGAATCCCTCGCCAAATTCCACGCCCTTGACTGCGGGGATGGCAAACAGCGCGGTCGATAGTCTGTTTTCGATTCCGTCAAACATGGGGTCACCAAGTCCTGCCGGAAAGCCGATCGCACCGCACTCGATCACCCCTCCGACCGAGTCGCCGACCGCTTTCGCAGATTCGATCACACCTATCATTTCATCTGCCGCATTCTGCGATCTGACAGGGAAACCCTCGCATCTTGTCGCAAGATCGTCAGCCGAAAGTCCTGCCATATCATATGGGGTGTCTTTGATGCCGCAAAGATCAGAGATGTGCGCACCGATATGGATGCCACGCCGCTCAAGAATTTGCATAAGTATTCCGCCGGCTATCGTAAGCGGTGCTGTCAGTCTGCCCGAGAAATGACCGCCGCCGCGCCAATCGCGATGCTCCCCATAGCGAAGATACCCGGTAAGATCTGCGTGCCCGGGTCGCGGACAGTCCTTTAGCTCCTCGTAATCGGATGATCTCGTGTCGGTGTTCCTTATGATTGCCGTAAGTGGCGCACCGCAGGTGTATCCGTTAAAAAGTCCGCTGACTATCTCTGCTTTGTCGCCCTCGCGCCGCTTGGTCGAATAGGTAGCCTGTGAGGGCGCACGGCGTGCCATAAATGCCGCCAGTGCGTCAAGGTCAATTTTTTCTCCCGACGGAAGACCGTCTATAACAACGCCGATCGCCTCGCTGTGCGATTGACCGAAAATCGATATTTTTATATTTCTGCCGAATGTTGATGACATAATTACCTCTGTAACGATCGTATTTTTCCGCCCGACAGATCGGACAGATCTTTCCAAAAATTCTCGTATGATTTGCCGACGCATTCCGGGTTTGTAATGACCGTCTCGCCTGTCGCCGCCAGCGCGCATATTGCGGCTGACATTGCGATCCTGTGATCGCCGAAGCTGTTGACACTACCACCGTGTGGGTGTCCACCGATCACATAGAGACTGTCATTGTCGGCACGGGCGGCGATGCCGAATGCTTCAAGCATCGATATTACAGCTGCCACGCGGTCTGACTCTTTGATACGAAGTCGTGATATTCCGTCAAATCGGCTCTCGCCATCCGCGTAGGCGGCAACGACGGCAAGTGCGGGGACAAGATCGGGAATGTTTTGACATTCGATCACGGCTTTGTGAAGTCTGCCGTCCGCTTTTGCCGAAATACTGCCGTCTGCGTTTGTCTTGATGATCGCACCAAACCCTCGGAGTGCGGAGAGTACCGCACGATCGCCCTGGATGCTTGTCAGAGAAAGGGAAGAAACGCTGATATCGCCCGCGCCGATCGCACCTGCGGCAAGCCAAAATGCCGCCGCTGACCAGTCACCCTCGACATCATATACCGACGATCTTGCCGAAAGTTGAGAACTTTTTGCCTTGTTTTCGATAATGAATGCATTTTCGCATCTTCCGGGCTGAATGCCGAATTTTGACAAAACATCGAGCGTCATTTCGACATAATCTTTTGACTGAATTTGTCCGCTTACCCTGAGCGTGCGTTCTCCGTCAAGCAGAGAAAGTGCAAAGAGAAGACCGCTCGTGAACTGCGATGACAGTGAACCGTCGATCGAAAAATCATCTCCCGACAGCTTACCCGAAATATGCATGGGCAGATGATCCGAGTCAGCAGAAACACCGTGTGCCGAAAACAGATCGGTCATCGGTCTCATCGGACGCTCGGGAAGCCGTCCCGAACCCAAAAAAATGTAATCTCCGCCGAGTGCCGCGGCAATAGGCAAAAGAAAACGTGTCGTCGATCCCGATTCACCGCAAAAAAGCTCTCGAACCTCGGTGGGATATTTGTTAACATTTATCGGCGTGACTGACCTGTCACTGCCGCTTTTCTCGATCTTTGCACCGAGCGATCGAAGGCATTCGATCGTTGCCTTTATGTCCTCACAATCGCCAAGTCCTCGAATAACGGTCGGACGATCGGCAAGGGCGGCGCAGATCAGCAGTCTGTGCCCGTACGATTTTGACGCGGGCGCACATACCTTGCCGCAAATGGGATAGGGCGATATCTTCATGATTTCCATTTGATCGCCTCCTCGATCAGATGCTCGAGCTTGCCGCAGGTCAGATCCACCTCGTAAAAACAGGCATCTCCGATAGCTTTGGGCAGGATGAGCGTCAGACGTTTGCCGTTTCGCTTTTTGTCAGAAAGTGCCGCATCAAAAAGCTCACTCGCATTTATCGGACAGCTTGTATCAAATCCGTATCTTTTCAGCAGAGACTCGACTCTGCTTGGGATATCGTCCTCACAGATGCCAAGCAGGGCGGCAATTCTTGATGCGAGCACCATACCAACCGCAACAGCTGCACCGTGTGAGTACTCGAATGCGGTGTGAAGTTCGATCCCGTGTCCGAGCGTGTGACCGAAATTCAGCAGACCGCGCAGAGATCGATCACGCTCATCCGCCGAGACGATATCACGCTTTATCTCGACCGAACGTGCGATCACATCACATATATCGGGACGATCGTCCATGGACAGCCTGTCGAAGAACTCGCTATCAAGTATTACGCCGTATTTTATAACCTCGGCATAACCGTCTCTGTAAATATCACACGGCAGACTGTCAAGCAGGGAAGGGTCGCATATCACAAGCGATGGCTGATAAAATGTGCCGATAAGATTTTTTCCCTCGGGCAGATCGACAGCAGTCTTTCCGCCGACCGATGAGTCTACACATGAAAGAAGAGTGGTCGGGATCTGAACAAATTCGATCCCGCGCTCGTAGATCGAAGCGGCAAATCCGCAAAGATCCCCGACAACACCGCCGCCGAGCGCGATCAAAAAGTCGGAGCGAGTGAAATGCTCCCTTGCCAAAACTCGACACAGCTCAAGGAGCACCTCGGGCGATTTTGATGCTTCGCCGTTTGCAAACACGAATTTGACTATGTTTTTGTATCCGACATCCGAAAGCGACTTTTTGAGCTTGTCCGAATACAGCATATCTACATTGTCATCGGTGACTATGAGCGCACGACGGGAGGGAGAAAGGGCGGTGTTTTCGGCGATAAGCCCGCCCGCAACCTCGAGAAGACCTTTCTCGATTAATATATCATATTCTCTTGACGCATTGACTCTTATTCTTTTCATTGTTGACTTTCCGATCTTTCTTTAGCAATTCGTCCCTCGCGAAGCAGAGACTCAAGGCTCTCGCAGTCACGCGATTTTATGGCATCCGAATATTTTTGCAGATTTTCGATCACAAGATCGATCTCGGGAGCAAGATAATCACCGTTTTCGATGAAAAGCTCGGTCCACATTTTTTCGTTGAGCCACGCAACACGAGTCAAATCTCGGAACGACCCCGCACTGTATCCTTTGTGACAGAGTGCGGACGGCGATTTTATGTAGGCGGAGGATACAACATGCGCAAGCTGGGATGTGTATGCGATCATTTTGTCATGATTTTCGGGATCGGTCGTCACTATCTTTTTCAGACCAAGCGGTTTTAGGGATGCCGTTATCCGTTCGATAAGCAAAAAATCACGCTGATCCTTCGGTACAAGTATCATTGTCGCATTTGAGAACATCGTGGCTCTGCTGTAGCGAAATCCCGAGAAATGCGTGCCTGCCATCGGATGTCCGCCGACAAATGTAAATCCGTATCTGTCGGCAATTTCAAAGCAGGATGCACAGATCTTTCGCTTTGTACCGCATTCGTCGAGAACGACCGTCTCCTTTCCAACGAGATGCGCGTTGTCCTCAAGCCACTTTATCGATGCGTCGGGATAGAGCGACAGATGAATAAATTCGCATTTTCCGATGTTTTTTTCGCAGAGTACCTCGTCGATCACCCCTGCAGCTATCGCAACATCCTCGACAGCACTTGTTCTGTTGCAGGCATAGACAGTGTGCCCCGCCTCTTTGAATGCCTTTGCAAGCGAGCCGCCTATCAGCCCGAGTCCAACTATTCCGACTATCATCGTTCATACCGTCCTTTCGTCCGTGCAAGAAAAGTTCTAATAAAAATAAAAAATGCAGCACAAGTGCTGCAAAGAGATCGATACCATGGGCAGTTTTTGGGCAGCACAAAATTCTATTATCTCTCGTAAAAGAAATAATAGCAATAATAGTATGCCGCAAATACTCTGCTCATCTGTTTTGTCTCCATTTTTTAGCTTTAGCTTATTTTATCACAAAAGCAGGACTTTGTCAAGTGGTATTTGATAATTTCCGCTTGAAAGTCCTGCTTTTTTTGAAAAATTTAGTTGTTTGCCGTAAAGTATGCCGTGTTGACAGTGATTATATATCCGTCCGTGTTGTTGCCCGATATGCGGTAACAGTCGGGACTGCCCTGTACGGTGATCGATGTGCCGCCCTCGACTGCCGGAACATAATATACCTGCCATGCGACACCGTCTTTATCGGTGTAGGTTATAACACTCTCGATCGTGTGAGATTTCACCATGTCGATATAATCTTCAAATTCCATGCTGTGCTCATCCATATATGTTGCGTGCGGAATGCCGACATAGCGGAATGATGAATAAATATCCTGTCCTGCCGCATTCTGTCCCTCTCCAACATGGATAAATCCAAACCGACAGCAATTTTCGATGAACCAATCGTAATATTCTGATCTGTGAGGCTCGTAGTTGAGCGGATAGATCTTTTCATCTCTGTAGACCTGCAGATCGATAAAATAACCCGTGCTGTTGTAGCATACCTGCTCATTTTGATCAAAATAATATGCGTTGCGAAGCTGTACATCGCAGTTTCCGCTCTCGTGTGCATATGCGGTCAGCATGTTAATAAATTCGATCGCCGCATCGCTGTTCAAAAACAGATTGTTGCTTTTGAGATTGTATGCGCTGCTTTTTGGGACTCTGACAAATCCGTAACGCTCGTAAAGCTGACTTTCCGAAAGCGCGGACATCTCGGTGCGGGTTATGAGCTGATCAATGGGCTTCCTGTATTCGTGAAGCTCGTCTACAAGGATAAGCGAACCATTTCCGACAGCGTCCTCGGACAGATCAACATTTGTCTTGGTCTGCGGATCAACATAACTGTAATGACGCGTCGTCGTGGTGATCTCACCGCTTGTCGAAGGCGTCGGGATGCCCGGGGTCGTAGTAGTCTGCGGAACGCTTGTTTGCGGAATGTTTCCTGTCGTGGTCGTCTGCGGAGTCGCGGTCGTTATCTGCGGCACCCTTGTCGTAACCTGTTGACCGCCGACTGTTGTGGTCGGCGTCTCGTCGGGACCCTTTGTTAATACGGTCGTGACGACTATTATAAGACATACGAGCAATGCCATAAGCAAAGCGGCAATAACTATCGGTGCTGCTTTTGGTCTGTATACATTGTCCTTGTTATTTTCGTTTGGCATAATAATGATCTCCCCTCGGTCGGTAACTTTGTTATCTCCATTATAGCCTCTTTTTTTTAATATTTCAAGTACTTTATGAAAATTTACAAATATACGACCAAAATTTCGAACCGAAAATATAACAAGAACTTATTTTATCATCTCAACAAGATCGGGGATAGCAGTCTCAAATTTTGCACCGTAGGTGTGGCTGTCATCGCCTTGAGAATTTTTAATGCACACAAGTGTGAAATCAGCCGCGATCCTTGCCGACTCAAACAGTCCCTTGCCTTTTACATATGCGCCGGTGAAGGCGGATGCGTAAATGTCGCCCGTACCGTGCGATCCGCGTGCCATTTTTTCATGTTCGTAGTAGCCGACCTTCGTGCCGTCATATACGGCGACTCCCGTCTTGCCCTCGCGATAGCCGACTCCGGTAAGTACGACATTTTTTGCGCCAAGCTTTGTCAGACGCTCAAAGAGCAGATCAATATAGCTTTCGTCGTAAGCCTCGCGGTACTCGGTGTCAGTGAGGAAGCATGCCTCGGTTATGTTCGGAAGTAGAATGTCCGCATCGCCGCACAGCCCCTTCATTGCCCTGACATAGTCGTTGTCAAAGGCAGGATAGAGCTTTCCGCCGTCCGCCATTGCAGGGTCAACAATAGAGACATGATCAACATCCCCCATGTCGCGCAGGATGTCCCTGACATAGGCGATCTGTCGCCTGCTTCCGAGATATCCCGTGTAGATGGCTGAAAATTTGATCCCTTCCTTTTTCCAGTGATCAACGATCTTCGGAATGTCGTCCGTCAGGTCGTGAAAGGTGTATCCGCTAAAGCCTGCGGTATGTGTGGATAATACCGCTGACGGAAGTATGCATGTTTCGATCCCGCATGCGGAGATTATGGGAAGAGCGACAGTCAGCGAGCACTGACCGACACATGATATGTCTTGTATCGTAAGTATTTTTTTGTAAGCCATGGTACTACAGCCCCCTTCAATCTATCTGACAATATTATACTCTCTTTTTGAACATATTCAATATCCATTTTTCTATAAAAAAATATTACCAGATGAAAAATTCACCTCAAATTCTTCATTTGAGGTGAATAAAACAGTATATATGTTATTAAGCGTGAATTTTGCTTTTTGAAGTTCGATCTTCCGAGTCTTTTTCGTCGGCATCGTCATTATCATTGCCCTCGCCGTCTTCGGGCAGGGGATTGACCTTGATCTCGATCTCAGATGCGCGCTTGCCGTCGGTCTCTTTGATCTCGACCGAGAGATTCTCGTATTCAAAACTGTCACCGACCTCGGGAATCTTTCCGAGATTGTCAAGCACCCAACCGTTGACCGTTGCATTGTCATCAAGCACTTCGTCGCTGAACTCGTGCAGATCGGACAGCTCACTTATCGGAGTGCCGCCGTTGACAAGATATGTGTCCTCCGAAATGGGCTTGATATTCTCGATGACTTCGTCGTGCTCGTCCCAGATCTCGCCAACAAGACCCTCAAGAACATCCTCCATCGTGACAATGCCCGCCGTTCCGCCGTATTCGTCAACAACTATCGCAATGTGCGATTTTGCCTCTTGGAATTTGCGCAGAAGCTTCGATATCTTCATTCCCTCGGTTATAAACATGACCGAGTGCATTGCAGCGCCTATATCGACCTTCTTGTCGTAGGTCAGTTTGTTGAAGTCCTTTTCGTGGATAACGCCTATTATGTTGTCGATCGTGTCGTGATATACGGGAAGTCGCGAAAATCCGCTTGTGCGGAAAAGCTCGCTGATCTCGTCGATGGGCGTATCATCGGATATCGCTACGATATCTATACGGGGTGTTAATATGCTCGACACTTCAAGATCGTTAAACTCGATGGCGTTCTTTATGAGATTGCCCTCGTGCTCGTCGATTCCGCCCTCGCTCTGTGCCTCCTCGACCATCGTGATGATCTCATCCTCGGTTATGGATGCGGCAGAGTCCTCCTGCTTTATGAGTTTTGAAATAAGCAGTTTCCAAAGCGAGAAAAGGGCAGTCAAAGGTGTCAAAACGATCATAATAAAGCGAACCACACCGACTACCGACATTGTAAGCTTGTCGGCAAAATCTTTTGCGATGAATTTCGGCGTAATTTCTCCGAAAATAAGTATGATGACCGTCATGATGATGGTTGACATCGTAGCGGCAAGACTTGCGTTACCCTTTATCCACTCGGTGAAGAGCAGGGTTGATATCGTTGACGCAGTGATGTTTACAATATTGTTTCCGACGAGTATGGTTGACAGAAATTTTTCGTAATGCTCCTCGACCCAAAGTACGGATTTCGCTTTTTTGTTTCCGTCCTGAGCGAGCGTTTTCATTCGTGTTTTGTTAAAGCTTGTAAAAGCTGTTTCGGTTCCTGAGAAAAAAGCTGATAGCAACACAAGAACCACAAGTGCCGCTACCTGCATACTACCGGCAGGATCCATAAATAAAGTTCATCTCCCTGAATAATGATTTTATCGATCCGCAGATCGACTTAAGAACAATTATACCATAAATATACTGAAAATGCAAGACTTTTTTGAAAAATAAATCAAAAAAGTCTTGCAAATTTTTGTTTTATCTGAATATCTGGAAACAAACGATGCCTATAACGCAGATGACACCGCCCAAGATATTTGTCGGCGAGCTTTTTTCGCGACGCAAAAGCCCGATGAAAAAAAGGACCGCAAGTATCATCGGTTGAATAAAAGCATAATCCGAGAGCGATACCGCAATGACCGCATTTTCAAGCAGCATGCCTGCGGTGTTCGGTATTCTGACGAGTGCAACCTTCAAAACTCCCGATCCCTTTTCACGAAAAAGACGCGGCAGATCGATCTTGATGAGCAATACGATCGAAATGATCAAAAATGCCGCGAAAAGTGCGAGTGTTGAAGAAATGTAGGGCGTAAATGCCTTGACCACAAGTCCGTAAGAATATTTCGACATTATGTAGAGAAAAAGCGGCAGAGCGATCTTTTTGTAGTTGATTTTTATGGACGCTCCCGAACGTGCAATAAGGACAAGCCCGACCGCCGAAAGGCAGATGAAGACGATCGGAAGAGGAGCGAGTCGTTCGCCGTAGAAGATATCGGTAAAGTATGACGCAAAAAGCGATAGCCCCAGCCATGCTTTAAGCTCAAATGCCGACAGTTCCTTAAGAACCCTTGCACTCATCTGAAACTCAAACATTTTGCAAAGAGCGATAAGCAACACGGCAACGATCGATCTTATGTCGAGCTTTATGTAAACATCTTGAAAAGGCATGATCAGTGCGAGAAAGACCGACATTGACGAGCACATCAAAAAAGTGAACTCATCACCGCTCAGTTTTGCCCCGACTATCGCATATTTGTCACTCAGCGAACAGATCGTGTAGCAGACCGTTACACCGAGCATCATAAGAACAGCATTCATGACTTAGATCACCATCTGACCTTCCATCTATCTTTGATATTTCCGACATCCTCGCAGACTTGATCGCCCTTTTCACAATCGAGAGCTCGAAGTTCTTCAAGATGTTCTTCAAATAATGCCTCGTCAAAATTCAGCGAAATTTCTTTCCCGAGTATTGACGAAAGGTAGGCTGCGTTTGAGATCTTCAGCGAATTAAGCCCCTCGCGCCCGTCCGCTATCGGCTCACTGCCGTCGATTATCGAGCGTGTAAAGGTCTCAAGAACCGTCGCGTGTCCGTCGGGCGCGTCTGCGGTAAACTCGCTGTAGTCAAGCTCGGGCATGGCAAATCCCGTCTTTGCTTCAAAGCAAAATGCTCGCTCGGGAGTGTGCAGACGCCACCATTTGAGACGCCCATCTTCCATGACGATTTTGCCGAGATCGCCCGAAATCTCAAGTCGGTTAGTACCGGGAGCCTCCCCGGTTGTCGTTATAAATGTCGCTCGCGCACCGCTTTTGTATTTTGCGGTTATCGTGACATCATCCTCGACGGCAATGTTGTGATATTTTCCGAGATCACAGACGGCGTACAGTGAGTCGGGCATGCCGAACATCCATTGCCACAGATCAAGATTGTGCGGTGCTTGATTTAACAGAACACCGCCTCCCTCGCCGCGCCATGTTGCACGCCACGAGCCCGAGTTGTAATATGCCTGCGTTCGGTACCAGTTCGTGATGATCCATACAAGTCGTTTGGGCTGACCGAGCTGTCCGCTTTTAATAATATCGTGTGCCTTTTTGTATATCGGATCAGTGCGCTGATTAAACATGATGCCGAATTTCAGCCCCGAGCGGTCTGCCGCATCGATCATCTCACGCACCTGCCTTGTGTAGACCCCTGCAGGCTTCTCTGTCAGAACATGCACTCCGCGCTCGAAAGCGTCGATGGCTATGCTCGGGTGATATATGTGCGGGGTCGCTATGAGTACCGCGTCAACAAGCCCACTCTCGAGCAGGGAAATGTGATCCGAAAAGCAGGTTATCTCGTCGATGTGATGTGCTTTGTCCATTTTTTGCGGATCGATGTCGCAAACGGCGGTAAGTCTTGCCGACGGACATTTTCCGGACATTATATTATCAAAATGTCCACTGCCCATGTTGCCAAGTCCTATTATCCCGAGCCGCACGCGACCGTCTTCGTATCTGTTCATTTACCGTCTGTCCTTTCTTTTTCGACCTTTCTTGACAAATTTTGCTTTGGCGAGTTCGAGAACGATCGACAATCCGACGGTCAGTATCGGTATTCCGCACCATGCCGTACCCGACATTTTGTAAATTCCGAAAAGTGCCCCGAAGGTCGGATATATCGTTCCAAACAGCACTATGAGCAATATTGAAAGGAAAACAGTCAAAAGCATGTTCGATATAGTAAGATTGCCGCTGAACAGCTTGTCTCTGTTTCCGCCCTCGACAAGCAGGACGATGGATGACAAAAGAAGTGTTATAAATATCGGGGTGCAAATGGTTGCCGCACTCGCTCCCTCTGTTTTCAAAAGAATGATCGCAAACGCTATGCTTGCAACACCAAGCCCCGTGCCCGTGATAAGCGAGGCAAGAACGCCATGTCGCTTTTTTCGTGATCTGCCGACAGGGAAAGATGACAGAATATCTCTTGGCGGTTTTTCAAATGCGATGATCATAACTGCGGCAAGATCGTAGACCATTCCGCAGATAAGCAGCTGTACCGGCGTCAAAATAAAGATTCCCGACACAAAACTGTATAAAAGTATGATAAGTCTTGCGATATTGACCGTGAGGAGATAACTCATTAGTCGGTAAATGCCGAAATAGATCGCTCTCGCACGTTCAAGCGAAGAAACAAGCGCATTGATACCGCCCGATATGTCGTTTTTCGAAACGACTGACAAAATAACATCGGATACAAATCGGAGCGCATCGCATCCGCTCGGAGCACCGCCGCCCGCTTTGCTTACGCTCAGCGGAAGATTTTCGCTCTTTTTGTTGCCCGTCTTTCTCTTTTTATCGAGATTTTCATGCTTGTCCGAGAGTGTGATGCTCTGGGTGTAGGCGACATTTGCCTCACGCATTGCGGTTATTTCCTCGAACCGAAGTCCGAGAAATCCCACATTATGACCGCGCTTTTTGAGAAGTCGTATCACACGCCTCTCGCAGGTGGCATCCATGTTTTCAAATACCTTTACATGATCGATCGATTCGAGCAGTTCTTCATCGGTCAGACCGGACAGGGATGTCGAATCGATTACTTCGTCCTCAAACATGTCGGTGATGATCCCTGCGGCACTTGCGATCCGAAGACCTCGCTCGGAGCTATCGGAGGTGAATAAGAGAACATTTACCCCGGCAGCTCTGCATCTGTCAACAGTTTGCTCAATGTTCGGAAGAAGCGGTTCGGAAAAGCAGAGGAAGCCTTCAAACACCATGTCGGACAGCGTGTCAGACAAACGGACGAGCGTTGTGTATATCGATCTTGCGGCGGCAATTCCCGAGACGATACCGCGCTCTCTGCTCATTTGTGCTGCGATCGTTCTTAGTCTGCTGCGTATGACGCTGTTCATCGGGCGAACCTTGCCCTTTATATCGCGATATCTGTTGCAAGCCTCAAGAATGCTCACTGCATCACCGCGTGCGATGACCACATTGTCGTCGCCGTGCTTGGTCAGCGTGACCTCAAAAGGACAGTAATCGCACATTCCGAGATGCTCGCACAGTGCGTATTTTTCGTCAAGCTCGCGATTGTACAGACCGCTGTCCTCTGCCGATCTGATAATAGCCTCCTCCTCGGATGTGTAAACATTGTTGCCTGCGGCATTGATCGACGCAAGCCTTTCGCCGTAAATACCGGTCGATATCACGGCGTAGGAAAGAACTCTTGCGCAAATGTCGTCAAATCCGCCTTTCCCTTTTTCACACCACGCATCCTCGTCGTTGTCTATGTAGATCCGATCAAGCGCAATGTCGCCGGTCGCGGCGGCACCCTCGGGAGGTATGATCAGCGTGTCAAGTTCGCATATATCCGACAATTTTTCGGCGTTTTTTATGAGCGCACCCTTGGCGATCCGACCTGATCTGCCAAGCGTGCCGAACACACCGACAGAGACGATCATATAGCCAAATATCGCATAAAATTCGGTCATTGCTCCCGAGCCATATGAAAGCGCACAGATCAGTCCGTCAAGTGCGTCAAATTTGCCGAAAGACGGGAGCATGTTGACTATCGTTAAAACAAAGGTCAGTGCTATTGCGGCGAGAGTTGCGACAAATGATATCCCCCTGAGCTTTTCAAACACCGCAAGCTTGTCGTATGATACCGCTGATTTGTTCTTCCCGCTTTTGCATACAAGCGTGTCCTTGCCCATGCGACAGGCGATCGCCTTGCCGCTTCCCGAGCGAACGATCGTTGACGCATAGACCATGTTCAGTGCCTCGTGCGGCTGAATAAGCCTGATGTTGCGATATCTGCTGTCCTTGCGTATGGGCGATTTGGCGTCGGTGATGCCGGCTTCGAGAAGAACGAGGTTTTCGTCTTCGATAAGCCTTGCGTCACACGGAACGATGTCGCCGGCGGACAGACAAATAATATCTCCAAAGGCAACGTCCTCTTGACGCACGAGCATCATCCTGCCGCCTCGCATGACCTTCGCGCTCGGCAGAGCAAGATGCCCCATCCTTGCAAGTACCCCTTGCGCCTTGACGTAGGTGACGGCGACAGCAACATAGTTCAGCGCAAGAGTTATTATAAGCACGATCGCGGTCTCGGTGTGACCGAAAAGCACGGCGGGGATGCAAGAGAGAGCAAGCAGGATCGACAGCGTGTTTACCGACAGTCGGCGAACATATTCGCCAAACGATGCGCGAGGTATCGGAAAAACTCTGTTAGGCCCGTTTTTCTCAATTCGCGCTTTTGCCTCTGCCGATGTAAGACCGGATATAGGATCGGTCTCAACTTTTTTAGCCACCTCATCGGGTGACAGATCGTACCATCTGGTTGCCATAACTCTCCTTTCCGCCGCTATGGGCTAATGCTTTTGTGTTTTTACTAAATGCAGGATACCACGAGATTTGTCTCGTCCGCATCGATGAATGTCTGACTGATGCTTCCGTTGTAATCACCGATAAGCTTGTTTGCAAGCACATCTTCAACCTCGCGCTCTATTACGCGGCGAAGATTTCTTGCCCCGAACTTTCTTGAATAGGCTTTTTTTGCAAGCAGTTTTGCCGCCGCATCGGTGTAGTGCAGAGCGATCGATTTTTCCGCAAGCGTCTTTGCGAGATCGGAAAGCTGAATTTTCGCGATCTGCGTGAAATCATCTTCGGACAGTGATCTGAATGTGATGATCTCGTCAACTCTGTTGATAAACTCGGGACGAAGGAACGCCTCGAGTGCCTTCATCGTTTTGCCTTCCTCGGCTGAATTTGCCGTCGCGGTAAATCCGGGTGTCGCATCAACTCCGACCGCACCCGCGTTTGTTGTCATAACAATGACCGTGTTCTCGAAATTGACCTTGCGTCCCTGTGCGTCGGTGATCAGTCCGTCGTCAAGGATCTGCAAAAGAATGTTCATAACATCCGGATGCGCCTTTTCGATCTCGTCAAAAAGGACTACCGAATAGGGCTTGCGGCGAACCTTTTCGGTCAGCTGTCCTGCCTCGTCGTATCCGACATAGCCGGGAGGTGCACCGATTATCCTCGATACGGCATGCTTCTCCATAAATTCGGACATATCAAGCCTGATGAGCGTCTCGGGCTGATCAAACAGATCGGCGGCGAGCGTTTTGACCAGCTCGGTCTTGCCGACTCCGGTCGGGCCTGCAAATATAAATGATACCGGACGGCGTTTGCTCGATACTCCCGCACGATTGCGCTTGATGGCACGCGCGACCGCATCGACTGCGGCGTCCTGACCGATTATGCGTGACTTTAGTCTGTCGGCAAGCGTGTCGATCCTGCGAAATTCGTTTTCGGTGATGTTTGACGCAGGTATGCCCGTCCAGATCTCAATGACATCGGCAAGCTCGGATGTGCTGAGTGCCACCTTGTCGCGTGCCGCAGATGCCTCGTCAAATTCGGCTCTCGCGCGAGCAGCCTCTGCACGAAGCTCGGCAATCTTTTTGTATCTCTCGTCTTCATTGCCCTCTGCGGCATCCTCCGCCTCTGCCGCCTCGCACTCGGCATTTATGCGCTTCAATGCGGCGGCGGCAGCCTCGGCGCGTGCGATCTCGGGCGATGTAAGCGCAAGATGCGCCGCCGCCTCGTCTATCAGGTCGATGGCTTTGTCGGGTAAAAATCTGTCGGTGATATATCGCTCAGACATTACCACGGCACGCTCAACTGTCATGTCGGGGATCTTCAGACCGTGAAAAGTCTCGTAATACCCCTTGATGCCCTTCATTATTTCGATCGTATCGGCAACCGACGGTTCTTCTATTACGATAGGCTGAAAACGCCTCTCGAGTGCAGAGTCTTTTTCGATGTATTTTCTGTATTCGGCAAGCGTTGTCGCACCGATCAACTGTATCTCTCCACGCGAGAGAGCGGGCTTTAGAATGTTCGCCGCATTCATACTGCCCTCGCTGTCGCCCGCACCAACGATCGAGTGTACCTCGTCGATGACAAGGATAATATTTCCCAGTGCTTTCGTCTCCTCGATAAGCCCCTTTATACGCGATTCAAACTGACCGCGAAACTGCGTTCCGGCGACAAGTGCCGTGAGATCGACAAGGTGTATCTCCTTTCCGATAAGTCTTTGCGGAACATCGCCCGATGATATTTTCTGCGCAAGAGCCTCGGCGATCGCTGTCTTTCCGACACCCGGCTCGCCTATAAGACAAGGATTGTTCTTTTGCCTGCGGCAGAGTATCTGCATCATTCTCGCAAGCTCGCGCTCACGACCGACAATGCGGTCAAGTTTTCCCTCACGGGCACTTTTGGTCAGATCGGTGCAATACATTTCAAGGAATTTGCGACCCTTCTGAGCCTTGTCTTTTTTGGGCTTTTGCTGATTCTGACCGTTGTTTTGGGCAAATCGAGGGTCAACTCCCGAAAGTTTTCCGAAAATCCCCCCAAGCCCGAGATTTCCGAGCATTTTGCCGAAATCCAGAGGGGGCGTTTTGCCCATCGGTGCGTTTTCGTTATCGACCGCCTCCACGGCACGAGAGTCGTCATCTCCCGTATCGGACGCCTCGAGCATGTCGTCAAGCTCCATGTCCATGCGGTCGAGATCCTCGTCTGAGAGTCCCATGTTCTGCAAAATGTCGTTTACGGGCTTGATCCCAAGCTCTTTCGCACATTTTATGCAGATCCCTTCATTTATTGTCTTGTCACCGTCAAGTCGTGTTATAAAGACAACGGCAACTCTTTTTTTACAGCGTACACACATTTCCATATGAAATTACCAAAACCTTTCAAATGCCGATATCCCAAATGTCGGCAGGGAAGGATAAAACTTTGAATAACAAAGTCTTATCCGAAAATATAGGTGAATAAATTGTGCTCGAAAAACCACTTTGCGACAATGGAGCTCTCAAACGCCTCCGCAGTCAGCCAATCGATGCGCCCGATCAAAAACTCGGAAAAACAGAAGAGAACTATCGAGAGTATCTGCGCATATCCAAGTCCGAGGACGAGTCCGAGCAGGGCACCGCCCAGGTGATTTACACTTCCGATGATCGGAAGTTTGCCAAGTCCGTCTGCAAATTTGGCAAGCAATTTGCAGACGAGCGATGCAACAAGGAAAACAATCCCGAAAGCAATGGCAGTCGCGATGGCACCCGAATCAAGTACCTTGTCTGCCAGCTTGTTGATCAGCGAGTTGTCAATGTGAATGCCATCGACCGCATCGGCGATAAGCGGCTCTATAAGCACTCCCACCGAATGGCAAAGAGTGCTCGCAAGTATCAGAGAGATGACAAATCCCGCTATTCCGACAAGAACCTTTATGATACCTTTTTTAGCGTAGATAACCGTTAAAAGAAGTATGACCGCGATGACCGCAACGTCAATTATCATGCTCATTTGTGTAGCCTCCGTATGTGTTGATTTGTTAATTACTTGACTGCTTTAACTTGGCAAGCGAAAGCCTTGTCGGGTGGCAGGCGTATATGTCTCGGCCCTTTATAAGCAGTTCGCATATGCTGTCGTCCGTCAGCTCGCCGATGATCTTGGCGTCAGACGAGATCAAAATGATGCCGCCGTCTGTTATCAGTGCCGTATCATCTCCTGCAGTGTACATTTTGTATATATTCCGATCGGTCTCGAATGAACGCTCTGCATCGGCACTCACCTCGAGCACTTTTGATCCGATGTTGTCTGCACCGCTCTTGATCAAAAGCAAAACGCGATCTTCTCCGATCTTGTAACTAATCGTGCTTCCATCGATCGACGAATAATCAAGCTCTTTTGTGATCTTGCCGTCTTTGTCGATAAAGCAGACCTTGTTGTCACCGACGAGTACGATCGAGCCGTTCTCCAGATATCTTGCCTCGTACGGAATCGTCCCCTCGAGCGTTATGACAAAATCCGGCTCTGTCGATGATGTCGAATGCACCGCGACCTCGGTCATGCTTTTGCCGTTCTCACCTGCATAAAACGATGTGACTATCACCTGCGAGCCGTCGTTTGATATGTCGATCGATACGGCGTATTTGTTCTTTCTGATGGTTTGGACGAGCTTCATGCTGTCACTGTAGACATTTACCATGCAGTAATGCGATCTGTCGCGAGTCGCAACGGCATAATATCCTGAATCGGATATCGCCGCATCGGTTATCGGGTAGTCAAATTTTTCGCTTCCGAGCGAATTAAAATAAGAGTAGAGCGAGTATTCGTTGCCGCCCCTGTCAAAGCAGAGAAGATAGCTGCTTGAGCTTTTCAGCACGGGGGATGAGTAGCTGTTTTTTTCGTCGTAAGCCTTGTTTCCCGAGCTGTCACATATCATAATGCGCCCATTGCCGACGCTTGCAAAATAATCCTTGTAGACAGCGAAAACACGTCCGTCGTCACGGCTGTATATAATGCCGCCTGTGTCCTCGGATGGTATGGTCGATGCTTCGAGTCTGAAATTCACATTTCGCATCAAAAATCTGAAATTTTCGACGGTTATCTCGTCGCGGTAGGCAATGAACATCATTCCAAGCCAAAGTGCGAAGATGAGAACCGATATCCAAGCGGCAATTCTGAACCTGCCGGATATTTTCAGATAATACATGCTTTGAAGCTCGCGTTGCTCTTCTTCAAGAGTCGGATCGTCGGGTGGCAGAACATAGAGATTCTCGACTTCATTCTCGGTCAGCGCACCGTTCGGCTTTCTTTTTAACCGCCGCATCCTCTTTTTTTCGAGTTTTAATTGCTTTTTCTCGGCAGGAGTGAGCTTTTGAGTGCTTTTTTGGGTCAAGGAGAGGCTTCGTCTTGCTCTTTCCTTTTTATCTTTATCCTTTTTCATGGTAAATTATACTCACTGCCTTTCTCAAACCTGCAAACTTGCAAACGTCTGTTTTTAGTTTCGGATAATCCTGTATACGACTTTGTTAAGATAAAGTCCGTCGGGCGGCAAGGTCGCGCCCGCACGCCGCCTGTCACGAGAGTCAATGATGTTCTCAATGTCCGATATGTCGATCTTTCCGTCTGATACGGCGACCAGCGTCCCCGATAATATCCTCACCATGTTGTACAGAAATCCGTCCGCCGATACATATATCTTAACAAGATCACCCTCACGCTCCACACGAAAATCTCTGATCGTTCGCACGGTGGATGAAACGCTCGATCCCTGCGCCATGAACGCCGAAAAATCATGCTTTCCTATAAATTTTTTTGCCGCAATGTTCATTAGTCCGTCGTCGAGCCTCGTCGGATGGTGCGTTGCCCGTCCCACAAGAAAGGGATCTCTTGTCGGACGGGACAGGATAAGATACATGTACTCCTTGTACAATACATCATAACGAGCGTGGAAATCGTCCGAAACCTCGACCGCCGACAGAACCGCAAGATCGGGCGGCAAATATGGTGCTATCGCCAAAGGAATACGCTCCGGCGGTATGTTGCAGACCTCACCGCCATATGCTGCCTCGGCTGTAAGACAAAACATCAGCGCATGAACCCCGGCGTCGGTTCGCGAACAGCCGGTGATGAGAAGCTTTTTGTCAAAGAGCTTTTCTGCGGCATCCTGAAAGACACCTTGAACCGTTCTGAGTTTTGGCTGTACCTGAAAGCCGTGAAAATTCGTCCCGACATAAGATATCGTAAATAACAGCTTTTTCATGTATTCCTCTCCTCAAAATGGATGATAGCTCTGTTAAAAGCAGATTATTTCGGGCATCGGCAGATAGCGCATGAACACAACGCCCGCACAAAGCAAACTCATGAGAATAAGCGCGACAAAATCGGATGCGTGAAAATGAAGCTTGTTCATTCGCGTTCTGCCCTCGCCTCCGATGTAACAGCGGCACTCCATCGCCGTTGCAAGCTCTCCCGCATGGCGAACCGATGATACAAAAAGCGGAATAAAGATCGGAAGCAGTGCCTTCGCTCTCGATATAAGCGACCCTGTTTCAAAATCCGCGCCTCTTGCCTTTTGTGCCGTCATTATCTGATCGGTCTCGTCAACGAGTGTCGGAATAAAGCGAAGTGCGATCGTCATCATCATGGCAAAGTCGTGAACCGGTATGTGAAATAGCTTGAGCGGCGACAAAAGCTGATCGATCGCATCGGTCAGAGCACTCGGCGAGGTCGTGTATGTGAGTATCATGCTCGTTCCGATCAGCAGTGCGACAAGCCTCAGAGCGATCAGCAGTGCATAGACGATACCCTCCGCATATATGTGTATGATTCCAAACTCAAAGATCGCGGTTTCGCCCTTGTGAAGGAAAATGTTCAGTATCGCGGTGAATATCAGAATAAAACGAAGCGGTTTCAGCGATTTGAGCAGAGTCTTTATCGGTATGCGTCCGATCGGCGCAAGAATGAACCCCAAAAGCGTGATCGTTCCGACAGTGATAATGTCTCCTGCAAGAAAAATTATGACAATATAGTAGATCGCAAGTATTATCTTCATTCGGGGATCAAGTCGGTGCAGAGGAGAGTTTCCCGGGAAATATTGTCCCAGCGTGATGTCCTTAAGCATGCTCGTGACCTCCCTTCGAAAGAAGACGCAGGATCTCGTGCTCGGCATCCTCGACAGTGAATATCCCCTGTGATATCGGATATCCGCGACGCCTTAGCTCAAGCATGATCGAACTGACCTGCGGTATGTCAAGTCCCATGGAGCAAAGAGTGTCGGATCTCGAAAAGATCTCTGACTTGCTCCCTGCCATGGCAAGCTTGCCGCCGTTCATGACGATTATGTCGTCACTGTAGCGCGCCATGTCCTCCATCGAGTGACTGACAATAATAACCGTTGCACCTGTCTTTTCTCGGTATTCCAGCAGTCCCGAAAAAACAGTCTCGCGTCCGATCGGATCAAGCCCGGAGGCGGGCTCGTCAAGTATGAGCACCTCGGGACGCATCGCGATAACTCCGGCTATCGCCGCGCGCCTTTTTTGCCCGCCCGAAAGCTCAAACGGCGATTTTTCCATAAGCTCAGGCTCAAGACGGACGAATGCGGCCGCCTCTTTCACTCTTTGATCGATCTCTTCCTCCGATAGCCCTTGATTCTTCGGTCCAAATGCAATGTCGCGTGCGACCGTCTCGTCAAAAAGCTGATATTCGGGATATTGGAAAACAAGTCCTACGCGAAATCTTACACTTTGAAGTCTCTTTTTGTCGAGAAAAATGTCCTCTCCGTCGAGATAGATCTTGCCCTCGTCGGGACGAAGAAGTCCGCACATCATCTGAACAAGTGTCGATTTGCCCGAACCCGTGTGCCCGATTATTCCCGTGATGCTCGACCGTCTGATCGACAGCGTCAGATCATCAACAGCTTTTTTGTAAAAGACAGTGTCTTTGCCGTAGCTGTAGCCTACCCCACAAAGCTCTATAATGTTTTCGCTGTTGTGCTTGTATGCGACCTCGAAAGTGTTCTGTATCTGTTTTGTGTCTTTTTTTTGTTTCTTTCGCATTTTAATGCCTTTATTTTAGTCTTTTGTTAAATAAACTTGCCGTTTTCGTCGAGAAGAGCAGCAATGGCATCGACGGCGGCTGCCTCTGATATTATCTCGTCGGGAAGCTTTGCTCCCGCCGTGCGGAGCTTGTGTATAAGCTCACTTGCCTGCGGAACTGCAAGCCCCATTGCGTGAAGCTTATCGACCCTTGTGAAGATCTCGCTTGGCGTGCCGTCAAGGGTTATCCTGCCGTCATCGAGAACTATTACTCGGTCGGCAAGGATCGCCTCGTCCATATTATGCGTGATCGTTATTATCGTCATCCCATTCTCGCGGTTTAGCTTTTGCATGATCTTCATTACATCGGATCTGCCGAGAGGGTCAAGCATCGCGGTGGATTCGTCAAATATTATGCAGTCGGGCATCATGGCAATAACGCCCGCTATCGCTATACGCTGTTTTTGACCGCCCGACAGCTTTGACGGTGCGTGACGAGCGTATTCGGTCATGCCGACAGCCGCGAGAGCATCCTCGACACGGCGGCGTATCTCGTGTGGCTCAATTCCGAGATTTTCCGGACCGAACGCCACATCTTCTTCGACAACTGTAGCCACGAGCTGGTTGTCGGGATTTTGAAACACCATTCCGAGTGAACGCCTGACCTTGATAATGTCGTCGTCGGTCATTTCTTGATTGAATTTTATGCCGTTTACCGTGATCTCACCCGAGGTCGGTTCGAGAATTAGCGATAAAAGTCTTGCAAGCGTCGATTTGCCCGACCCGTTTCGCCCGAGTACAGCGGTAAACGACCCCTTTTCGATGGTGAGGTCAAGACCTTTCAAAACCTCGATCGGTCTGTCCTCGTCGTCGATGTAGTGAAAGCAGAGGTCTTTTATCTCAATGTACGGTGTGTGGATTGTATTCTTTTCTGTATTATCTGTATTTTTGCTGTGCATATTGCCAAGCTCCTTTTTTGCTTGGATCATCTTTTCGGTGTCCATCTTGCGGCGGCACCGCAGGGAAGGATCAGCCCTCGCTCGGAAACAGGCAGCCCGACCTCGTCGCAGTCAACAGTCCCGTCAAAAGAGTCTGCAAAAGCCGCTTGAAGGACGTATCCCATCGTAGATGCCGAAAGACCTGTGGTGTATGAATTGATCAGGACAAACAGCGGATCGGACGAAAGAACGCCCGAGCAAAGCTTAACAAATTCGAAAATGTTGTCTTCGAGTTTCCATATCTCGCCCGTTGGACCTCTTCCGTATGAGGGCGGATCCATTATTATCGCATCGTATTTGTTTCCGCGGCGAATTTCGCGCTCGATAAATTTCTGACAGTCGTCAACTATCCATCTTATCGGCGCGTCCGACAGCCCCGAGAGAGCGGCGTTTTCTCTGGCCTTTGCAACAATGCCGCGAGCCGCATCGACATGAGTGACCGATGCACCTGCCTTTGCGGCGGCAAGGGTCGCACCTCCGGTATATGCGAAAAGATTTAACAGCTTGATCGGTCTTCCCGTGCCTTTTATCAGCTCGGAAAACCATTCCCAGTTGACCGCTTGCTCGGGAAATAGCCCGGTGTGCTTAAATCCCATCGGTTTTATCTTAAATTTCAGTCCGAGCCTCTCGTAGCCGATGACCCATTCCTCGGGCAGTCGCTCGGTGCCGTTCCAATGACCGCCGCCTCCGCTCGATCTGCTGTATGAAGCATTTGCACGCTTCCATAAAGGCGAGCGTCCGCAATCCTTCCATATCACCTGCGGATCGGGACGGATGAGCGTGTATTTTCCCCAACGTTCGAGCCGCTTGCCGTCCGAGCTGTCTATAAGCTCGTAATCTGTCCATTTATCGGATATAAACATTTGTGTCTGTGTCCTTCTTGCTTTTATTCATTCGTGCCGTCGGCGTCAAAAAGCCCGACCTGCTCCGAATTTGCGCCTGCGGGTCTGTATTCAAGCCCGAGATGCTCGTAAGCGAGCCTTGTCGCACATCTCCCTCGCGGAGTTCGTGATAAAAATCCTATCTGCATAAGATAAGGCTCGTAAACATCCTCGATAGTGACCGATTCCTCGCCCACCGTGGCTGATAGTGTCTCAAGCCCGACAGGACCGCCGCCGTACAGCTTTATGATCGTTTCAAGCATTCGTCTGTCAACACTGTCGAGTCCGAGTCCGTCGATCTCGAGTGCGGTAAGAGCGTACCTCGCTATGTCACCGTCGATTATGCCCTTGCCCTTGACCTGTGCAAAATCGCGAACTCTCTTTAACAGCCTGTTCGCAATTCTCGGCGTTCCGCGCGAGCAAAGGGCTATCTGACGCGCACCATCCTCGGTTATGTTAAACTCGAGTATTCTTGCCGATCTTGTGACGATGCGCGCAAGCTCGTCGGCATTGTAAAGCTCAAGCTTTAAGACCACTCCGAATCTGTCGCGGAGAGGGGTCGATAATTGTCCGGCACGCGTCGTTGCGCCGATCAGCGTAAAATGCGGAAGTTTCATGCGAAATGATCTTGCCGCAGGACCCTTTCCTATGATTATGTCTATTTCAAAATCTTCCATTGCAGGGTAGAGAACCTCTTCGACCAGCCTTGGCAGACGGTGTATCTCGTCTATGAAAAGTATGTCGTTTTCCTGTAGATTCGTGAGCAGGGCGACAAGATCGCCCGCTTTCTCGATCGCAGGCCCGGATGTTATCCGTATGTTTACGTTCATCTCGGCGGCAATGATCGCAGAGAGCGTTGTTTTACCCAGACCGGGCGGTCCGTAGAGCAGAACATGGTCGAGCATGTCACCGCGCATTCGAGCCGCCTCTATATAAATCTTTAAGTTTTCTTTCGCTTTTTCCTGTCCGATATATTCGGATAAACGTTGCGGACGAAGTGTGGTTTCCGTGTCGGTGTCGTTTTCCGTGTATTCGGCGGAGAGCATTCGGTTGTCAAGTTCAAAATCTTCCATCGTTTGCTGTGAAACCGTCCTTTCGATAGTTATCAGCCCTTCATGAGTCTCTTGAGACCCTCGCGTATCAGACTTTCGGCATCAAGCGTTTGGTCAAGCGTCTCAAGCGCATAACTTGCCTCGGCGCGCGTGTATCCGAGTACCATAAGTGCGGCGTGCGCATCTGCCACAGCCGATGTCCCGACTGCCTCATCAGACAATATGTCGCGAGCAGTGCCGACCTCGCCCTTTGGTGCACCGAGTACCTTTGATACCTTGTCCTTCAGCTCAAGGACGATCCTCTCGGCGATCTTTTTGCCGACACCGTTTGCCTTGCAGATGAGTTTCGTGTCACCCGATATGACCGCACCCGACAGACGGTCGGGGGTCAGCACCGACAAAACGGCAAGTGCCGCCTTTGGACCGACGCCCGATACCGATATAAGCAGTTCAAAGGCTTTCTTTTCTTCTTCGTCAGCAAAGCCGAAAAGCTCCATGGCATCCTCGCGAACCGAAAAATAGGTGAAGAGCTTTACAAATTCGCCCTCTTTTCCCGAAAGGCGACCGAGCGTGTTTGATGATATATTCAGCATGTACCCGACACCGCCCGCATCGATGATCGCCATCGATGTCGAAAGTCCCGACAGTGTTCCCGAAATGTAATAATACATAAAAAAGCCTCTCCTTTTTGCCGTTGTCGGTTGATATTTTCGTTATTTCAAGTTGTAATATTCCCTAAGCCTGCTGCCTCCAGTGTGGGCGTGGCAGATCGCTATCGCAAGCGCATCACATGTGTCATCAAGCTTTGGTGCGTTTGAAAGCGATAAAAAGGTCTTGACCATAAGCATGACCTGCGTTTTTGTCGCTTTTCCATAGCCGACGACCGACTGCTTTACTTGCAGAGGAGTGTACTCGAAGACCTCGACACCCTTTTCGGCAGCTGACAGCAGTATAACCCCTCTCGCCTCGGCGACGATTATGCCGGTCGTCGCATTTGTATTGAAAAACAGCTCTTCAACCGCCATTGCGTCGGGATGATAGAGATCGATCAACTCGCAAAGCTCTTTTTTGATCTGCAAAAGCCGTAACTCGACAGGAGTGTGCGCCGGTGTTTGAATCGCGCCGAATGCAAGCGTGCGAAAACGCGAATTTTTGTATTCGATCACACCGTATCCGACGATCGCGATGCCGGGATCTATTCCGAGTATTATCATTGTCGCCGACCCCTTTCGCGGTCAATAGTATATCATCTTATTATATCATACAACGCCTGTTTTGCGGCAGAACAATTTGTAAACTTTTTATTATTTTTCAAAAAAGTATAAAAAACACAGATATCCGTGAGTGATGACTCACGGATGCCTGTATTCTGTCGGATCACTTCTTAAAAAGCTCGGATGAACGCTTCTTTGATGCCGCTACCGCATCTGATACAGCCGCTCTGAATGCCGATCGTTCGAGAACCGAAACACCCTCGATCGTGCTCCCTCCGGGTGAGCAGACCGCATCACGGAGCGCACAAAGGTGCATATTGCTCTCAAGCGCAAGTGCTGCACTGCCCAAAACCGTCTGCTTTGCAAGCTCTTCGGCAAGCACTCTCGGCAGACCGCTCCGAACACCGCCCTCTGCAAGAGCGTCCATAAAAATATCGACAAATGCAGGTGCACAGCCGGATATCGCTCCTCCCGCATCAAAGAGCTTTTCGTCAAGATCGACTGTTTTGCCGCTTTGCTCAAAAAGCCTGTCAAAGTCGGCAATGTGCTCCGTCCCCGACTCATTGCAGGCACGAAGGATCACGCCTTGGCCGATCGATACCGGAGTGTTCGGCATTATCCTGATGATCGGTGTTTTTGAGGGGAGCATACTCTCTATATCGGATATCGTCACTCCTGCCGCCATGCTGACAAGACAGAACTTCTCGCCGCGACAAGCCCTTTCGGAAAGTATTGGGGCGATCTCGGATATCACGCCCGAGATCAAGGACGGCTTTACTCCGAGCATGATCATGCTCGATGAACGTGCGACTGCGGTATTGTCTCCGACTGCGACCGATAGCTCGCCCGCAAGAGCCTCGGCTTTGCTTTTTGTTCTGTTGGAAAGAATGATCGACTCCGTCGTTCTCGATGCCGCTCTCGCGAGTGCCGCACCCATGTTGCCGACACCGATCACACCAAGCTCATATTTGCCCAACTCGTGTCCGTTGTTTCCCATAAGCCCTCCGTTTATTTGCGTGTCTGTCCGTTTCCGTGAATAATGTATTTGTAAGATGTCAACTCGCAGAGCCCGACAGGACCGCGTGCGTGCAATTTTTGTGTTGATATTCCCATTTCGCAACCAAGCCCGAACTGTCCGCCGTCGGTGAATCTCGTTGATGCGTTAACATATACGGCGGCACTGTCAACCGCTCTTGTAAAGAATTCTGCGGCATCTGCATCTTCGGTCACGATCGCCTCCGAGTGTCCGGTCGAATGCGCGGCGATGTGATCTGTCGCATCCTTTACCGAGTTGACGATCTTGACCGCTAAAATGTAGTCGAGGAATTCGGTGTCAAAATCACGCTCGCCCGCAGGTGTTCCGTCGATCACTTTATGCGCCGCCTCGTCAAGCCTTAACTCGACGCAGGGAAGAGAGGCGGATGCTCGCCTGTCAACAAGTCTCTCTTTGAGCCTTGGTAAAAAGCGATCCGCAATGTCGCGGTGAACAAGGCAGACCTCGGCGGCGTTGCATACCGACGGTCTGCTCGTCTTGGCGTTCTCGACAATGTCAAGTGCCTTTTCGATGTCGGCATCCTTGTCAACATAAATGTGACATATTCCCGTCCCAGTTTGAAGAACGGGAACTTTTGCGCCTCTTACGCAAGCCGATATCAATCCCGCGCCACCTCTCGGTATCAGAAGGTCAACATATCCGACCGCCTGCATTATCTCGTCCGCCGATCGGTGATCGGTGTCCTCAATAAGGCAGATCGCATCGGTCGGTATCCCTGCCGTCCGAAGTCCCTGTCGCATTGCGGAAACAATTGCACCCGACGAGCGGATGGCGTCTCTGCCTGTTCGCAAAAGGCAGGAATTTCCCGATTTTATGCAGAGTGCCGCGGCATCCGATGTGACATTCGGACGGCTCTCGTATATGATCGCGACAAGTCCCAGCGGAACGGCACGCTTTTCAAGCTGTAAGCCGTTTTCGAGCACACGGCTCTCTATCACACGCCCGATGGGGTCGGGAAGCTTTGTCAGCGCACGTATGCCGTTTGCCATGTCTGCGATCCTCTGGTCGGTCAGTGTCAGCCTGTCGATCATTGCCGATGACAGACGACCGCGCGCCGCATCAAGATCTGCGGCGTTTGCCGACAGTATCTCACCTTTTTTTGCCATTACGGCATCCGCCATGAGACAAAGTGCATGGTCTTTTTCGGCAGATGTGAGTGCCGCAACAGACGGTGCCGCGCTTTTTGCGGCGGATATTATTTCACTCGAAGTCATTAGATCTGCTCCTTTCGGGATCCTTCGAAATACGTTCCGACTCTTTTGCCCTCAAATATGTCGTAGAGGATCTCGGGTCGCTCTCCGTTTGCGATAATCATCGGAATGCCAACCTCTGTCGTTATCTGTGCGGCGTGAAGCTTTGTTGCCATTCCGCCAGTGCCGAGCTTCCCTCCCGAGCCGCCCGCAAGCGCGATGATCTCGGGTGTGATCTCGGTGACCCGATCTATGATCTTCGCCTCTTTGTCAAAATGCGGATCGGCAGTGTAGAGTCCGTCAATATCCGATAAAAGTATGAGCAGATCGGCAGATAGTGAGCGTGCAACGATCGCCGCTAAACTGTCATTGTCTCCGACCGATATTTCGTCGGTGGCAACCGTGTCGTTTTCGTTGATTATCGGCAGTACCGAAAGCTCAAGAAGCCTGAATACCGTGTTGTGAAAATTTTGTCTGCGCTCGTCTGAGGCAAGATCCGCACCCGTGATGAGTATTTGCGCCGTTGTGTGATTGTAGCTTGCAAATACCCTCTCGTAGCTGTCCATAAGCTCGCATTGACCGACAGCGGCGGCAGCCTGCTTTGTCGGAATGTCGGTCGGACGCTCGGCAAATTTCAGCTTGCCCATGCCCATGGCGATCGCTCCCGACGATACGAGGACGATCTCCTGCCCCGAATTTTTCAGATCGCTGATGACCTTGCAAAGGCTCTCGAATCTGCGTATGTTTATGTTGCCGGAGGGATGTGCCAGTGTTGACGTCCCTACCTTTATAACCGTTCTCATTTGTCTTCCTTTCTCGCACTCAGGATGCGTACCTCGAGTAAATGTAGTCCTCGATCATTCGCTTCTCGAGCGCATCGCCCGATGCGTAAGCGATATCGGCAGCCTCGTGAAGATTTGCGACGATGCCGCCGCCGACTGCCCCCTCACCTGTCGCAGTAAAATAATATGTGTGCTCAAATCCGTTTGCGTCTTTGTATGTGATGTACGGTCGTGCGACAAAATCGGTGTCATAATACTTGCTCTCGTATCCGTTTACAAGTGCTGTGTATACAATGTATGTGTCGTATTCGTAAATGCTGTTTGTCGCAGGGACGATCAGTGCTTTCTTACTGCTCAGATAGGCGGTAGTTGCGCTTCCTTTTTTAAGATTCCCCGAAAGTTCGGATCGCATGATGACCACAGTTCCGTAGCCGATACCCTTCGATGTGCATGAAAGATCGTTTGGCAGGGAATTGTCGGAGTGAAGTTTGGCAATGTCCAAAAGCAGACTGCGATTTACCCTCGTGTAAAAACGCATGCCGGTCGATTGCCCGTCGGCACGTATACCGACACCTGCCGATGAAAGACCCTCAAGTGTGCCGCTTCGGTCAAGGTTGTCGGATGGGTCGAGATTTATCTTGCCGATCTCGATCCAGCCTGCGTAGAGTGTCAGGTCGCCCGTGATCTTAACCTCTTTGCCGACCGCCTCCGATCTGTCAAGTGCCAGTGCGGCACGGTTGGTCTTGAACCATCCCGCAAAGATGTATCCGTCCTTTGAAAGCGTGTATTTGCTTATGTCAATGTATGTGTTAACATCGACCGCCTGCGGATCGTATATGTCCTTTCCGTCAGAGATAAATGTCATCGTGAATGAACGGAATTGGCATTCGATCTCGGCATCCAGTCCGCTCGGGATCGCAGAATATACCCACTCGGAGAAGGTTCCGTCGCTCTTTTTGGTTCTGTATCTGATAGAATAGTCCTGCGGATCGATACCGTCGGGAAGAGCAGGCAGGGGATTACCCTCGGAGTCTACCGACCACTCCGTGTCGCTCGGCATCTCTATCGAGAGTATCGAAAAGCTTGCTGTCAGATCGTTCTCGGTCGTGACCGTGATGACAGTCCGTCCGACCCCGCCGATCATGACCTGCCCCGACTCGGACACCGTGGCAACGCTCTCGTCACTTGATGTCCAGACAAGCTTTCTTTGCGTTGCGTCCGACGGCAGTATCGTGACTGTCGGTTGTATGCTGTCTCCTTTGATCGATACCTTGTTCGAAATATCAAGCGATACCGATGTCGGGTAGATCATTTTCAGCTTGACCGTTATTTCAAACGTGTCCGAATATCCGCTCGCAGATACGCGAACGGTGTAGTCTCCTGCCTTTGACATGTTGTATCCGGTGCAAGTGTAACCCTCAATAACGACCGATGTGCCGTCCGAGAAATATCCTGTTACCTCAAGTCCCGATGTGTCTAACGTGTCGCCGACGAAATAGTTCGTCTTTGAAGGAGGCGAGGTTATCTTGATCGATGTCATGCGTCCCGATATCGGAACGGCATAGTCAAGCCGCACCCACCCCTCTTTGTCGTTGTATGATGTCTTGCCCCAGTAAAAATTTCCGACCTTGAGTATCTCGGTCACGGTAAGCACCGTTCCGTTCGGAATGGTGCATATTATGGAGGATGACGTTGTCGGCAGTTCTCTCATGTTGAGAATGTCGGCAAGCGTCTGATATGTACCCGGGGTCAGATCGTCACCGCCCACAACTCCGCTCGATGTGTCAATGTCCTTCGGCATGTTGTAATAGAGCATTGCACGCGAGCCGTAGCTTTTGTGGAAGGAATCCCAAGTCCAGGTGCGTGTGTAGATTATGCAGTTTTTGCCCGTCTGCGACATGTTGCATTCGTATGTGATAAAGCCTGTCGAGCTGACCTGCATTACAAAGAGCGAATGTCCGCTGCCGGTGCGAAGATGACCGCCCGGTCCGGCTGTTGTGAACATCTCCTTTATCATGTTTGATGTCCACTTGCCCGCACTCAGTGTTCCGCCGAAAGCGTTGTAGAACTTTTTAGCCTCCGCATCGTGATAACCGTATGCACGCCATTGACAAAATCTTGCAAAACCATAGCACTGCGATGAAAGCAGATCGACCTTGCAGGTAGCCTTGACGCCTGTCGGATAATATCTCATGCAGTTGCATCGTGCAGGAGATGCAACACATATTCCTTGGTTGTGACATGTGCATGATTTTCCGTTTTTGGTGAAGAACGAACCGACCGGATAGTCGGCAAACGGAAACGAAACGCCGTTGATGGTCGCCGCCGATGTCGTGTCCGCAAATTCTGGCATATAAAGTGCGTTTCCGTCAGACTCAAGATTTTCGTCGAACTCGATAAGCAGGGAAGAGTCGATCGAGTAAAGATAGCTCACATATTGATCGTTCTTGCCCTCATAGTCGAATTCGCCGCCGTTTGGCTCGATTATGTAATCGGGGTTGTCCGCATAGAGGATAAGCTCGTCGTCATTTGACATGCAAAGGGATGCAAAATTGTCAAGCACCGTCTCGCAGGTCGGATATTCTCCGCTCGATGTGTGCATTAGCCGATCGCCCGATTTGTACCATATGTCATCTCCGCAAAGTACAAGCGGACCGTCCGCCTGCGCCGAGGCAAAGAGCAACTCGGAGTTTTGACCGTTGGTGGCTACCTTGAATATCGATCCGTCACGCCCGACACAGACAAAGTCCTCTCCGTCATAGCAGATCGAGCTTGCAGATATTTGCGCGATAACATGAAAATCGCCGTCTTTCTCGTTCGACATGAGATTTCCGTAATCGTCAAGCATATAGGTAACCTCTCCGATGTCAAGTGCCTCTGCGGAGTTGTGTATGTCGCTCTCCGGATCACTCTCTTTTCCCTCTTTTGTCAGTATCGGCAGGGCGATCGCCACAGCGGAAAATAGAGTTATCGCGGCGATCATCACCGCTCCCGCACGCTTGATTTTTGTGCTTTTTTGTGTGTTTGATGATTTATTAAATAAACGCATTATGCGAGTCTCCTTGATTTTTTGCCGACTGCGAAAAATATAAATAAGGGTCAACATTTGCCGACCCTTTAATTTTACCATATTTCCGTCTTCATTTCAAGCCCTTTTTTATAATTTCTGAACTTTTTTGCTCCGTTTTTTTTGAGATATTTTAGCAGTGCGGCAGATCTTTCTATTCGTCGCAGCGACCGAGCAGATAATCGACCGAAACATCAAAATAATCGGCAAGCTGTATGAGTGTCGCATAGTCCGCCTCACGCTCCCCGGTCTCGTATCTGCTTACCGTGTTTTGGTTCATATTGAGATCAAGCGCAAGTTTCAACTGCGATACGCCGCGCTTTTTCCTTAACTCTTTGAGCCTGAAATTCATTACCCGCTCGCTCCTGTGGAAATTTTTTTAAAGCGTGATCCAAAAAGGGGGGGTGAGGAAGTGAGCAAGATCAAGGTGACAGTGTCAGAGAATTTTGATATAAAAGTTGCCGCAGAGTCGCTTGCGTACTCGTTTATCGTAAGAGGATATGACGTTAGGATCGTGCCGTATAAAGACGGCTTTTGAAAAACTGCAGCGGAATAAATTGCCTCCTTGGGCTTGGCGAGTCATCGATCGTTAACATGAGACACGAGACAGACGGAACGCTTATCGCGACATTCTCGGGCGGAGATTGGACAATTAAGATCATTGCCTGTACCCTCGGTTGGCTCTTGTGCCTGATTTCGGTCATATGCGGAGCGATCGGTATATGCAGATAACTGCGACTGGCCAAAGAGATCAAGCACGTTCTTGAAACGGTGATCTCCGATTGATTTGAAAGCTTATATAAAAACATCTCCTCGAGCTGCGGTGTGACAGCGTCGAGGAGATGTTTTGTTGTTATGTGTAATAAGTTACCCGCGCGGCTTTGTCAGCTCGCGGAGCAGGATGACCGACAGGATGATTACTGCCGTTACAATAAAGACTCCGAGAAATCCGTTGCCCATAACGGGAAGTGCTTTCATGAAATATTCTGTATTAAGATTCATGTGTCAGATCCTCCTTATTAAAGCATTTTCTCAACCATGGACAGAACAAGTCCGCCCGCGATGACCGATGCGATCTGTCCGGATACGTTTACGCCGATCGAGTGCATGAGAAGGAAGTTCTGGTTGTCTTCCTTCTGACCCATCTTGTGAACGACACGCGCCGACATGGGAAATGCCGATATGCCCGCCGCACCGATCATGGGATTCATCTTTTTGTCCTTCGGCAGGAACAGATTGATTAATTTGGCAACCAAAACACCTCCCGCAGTATCGAAAATGAAGGCTATAAGTCCGAGTCCGATTATTATGAGCGTCTCTTTCGTAAGGAAAGCGTCTGCTTGCATCTTGGTCGAGATCGTCAGACCAAGGAAAAGCGTGATCAGATTTGCAAGTACCTTCTGTGCCGTTTCGGAAAGTGCATCAAGCACACCGCACTCGCGAATGAGGTTGCCGAACATCAAAAATCCGACCAAAGCCACGCTCTGCGGAGATACGAGTCCCGCAATGACCGTGATAATTATCGGGAACAGGATCTTTGTGAGCTTCGATACCGATTTCGGCTTGTAAGGCATTCTGATCAGCCGCTCCTTCTTTGTTGTGAGGAGCTTGATAACAGGCGGCTGTATGATCGGGACGAGTGCCATGTATGAGTATGCGGCGACCATGATCGCACCGACATATTTCGAGCCGAGCGTCTGTGCGACAAAGATCGATGTCGGTCCGTCTGCCGCGCCGATGATGCCGATCGACGCTGCGTCTTTGATGTCAAAGCCGAGCAGGGAGGCAAGTCCGATCGTGAAGAATATGCCAAACTGCGCGGCGGCACCGAAGATCATGAGCTTCGGATTGGTCAGCAATGGCTCAAAGTCGATCATTGCACCGATGCCGACAAAGAGGAGCAGCGGAAAAAGCTCGTTTGCTATGCCCGCATTGAACAGTACGTCGATCGGTCCCTCGGGCCCGACAGCTCCCGAAAAGGGAAGATTTACAAGTATCGTGCCGAATCCGAGCGGAAGCAGGAGAGTCGGCTCCATGTCGAATTTTATCGCAAGGAATATGAGTGCCGCACCGATCGCCCACATTACCGCTTGTTGCCATGTGACGTTTAATACATTTGAAAAAAGATCTGCCATGATTTGATTTGCACTTCCTTAGATTTAGGTGTTCTTGATTATGACCTGCTCAATGACGTCCGCGGCATGCTCGCAAAGGTCACAACATTCTTCAAGCGCATCGTAGATCGCCTTTGTGCCGATCACCGCTCCGACATCTGTCTTTTTGGCAAACAGCTCGTGAATTGCGGCGGTGTAAAGATCGTCCGCATCGCTTTCGATATCGTTGATCTTTATCAGCTTTTCGCGGAGAAGATCGGGTTTTTTGAAGTTTTTCAGCTCTGATGCCGCATCAAGAAGAGCATGGACGCATTCGTTGACCTCGTGCGAGAGGCTGACCGCATGAGGGGGGATCTTATCCACACAGTACATGTAAATGTCGAGGACGACCTCGTCAAGCGCGTCGGTGATGTCATCTATGATCTGAATAAGCCGCAGAATGTCTTCCTGATCGATCGGGGTGATAAACTCGGTCGAGAGCTTGCTCATAATGTCGTGACGCACACCGTCTGCGTTGTGCTCGATGGCGTGTATTTTCGTCCTGTACTCGTCAATGCGTGTCGCCTCAAAGCCTGCAAGAATGCCTTCGAGCAGATCGGACGCCTCAACGCAGTGAGATGCCTGTGTTTTTATCAGTTCAAAATAGTTGTTGTTCTTCTTAGCCATTTTTTTGCTCCTTTTCGTTCAATAAGATTAATTTACGCAAATATCATGAGGAACAGCTTTGCCATTCCAAAACCGAGAAGTCCGCACCCCGGGAAGGTGAATACCCATGTTAGGACGAGATCCTTGACAACGCTCCAGTTGACATTTGATATCCGTCGCGCCGCTCCGACACCCATGATCGCGGTGGTCTTCGTATGAGTGGTGCTTACGGGAATGCCGGTGAGCGAGGATAACAGCAGACAAAGCGTTGCCGAAAAGTCGGCTGCAAAGCCTTGATAGGGCTTTAGCTTGACCATGTCCATGCCGACCGATTTGATTATCCTGTATCCGCCGATCGATGTACCAAGTCCCATGACCAGCGAGCAAAGCACCATCAGCCATATCGGAACATCAAAGGCGGTTGCATTACCCTGACCGTTTGCCATAGCCGCGCCGAGCAAGAATATCGCCATGAATTTTTGACCGTCCTGCGCACCATGCATGAACGCCATGGCCGCACCGCCCGCAACCTGTGCGCCCGAAAAAAATTTCTCCGATTTCAGTCTGTTCTTGCTTTTGAATATCAGAACAGTCAGCTTCGATGACAAAAATCCGAGAACGAATCCGAGAAGGGTCGAAAGCAGGATGCCGTATATGACCTTGATCCATTCACCGCCGTTGATGCCCGAGAAGCTGTTTTGGATAGCGACAGCCGCACCCGAGATTCCCGCGATCAGTGCGTGGCTCTCGCTGGTCGGTATGCCGAAATACCACGCGACCGTAGCCCATATGACTATCGCCGCCATCGCCGCACAAAGAGCTATCAGCGCAAGATGCGAATCACCTCCGAAGTCTACCATATTGTATATGGTAAATGCAACCGAGGCATTGATCGATGTCATGACGAGAACTCCGAGAAAATTGAAGATCGCCGCCATGATTATCGCAGGTCTGACGCCTATTGCTCTCGTCGAGACACATGTGGCAATGGCGTTTGGTGCATCCGTCCATCCGTTGACAAGGATGACGCCGAGCGTGAGCAGGGTCGATACCGCAAGCATGGGATTTGAGAGTACACCGCTGAAAAATTCGAAAAAGTCCATGTTTTTCCTCCGTTTTTTTCTTAAAAAAAGACCTTTACCGAGGCGTCGATGTCGATGCTCCTCGATAAAAGTCTTACCATTTAAGTCCAAAGCGGGCGATGCCGTATTGACGCCGTAGACACGGGAAAGTCCCGTCGGTTACTCCCTTTTACGAAAGTTTTTGTAAATATCCTATCGTTCGATAAAGATCGCACCTATTATAACATATTATTTTCATTTTTGCAATAGAAATCACGAAAAAAAGTGAATTTTTTTTGGAAAAAAATGAAACGTAAGGCTTGCTGTAATTACTGTAATAAAAATCCATACCTGTTACATATTACTTCTTACCTCAAAATCGACCGAGACATACATCTCGGTCGATCAATAACGGGTATTATTTTAACTCAATAATGCTCTCATCCCACATGTCGGGTGCTTCGTAGCCCATGAGATTTACGGTCGTTGCGGCAACATTTGAAAGTCCGAATTTGGCGTCGGTCTTTACGCTGTAGCGATCAGCCGAGAAATTGTCATAGATGATGCAGGGAACGGGGTTGAGCGTATGGCTCGTCTTTGCCTTGTAAGAGCCGTCCTTGTTTTTCTTGGGCTCGCCGGTCTTTTTGTCAAGCTCGTACATCTCATCCGAGTTACCGTGATCGGCGGTGATGATAGCCGCACCGTGCATTTTGTCGATAACAGGGAGAAGTCTTGCAAGCTGGAGATCGAGTGCTTCAAGCGAGATGATCGTCGCGTCGATATTGCCGGTGTGACCGACCATGTCACCGTTGGGATAGTTTACGCGAATGAATTTGTATTTGCCCGACGAGACAAGCTCGATCATCGCATCGGTGATCTCGGCACACTGCATCCACGGACGCTGTTCGAAGGGAATAACATCCGACGGCTTTTCGATATAGACCTCAAGCTGATCGGAGAACTTGCCCGAGCGGTTGCCGTTCCAGAAGTAGGTGACATGCCCGTATTTCTGAGTCTCGGAGATTGCCGCAACAGGGATGTCGGTGTCAGCCATATATTCGCCCATAGTGTTTGTGATCTCGGGCGGATTTACGAGATAATGCTTCGGAATGTGCAGATCGCCGTCATATTCGAGCATTCCGGCGTAATATACCTTGGGCGATCTGATCTTGTCGAATTTGTCAAAATCATCGCCTGCGTCAAAGGTCTTCGAGATCTCGATCGCACGGTCACCGCGGAAGTTGTAGAAGACAACGCTGTCGCCGTCCTCGATAGTTCCCACGGGCTTTCCGTCTTTTGCGATGACGAAAGCGGGAAGATCCTGGTCGATCACGCCTGTCTCGGCACGATATGTGGTGATGGCATCCTCGGCGGAGTCAAAATATCTGCCCATGCCGAGCACATGGGTCTTCCAGCCCTCCTCGACCATCGCCCAGTTTGCCTCATAGCGGTCCATGGTGATCTTCATTCGACCGCCGCCCGATGCGATGCAGACATCAAAGCCGTCATCACGCAGAGAGTCAAGAAACGCCTCGAACGGGCGAACATAATCGAGCGCGGAGGTCTCGCCTACATCTCTGCCGTCAAGCAGGATGTGTACGCGAACCTTTTTCACGCCGTCCTCTTTGGCGTGGGAGATCATCGCCTTTAAGTGATCTATGTGAGAGTGGACGTTGCCATCCGAGAAAAGTCCGATGAAATGCAGGGTAGAACCATTGCCATTTACATTCGATGTTACCTCCTGCCATGTGGTCGAGGCGAACATCTTGCCCTGTTCGATCGAGTTCGAAACAAGCTTTGCTCCCTGTGCGAACACCTGTCCCGCACCGAGTGCGTTGTGTCCGACCTCTGAGTTGCCCATATCGTCATCCGAGGGAAGACCGACTGCCGTGCCGTGTGCCTTGAGCTGAACGCAGGGATAATTTGCCATGAGTTTGTCGAGTGTGGGAGTGTTTGCACGCGATACCGCGTTGCCGGGACCTGCGGGAGCAATGCCGACGCCGTCCATTACGATCGTTACGACCGGGCCTTCCACTCCGCTGAATTTTTCGGATCTTATTAACTTTGCCATTTTATTTGTTGTCCTTTCAAATCTTTGTGCTTATATTATACACCTTGTTTGTGAACAATCTGTGTAAAAAACGCCTTTTCGGATAAATTTCAACGCTTGAATTGGCTCATCCAGAGGTCGGCGTAGAATCCGCCATTTTCGAGAAGCGTTTTGTGATCACCCTGTTCGATGATGTTGCCGTCCTTCATTACGAGAATGATGTCAGCCGACCTTATCGTCGAGAGCCTGTGCGCGACGATGAATGAGGTGCGCCCCTTCATCAGCTCGGCAAAGGCGTCCTGTATCTTCATCTCGGTTCTCGTGTCGATAGAGGATGTCGCCTCGTCGAGGATCAGCATCGGCGGCAGACAGAGCATTATTCTCGTTATGCAAAGAAGCTGCTTTTGCCCTTGGGAGAGCATACCGCCGTCCTCGCCGATCTGAGTGTCATAACCGTTTGGCAGACGCTTTATAAAGCTGTGCGAGTGGGCAGCCTTTGCGGCGGCGATCACCTCGTCGTCGGTGGCATCGGGTCTGCCCATTACGATGTTTTCGCGGATAGTACCCGATTTGAGCCATGTCTCCTGAAGAACCATTCCGTAGCTTGCGCGCAGACTGTGCCTTGTGTAACTGCGTATGTCGTGACCATCGACCGAGATCGAGCCGTCGGTTACGTCATAAAATCTCATCAGAAGATTGATGAGTGTCGTTTTGCCGCATCCCGTCGGTCCGACTATTGCGACCATCTGACCGGGTTTTACAGACAGGCTGAAATCCTTGATAAGCTCCTTTTGCGGATCATAGGAAAATCTTACATCCGAGAGGTCGAGCTTACCGTCCGCATGAGTGAGGATACGCGCGCGCTCGGCATCGGGTGTCTGCGGTGTCTCCTCGATAAGCTCAAAAAGCCTCGATGCGCACGCAAGTGCATTCTGCAACTCTGTTATTACGCCGGTTATCTCGTTGAAGGGCTTTGTGTACTTGTTGGCATAAGAGAGAAGTGCCGAGAGTGCACCAACCGAGAATAGATCGGGATTGCCGCTCTGAACCGCCGAAACGACAGACAGTGCTCCGACGAGCGCAACTGCGGCGTACACGACATTGTTGACAAATCGAGTGCAGGGGTTGGTTATCGATGAAAAGAAGGTTGCACGAAGAGAATAGTTTGAGAGTCTGCCGTTGATCTCGTCAAACTTTTCGAGATTGTCCGCCTCCTTGCAGAATGCTTTCGAGACCTTCTGCCCGTCGAGCATCTCTTCGATAAATGCTGTCTGCTCGCCTCTTGTTTCGGATTGCTTTAGGAACATCGAATGTGTGCGCTCGGCAACGAATTTTGCGACAAGCAGTGAAAGCGGCGTCAAGATCACAACGATAAGTGCGATCTCAAGGCTTTGCGAGATCATAAATCCTACCGTTCCGAATATCGTCAAAACTCCGGTGAACATCTGTGTAAATCCGATCAGCAGTCCGTCGGCAAATTGATCTGCATCGGCGATCACTCGGCTGACGATATCGCCCGCAGGATGCGAGTCGATATAGGACAGCGGAAGGCTTTGTATCTTCTTAAATGCTTCTTTTCTGACGTCTCTTACTATGTTGAAGGAGATCTTGTTGTTGATGATGTTCATCAGCCACTCTGCGGCAGCCGTGGCGACGATAATGATCGCACTCTTCATGATAACATCGGATACAGCCGCAAAATCAACATTGTCGCGTGAAATGATGGCATCTATGCCCTCGCCTATCAGCAGAGGCAGATAGAGCGTGAGAGCCACCGAAACTGCGGCGAGAATAATTGTCAGGATCAGCAATATGCGATAGTTCTTGACATAATGCAGAACCTTTTTTATGTTCGATGAGCCGCTTTGCCCTCTTTTGTTTTTGTTCTTTTTCATTTGCGATCCTCCTCCCCGTCTTCCTTCGGATATTGCGAGTAGTAGATCTCGCGGTAAACATCACAACTTGACATAAGCTCGTCGTGAGTTCCCATTCCGACCGCCTCGCCGTCGTCGAGGACGATGATCTTGTCGGCGTGCATGAGCGAAGATGTGCGTTGTGAGACGATAAACACGGTCGGTGAGTAGGGAAGTGCCCTAAGTGACGCACGCAGAGCGGCATCTGTCGCATAGTCAAGTGCCGATGCGCTGTCGTCGAGGATCAGTATCTCGGGATCTCCGACAAGTGCGCGTGCGATCGTCAGTCGCTGTCTCTGTCCGCCCGAGAAATTCTTTCCGCCCTGTGCAACAGGCGCATCAAGTCCGCCTTTTTCTTTTACAAAAGACTCAGCTTGCGCGGCTCTAAGGGCGTCCCAAAGCTCTTTGTCGGTTGCGTACCTGTCGGCAAGACAAAGATTTGATCTTATCGTTCCCTTGAACAGCTGGGCTTTTTGCATGACATAGCCTATCCTGTGGCGCAAACGGTCGGTGTCGTAGCTCTTGACATCTTTTCCGTCAATAAGAAGCTCACCGCAGGTCGAATCGTAAAAATGCGGTATCAGATTTACAAGCGAGGTCTTTCCCGAACCCGTGCCGCCGATTATGCCGATAGTCTCGCCATGTTCTGCCGAAAATGATATGCCGTCAAGCGATTTGTCTGATGCGTTCTTGTAGGTCAGCGAGACATTTCTGAATTCAATAAACGATTTGGAGTTTGACAAAACCTCGGGGGATGTGCGCTCGTCCGGTTCGTCGATCGCAAGTACTGCCGATACTCTGTTTGCGCAGGCGATGGCTTTGGTGATGGTAACGATGAGATTGGCAAGCTTTATAAGCTCGATCAGTATCTGCGACATGTAATTGTAGAGTGCGACAAGATCGCCCTGCTCGATCGCACCCGAGTTTACCTGCTTTCCGCCGATCGACAGCAGAAACAGAACGGCGAAATTTATGATGACGTAAGTTAGGGGATTGAGCAGTGCAGAGATCTTTCCGACAAGACGCTGTGCGGAGTTGAGCAGATCGTTTCGCTTGTTGAACTCGACGATCTCACTGTCTTCTTTGCAAAAGGCGCGTATGACGCGGACACCCGTCAGATTTTCGCGCGTTACCGACATAACACCGTCGAGATTGCTCTGCGTTCTCTTGTAAAGCGGTATCGTGATGAGCAGAATGCCGAACACAACGACCGACAGTGCGGGAATGGCGACCGCAAAGATGAGCGCCGACTTGTAATCGACTGTGAATGCCATGATCATCGCACCGAACACAATGAAGGGTGATCTGAGGAAAAGTCTCAGCGTCATGTTGATGCCCGACTGCATTTGGTTTATGTCACTCGTCATTCGGGTCATAAGCGTAGACCTGCCGAGGCGGTCAAGCGTCGAAAAGGAAAATGATTGTATCTTTTCGAACAGGGCATGACGAACCTTCGTTCCGAACCCGATCGCTGCTTTTGCGGCAAAATACTGCGCGGTTATCGAGCAAACAAGACCGATAACGCCGAGTGCCAGCAAAATAAGGCATCTTCCAACGATAAATCCCCTGTCGCCGTTTGCGATACCTTCTTTTATGATCGATGCGACCACAAGCGGAACAAGAAGCTCGAACGCCGCCTCAAGAAGCTTGAAAAACGGACCGAGAAGTGATTCGAGCTTGTAATCTTTCATGTATTTCAGTAATTTTTTCATTTGTGAGACCCGGCTCCCCTATTTATGGTTTCTGATTTTCAGCATGAAAAAACGGCTTCCGTTAGATAACGGAAGCCGTTTGAAAGTCATATTTGACCTTATTCCTCGTCGCCTTCGGCGTCGATGTCTGCTTCCTCGTCCTGACCCTCAAGAAGAGCGCGCATGGAGAGGGAGATCTTCTTCTTCTCGGCGTCGATGTTAATGATCTTGACCTGAACAACATCGTCGAGATGAACTACCTCAGCGGGAGTTGCGATCTTGTGATCGGTGATCTGAGAAATGTGGATGAGTCCGTCAACCTCGGGAATGATCTCGGCAAATGCGCCAAAGGGAGTGATGCCGACGACCTTTGCGGATACAACATCACCGATGTTAAAGGACTTGATGAAGAGATTCCAAGGATTGGTCTCTTCGGTCTTGCAACCGAGCGAGATCTTCTTTGCCTCGGCGTCAAAAGACTTAACGTAAACGTCGATCTTGTCGCCAACCTTAACGACCTCAGCGGGATTCTTGATCCTAGACCATGTCAGCTCGGTGATATGTACCATGCCGTCAACGCCGCCGATGTCAACAAATACACCGTAGGGCATGATCGACTTGACAGTGCCGGTGAATTTCTGACCGACCTCAAGCTCTGCCCAGAATTTTGCCATAGCCTCTTTGTGCTCTGCACGGAGAACGGCTCTGATCGATGCGGTAGCACGCGAACGATCGGTGTCTACCTCGATGACCTTGACCTTCTGCATCGTTCCCTTGAGGGGAGTGAGTTCCTCACCCTTCGGAATACCGGTCTGCGATGCAGGGATGAATGCCTCGATCGCGCCGAGAGCGATCATGCAACCGCCCTTGATGATCTTTGTGATCTTGCCTTCGACGACCTCGCCGCTCTCATGTGCGGCAACGACCTTCTTCCAACTGTCAATGCGCTCAATGCGCTTTCTGGACAGACCTGCGACACCTTCGATGTCGCTGACTCTGACGACGAATGCCTCGATGGTGTCGCCGACATTATACGGGGTCTCTGCATTTGCAATTTCTTCGTAAGGAAGAATGCCGGTAACATTTGCCGAAAGATCGACGTGTACATCGGTGGGTGTGATCGATGTGATCGTACCCGTTACAATATCCCCTGTATTTAATGTTTTGAGTGACTCCTCAAGTAATTCTTCGAAATTTTCTTTCTCAAGCTTTTCGCTCATAGTGGTTTTTACCTCCTGTATTATATCGCTTGGTGTCGATGCACCTGCGGTAATGCCTATTTTGCTTGCCACCCTCGCAAGCGATGTTATCTGCGGCGTGATGTCGCACAGGTCCTCGATCAGAAATGTTGCCTCAAGATTTCGCTTTGAAACATCAAAAAGCTTCTTTGTGTTCGATGACTGCCGCCCGCCGATCACCAACATAAGATCGACCTCTTTTGATAGACGCTCGACCTCGGTCTGCCTATTTTCAGTAACACTACATATTGTATCATAAATATTTAATTTTGTCAAGTGTTTGTTGAAAAGTTCTTGCGCTTTGTACCATTCGGACAAATTTTGGGTGGTTTGAGCCACCATTATCGCACATTTTTCCGTATAATTTTCAAATTTTACGGTGTCCGTATGTTCAAATACCTCAGTTTCGCCGCGTGCGTATGATACGATCCCCTTGACCTCGGGGTGATTTTTGTCTCCCATAACAAGAAGTGCCTCGCCGCCCGTTGTTTGCCGACTCACTATGTCGTGTATCTTTTTAACATACGGACAGGTGCAATCGACGGTTTTGAAGTACTCGTTTCTGCTCGAAAAGTCGGCAAGCTTTTGATTTACGGAAAACGTACTTCCGTGTGCGCGCGTCACAACGGTGCTCGGGGATCTTTCTGTTGTTTCGGCAAATATCCCGTCAAGATCGTTCTCGTCTGCGGTGATGACCCCTGCACGACCGATCCGCTCAAGAACTCGCGGATTGTGTACAAGCTCGCCGAGAACGAATATTCGCTCGCCCTCTTTTTTGCCCTCTATAAGCTCCTCGACCGTGTCCACTGCGCGCTTTACGCCAAAGCAAAACCCCGCGTATTTGCCGACTGTTATCTCCGCTTTACTCATCCTTGACCTTTTTGCTCTTTTCTTTGCCGCACGGCGTGTCGATCAGATCGGTGATCGATGAAAAGATCTTCTTCGACGCCGCCGCAAATTCGACGCCTCTTCCGTTTGCAAAGTCAAACGACTCGTATTCGATCGGTTTGCCGATGATCACATATGTACGCCTAAAGGGCACGACCTTCCATTTTTTTGTTTTTATCAGAACGGGCACGACCTTGACCTTTGCGTGATACTCGATCATTCCGACTCCGTTTTTGATGACAGTTTCTCTCGGATCGACACTCGGACATCTTGTGCCCTGCGGGAATATGCCGACCGTTTTGCCTTCCTCGAGAAGAGAAAGGGTCATCTTGATCGGACCGAGAGAGGCTGACGCGTTCTGCCTGTCAACCGGGAACGCTCCGAGTGCCTTGATAAAATGGCGAAGTATCGGGATCTTGAACAGCTCTGCTTTCGCAAAAAAGTGAACCTGCCTCTTGAAGCTCGCTCCAACGACTATGACATCCCTGTTTGATGTGTGATTTGCACATACCATGAACGCCCCGTCCGTCGGTTCGTTCTCTCTGCCGATGATCTTTATGTTGTAAATGAATCTGAAGAACCCTCCGAGACAGGCTCTTGCAACCGTGTAAAAATTCATTCGGATATCTTAACCTTCCTTCACTGCCGTTTTGCTCTTTATTATCGCAAGTGCGGCGTCAAGCATTTCGTCGATCGTCAAGTCCGAGTTGTCAAGATATACCGCATCGTCCGCCGCCTTGAGAGGCGCAAGCTCACGCGATGAGTCACGCTCGTCACGCTCGGCCATGACGCGGACAGTCTCCTCAAGCGATATGTCAATGCCTTTTTGGATATATTCGAGCCTGCGACGCTTTGCACGCGCCGTCGGAGAGGAAACGAGAAATATCTTCACATCGGCATCCGGAAGTATTACCGTTCCTATGTCGCGACCGTCCATTATAACATTGTTTTCCCTCGCGATCTTTCGCTGTGTGTCAAGCAGGAATGCTCGAACCTCACCGATTGCCGAAACGGTCGATGCCCATTCGGATATCGATGGCGTGCGGATCTTGTCTGATACATCCTCGCCGCAAAGGAATACTTTTTGACTCTCACCGTCATGGGCAAGTGAGATGGAAATGTCCGAAAGTGCGGCGATTATCCCTGCCTTGTCGCTTTTGTCAATATCCGCTCGCTCACAAAACAGTCCGACCGCCCTGTAAAGCGCACCCGTGTCAACGTATACATACCCGAGCTTTTTCGAAAGCATTTTTGCCAGTGTGCTTTTTCCTGCGCCGGATGGTCCGTCAATTGCTATCTGTATCATTCTTTTGGTATCCTTTCATATTTGTTCGGTTGCCGACATTGCCGCAACATATGCCGTCGAAAATGCCGTTTGAAGATTAAATCCGCCCGTGTATGCGTCAACATCTATGACCTCGCCGATAAAGTAGAGCCCACCGACCTTTTTGGATTCCATTGTCTTCGGCGATATCTCGCGGATGTCAATGCCTCCCGAGGTGATTATTGCCTCGTCGATCGGGCGTGTGCCGCTTACCGTGAAGTGCATGTGCTTCATCAAACGGACGATGGATGCACGCTCGTCTCTTGTGATGCTGTTGATCTTTTTTTCGGGGTCGATCCCCGACAAAGAAACAAAAACGCTTACAAGCTTTGACGGAAGGAGATCGGATAGGGCGTTTGAATAGTTTTTGTTCGAATACTTTTTGAAATCGGAAAGTATGCGTCTGTCGAGTGTTTCGTCATTGAGCGCGGGCTTCAGATCTATCTCCGCTTTGTATCGTTTCGGTCGAATGTCCCGAAGATATGCGGATGCCGAAAGTATCATCGGACCGGTGACACCGAAATGGGTGAACATCATCTCGCCGAAATCGTTGTAGATCTCTTTTCCGCCCGATTCGCTGTCGAAAAAGTGTATCGCGACATTTTTCAGCGACAGCCCTTGAAGCTTCGGACACCAACGCTCGCAGACCTCAAGCGGTACCAGGGAAGGGGAGAGTTTCGTGACATTTATGCCCAGCTCTCTCGCAAATCTGTATCCGTCTCCGGTCGAGCCTGTCCTTGGGTATGACAGCCCTCCCGTTGCGACAAATACCGCGTCGTATCGCTCCTCTCTGTCGGTCTTGATCGATAAAGCTCCGTCCTCCGATTTTATTACTTCCGCGACACGCGAATGTACGAATCGAACTTCCAACCGCCGACATTCGGATACCATTGCGTCAACGATGTCGCACGCTTTGTCAGAAACAGGAAACACTCTGTTTCCGCGCTCGGTCTTTAAGGGAACACCAAGCTCTTCAAAAAAAGCGATCGTGTCGGATGGAGTGAATCTCGATATCGGACCGTACATGAAACGCGGATTTTTGGGTACATTTGAAATAAACTCGTTTGGCGTGCAGTCATTTGTCAAATTGCATCTGCCCTTACCGGTGATCATGAGCTTTCTCCCGGGACGCTCGTTTTTTTCGTAGATCGTCACGGATGCACCGCGACGCGCACAGACGATCGCCGCCATCATTCCCGCAGCTCCCGCACCGATAATTCCAATGTTCATCCTGTATCTCCATCTTTTGTTGTATCCTAAATATTATACCCGTTTTTCTTGCTAATGTCAAGAGAATTTTTTGAAAAAATGTTGAAATTCACGCAAAATGGACAAGGTATTGCGAAAACATAGATCGCCCCGGCCCGGAATATCATAACACAAAGAGGTGTGATGTGTGAAATTTGATTTTGAAAACAAAGATTTTGAGCGGCATAAAAGGATCGCCTTCTACATCGGATGCTTTGCGGCGATCGCAACAGCTCTTTTTGTGTCTGTAAAATATCTGTTCTTTCCGTTCTTTGCGGCATGGCTGACCGCACTCATGCTTGACGGTGCTGCAGGTGCGCTTTGCAAGAGGACAAAAATGCCGCGTCTTGTCGTATCGGTGTTCCTTGCGCTGATCATGTTGGCTCTTTTGGCGAGTGCTCTTCTTTTTGTCGGCAAAAGAATTTACTCGGAGACTCTTGAGATCCTTCAAGTGTTTACCGAAGATGACAGCATTTTGCTTGATGAAAAGGGATTGAAGATCGACGCACTTTTTGCAAGACTTGGGCTAAAGCTGCCCGATCACATGTACGAACATGTCACGAAATATATCAATAAAACAGCGGGCGAGCTGCTCTCAAAGCTTACCGCATCGGCAGGAAACTTTGCCGCGGCTCTTCCCGGGAGGATGATCTCGCTTTTTGTTTATTTGATGTCTACCTGCCTCATTCTTTCGGATCTTGACCGATTTGAAAAAGGACTTGCGTCCTTCCTTCCGAGCACTGTTTCAAAAAAGCTTGCAACTCTCAGAGCGGGAATTGTTCGCTGTGTCGGCAGATACTCAAGAGCATACCTCTTGATCCTTGTCATGACGTTTGGCGAGCTGTTTGTTGCCCTTTCGATACTGCGTATCGATTTTGCAATGCTGATCGCGGCAATCATCGCCCTTCTCGACCTTTTGCCGGCACTCGGTGTCGGCACGGCACTCATACCGTGGGCGATCATTATGTTTCTTGTCGGTGAGCGGGCAAAGGCACTGGGACTTGCCGTATCTGCGGTCGTGATATTCGTGATAAGACAGATATCCGAGCCGCACATCGTGGGTGCGCGTCTCGGACTTTCTCCGCTGCTTACTCTGTTTTCGGCTTTTGTCGGCTATAGATTGTGCGGCGTCACCGGTATAATTCTCTCCCCGATCGTCGCGATAGCCTTAAAGGATGTTTCTCAAAGCAGACGGAATTAGTGCTTGTAGTGTTCCGCAAGTCCGCCTTTTGCCGTCTCGCGATATTTTCCGAGCAGATCGCGACCGGTCGCGTACATCGTTTCAACGACGGTGTCAAAGCTGATCTTTCTCGTATCGGTGAGAAAATTTGCAAGCGACAGAGCGTTTATCGCACGCATGGCTGCGACCGCGTTTCGCTCGATGCATGGGATCTGCACAAGCCCGTTTATCGGATCGCAGGTAAGCCCCAGATGATGCTCCATTGCGACCTCGGCGGCATATTCTATCTGATCGATACCCATCTCAAAAAGCTCTCCGAGTGCGGCGGCTGCCATGGAGCATGCCGACCCTATCTCGGCTTGACAGCCGCATTCCGCACCGCTGATCGATGCGTTTGTTCTGATCAGATCTCCGATGATACCTCCCGTCGCAAGCGCATGCAGAATGTCGGTGTCGTCAAATCCTCTCGTCTCCTGCATGTAGCGAAGCACCGACGGCAAAACTCCGCTCGATCCGCATGTCGGAGCGGTCACTATCCTCCCTGCGGCGGCATTTTGCTCGCTTACGGCAAACGCGTATGCGCAGACAAGTCTGTTCTCTCTCGTTTGCGCGGATTCGTCAATGTGGCGTTGATTGTACAGATAATTTGCCTTGCGATTTGTCATCAGCCCACCGTCCAATGTGCCGACGGAGGACAGACCGCAGTTTATGCTGTCCTTCATCGCCAACCAGACATCGGACAGATAATCGCGTATCCCCTCGCCCTCAAATCGCTCGACATACTCCCAAAGGCGTATATTGTGCTCCCTGCAATAATTTGCTATGTCTGTATATTTTTTGTGCGGATAGATCTCGGGCTCGATCTCACTCTCGCGCCCCTCGAAAATTATGTCACCGCCGCCGATGCTGTAGACCCTCTCGCGACCGATCTCAAGCTCTCCGCGGCAGGCGATAATGTCCATTGTGTTTTGATAAGTCTCACACGGCGTTGATGTGTCAAAGGTTATGATCACATCTTTTGGTGCAAGAGACTCGGCGATGACCTTGTCGGTCATGTGTCCCTTGCCGGTCATGGCAAGCGAGCCGTAAAGGGTCACCTTGAACGTATCTGCATCGGGGTAGAGGGCGAGCATCTTTGCACACGCAAAGCCCGGGCCCATCGAGTGAGAGCTGGACGGCCCTCGCCCTATCTTGTATAAACTGCGAATAGATTTCATTTTTTTCGTATTCTCCGTTTTGTTTTGTATTTCCGCATGTCTATTTTACCACGCAAGTCGCAAAAGGTCAATAGCTGAGCGATAATTTTTTAATTTTTCGTATCTATTGACATTTCTGCAAAAAGATTGTATAATAATGGAGTTAATGATTTTTCGGAGTATATGAATGATTTCTTTAAGTTGCGACAACATATCCTTCTCGGTCGGGATAGACACGATCCTCGACCGTGTTACATTTTCGATAAATGAAGGCGACCATCTCGGCATTGTCGGAGTAAACGGTGCGGGAAAATCGACCCTTCTTCGAATAATAACAAATAAGCTTTCTGCCGACGGCGGAAGTGTCTATATCCAAAATGGTGCGACCGTCTCCATGCTTGAGCAGAATGCCGAGTATTCGAGCGATCGCAGTGTTCTCGACGAGATGCTTGCGGCATTTTCGAGCCTGATCGATACAGAACACGAGCTTGAAAGACTGCGCCTGCTTGCGGACGGCGGCGACGAGGCGGCGGCACTTCGCTTTGCCTCCATGCACGAAAAATTTATCTCGGACGGCGGACTTGAATATGTCGGCAGATGCAAGGGCACGCTTCAAAGTCTCGGGCTTGGTGCCGATTTCTTTGACGTGCCGATAACCACGCTCAGCGGCGGACAAAAGACCCGTGTCGCACTTGCAAGACTTCTCTTGTCCGATCCCGATATAATAATTCTGGACGAGCCTACAAATCACCTTGACATCGAGAGTATCGAGTGGCTTGAAAAATATCTTTCGTCCTGCTCGAAAACGGTAATTGTCGTCTCACACGACAGATATTTTCTCTGTAAGGTCACGAGCAAAACGCTCGAGATCGAAAACTGTAAGGCAAAGCTTTATGGCGGAAATTACGACAAATATATTGCCGAAAAAAAGAGAGAGCGCGAAATACTCGAGCATCAGTACAAGAATCAGCAAAAAGAGATCGCAAGGATAGAGGCGTATATCGAACAGCAACGGCGTTGGAACAGAGAGCGAAACATTATTGCCGCCGAATCAAGGCAGAAACAGCTTGATAAGATGGAAAAGATCGACGCTCCCTCGAGACTCCCCGACAATATACGCATGAAGTTCGCCGAATCGGACGAAAGCGGCTTCGATGTGCTGTCGGTAAGACGTCTGTCCAAGAGCTACCCCGGCAAGACGCTTTTCGAGGGACTTTCGTTTGAGCTTAAAAAGCGCGACAGACTCTTTATCATCGGCAAAAACGGTTGCGGAAAATCGACACTTCTTAAGATACTCAGCGGACATGCGACACAGGACCTTGGTGTGTTTGACTTTGGCTATAATGTCAGGCTCGGATATTACGATCAGGAGAACCAAAACCTGTCCGAGGAAAAAACGGTCATCGACGAGCTGTGGGACTCCTATCCGACCCTTTCGCAGACCGAGATAAGAAACGCACTCGCACTCTTTTTGTTCAAAGGAGACGATATCTTCAAGGAAATACGCGTGCTTTCGGGCGGCGAGAAGGCAAGAATAACATTTGCAAAGCTCATGCTGTCAAAATACAATCTGCTTTTCCTCGATGAGCCGACCAATCACCTTGATATCATGTCCCGAGAGGTGCTCGAGGATGCACTGACCGATTTTGACGGCACGATCCTTGCGGTATCTCACGACAGATATTTCATAAAAAAGCTCTCCTCACGAATACTTTCGTTTGAGGACGGCGGTGTGCGCGATTATATGGGCACATATGAGGATTACCTTTCATATGTTTCACGCTTTGCCCAAAAGAGCACCTCGACAACATGTGAGATATCTACGGAGACCGAGTCTAAAAAGCAGTACATGAAAAGCAAACAGGAGTCTGCCGAGAAAAGACGAGTGGCAAACAGGATAAAAAAGAGCAGGGAAGAGATCGCGACAATAGAGACGAGACTTGACGAGATCTCCCGTGAGATCGATGAAAATCAAAGTGATGCGGACCTTCTCTCAAAACTCTATTCCGAGTCGGAAGAGCTTGAAACACGAATGATGACCCTCATGGAAGAGCTTGACTCGCTCGGAGAGGAAATATAACAAATAAGGCTGCCTCAAATGCGCAAAGCAAGTAAGACGGCATAAAAATCATTTTTCTGATTGCCAAGCTCTTTGTAGGTCATAACGATCAGCGGAGATCTGTAACGAAAAACAAAAGCGTGTAACCATTGCCGGAATTATGCCGCATGGCTACACGCTTGTTGTTATTTGTTTTTGTTTTTAGGCGAGATAACCGCCGACGGGGCAGGCGTTGTACTGCTTTATGATCTTTATGTTGATCGATCCGTCTTCCTGCACACTCTCATCAACGATCTTGTACAACGTTCCCCACGCTCAAGACCCTTCTTGTAATGTGCGACCTCTTCCTTTATGAGAGAAACAGCGTAGTCGTGTCCGACGTCCTCCTTTAACACTTTTCGTGAGCAAAAGATCCTCTCTCATTTATTTTGCGACCGTCGCTTTAGTGGATTCCTTTTCACGCTTTCTCTGACTTTGTGCCTGTCTGAGATTGTCCTTTGCCGTTGCGAGCATAAGCTTTATGCGGTTTAGCTGATTGACCTCGGATGCGCCCGGATCGTAATCGACGGCGGCGATATTCGAGTAGGGATAATCCTTCTTGATCGCCTTGATGACACCCTTTCCGACGACATGGTTTGGCAGACAGCCGAACGGCTGTACGCATACTATATTTGGTGCGCCGTCGTGTATCAGCTCGATCATCTCTCCGCAAAGGAACCATCCCTCGCCGTATTGATTGCAGATCGAAAGATATTTCTCGGCATATTCGGCAGTCTTTTCAATATCTGTCGGGGCAGAGAAACGCTTGCTGTTTTTAAGCGCATCCGCCGCAGGCGCACGAAGTGCCTTCAGTGCGTCAATACCGACATGCGATACGAGCAGACCCCAATATTGTGTTCCAAGCTCCTTTACCTTCGGTATCATGTTGTAGATGCACATCGACAAAAAGTCAAGAAAATCGGGAACGACCGCCTCTGCCCCTTCTTTTTCAAGAAGCTCAACAAGATTGTTGTTGGCGATCGGCATGTATTTTACGAGTATCTCGCCGACAATGCCGACACGCGGCTTTTTCATGTCCTCGTATATCGGGAGAGTATCAAAATCGCTGACTATCTCACGGCATATCTCTTTGTACGAGACTTTTTTGACCTTGCCCGAGAGAATGTCCGAGCATCTGCCGATCCATTTGTCGCGCAGTGCGTTTGCCGAACCGAGTTTGATCTCGTAAGGACGGGTGCGATAGAGACAACGCATGATAACATCGCCCCAAATAAGCCCCTTCATTGCATCGATGAGCATGCCCGGCTTGATCTTGAATCCGCTGTTCTTCTCAAGCCCCTGTGCACTGAGCGATATGACCGGGATGTGAGAAAGCCCCGCACTGTCAAGTGCACGTCTGATAAATCCGACATAGTTGCTTGCTCTGCAACATCCGCCTGTCTGCGTCATCATGAGAGCAAGCTTTGAGGTGTCGTATTCGCCCGAGAGTACTGCGTCCATCATCTGCCCGACGGTTATGATCGACGGATAGCAGGCATCGTTGTTGACATATTTGAGCCCCATGTCCACCGCACGCTTTGACGGCTTGTCAAGCATTACGATGTTAAATCCGTTTTTCACAAATATGGGTTTCAATATGTCAAAATGTATCGGACTCATCGAGGGAGCGAGTATCGTATATCCCTCATCAAACATCTCTTTGGTAAATTCGACACGCTTGTAATCATATTTTTTCGTGTCGTTCCCCTCACCGCAGGAGAGTGCCTTTTTCATCTTCATTGCGGCGATAAGACTGCGCACTCGGATTCGAGCCGAGCCGAGATTGTTGACCTCGTCGATCTTAAGCACCGTGTAGAGCCTGCCCGCATTTTCGAGTATCTCGCACACCTGATCGGTGGTTACCGCATCAAGACCGCAACCGAATGAGTTAAGCTGAATAAGCTCAAGATCGTCACGACCGCAGACATATTCGGCGGCGGCATAAAGCCTTGCGTGATAGGTCCATTGATCGAGTACGCGAAGCTCACGACCGCTGCCCGCAGGGAGCGGAAGGCTGTCCTCGGTAAATACCGACAGCCCGAAGGATGCGATCATTTCGGGGATGCCGTGGTTGATCTCAGGATCGATGTGGTAGGGTCTGCCTGCCAAAACTATGCCGCACTTTCCTTCACGCTCCAGCTTGTCAAGCAGTCGTGCCCCTTCTTTTCTGATATCTTCCTTTGCGCGCGTTTGCTCTGCCCACGCGAGTGCGGCGGCACGCTTTACCTCGCTCTTGTCGATCGACCAGACATCAAAGCATATCTCGCAAAGCCGTTTCGTGACCGTCTTTTCGTCGGTGAATGCAAGGAATGGGTGGAGATATCTCACATTGTTTTCGGAGATCTCCTCCATGTTGTTCTTTATGTTCTCGGGGTAGGAGATGACCATCGGACAGTTGTAATGATTCTTTGCATCCGAGCTTTCGGTGCGCTCGTAGAAAACACTCGGATGAAAGATCGTAGTTACTCCCTTTTCGATCAGCCATTTTACATGACCGTGAGCAAGCTTTGCGGGGTAACACTCAGACTCTGACGGAATGCTGTCCATTCCGAGCTGATATATCTTTCTGCTTGAGTAGGGCGAAAGAACTACCGAAAAGCCGAGCTCTTTGAAAAATGTTGCCCAGAACGGGTAGTTTTCGTATATGTTCAGAACTCTCGGAATGCCGATGACGCCGCGAGGAGCATCCTCTGCCGTAAGTGACTCGTATCCGAAGATCCTCGATCTCTTGTATTCGACCAGATCCTCTCCGCGTTGCCCGACGCCGTTTGCGCCGACCATCTTTTCGCATCTGTTTCCGGTGATGTATTTTTTGTTCGTGCTGAACGTGTTGACCGTCAGCATGCAGTTATTTTCACAGCCGCCGCAACGGGTCGTTCTGCTCTGATATGAAAAGCTGTCAAGCGAGTCAAGAGAGATGATCGAGCTTTCCTTGCCGTCGAAATGTTCTCTTGCGATCAATGCCGCACCGAAAGCTCCCATAAGACCGCTGATGTCGGGACAGACAACATTTGTTCCCGTGATGCTCTCAAGTGCGCGCAGGACTGCCCTGTTGTAAAATGTTCCGCCCTGAACAACTATGTGACGCCCGAGATCATCCGAGCTTGCAAGCTTTATGACTTTGTACAGAGCGTTTTTGATGACAGAGTAAGCAAGACCTGCCGAAATGTCCGAAACGCTTGCACCCTCTTTTTGTGCCTGCTTGACATTCGAATTCATGAAAACGGTGCATCTTGTGCCGAGATCGACCGGGGCTTTTGCAAAGATCGCCTCTTTGGCAAACTCCTCAGCCGACATCGAAAGCGAGTTTGCAAAATTTTCGATAAATGAGCCGCAACCGGATGAGCATGCCTCGTTGAGCATGATCGAGTCGATCGCACCGTTTTTGAGGCGTATGCACTTCATGTCCTGACCGCCTATGTCAAGCACGCAGTCGGTCTCGGGATCAAAAAACTTTGCCGCAGTTGCATGTGCAACCGTTTCGACCTCGCCCTCGTCAAGCGAAAATGCCGCCTTCAAGAGCAGCTCGCCGTATCCGGTCGAGCACGCACGCGATATCCTTGCAGTCGCGGGAAGTGTGTCCCTCAGTTTTTTCATCGAGTCAAGGGCGGTCTTTACCGGATCGCCTTTGTTGCTCTCGTATGATGAATATAAAAGCTCGCCGTCCTCGCCGATAAGTGCGAGCTTTGTTGTGGTCGATCCTGCATCAATGCCCAAAAAGCAGTTTCCGACATATGTGGTCACATCACCCTTTTTGACTGTCGCTTCGGCGTGACGCTTGACAAACTCGCTGTATTCGCTCTCGTTTTTGAACAGTACGTCAAGACGCTTGGTCTCAAATTCCGAAACACCTTTCTCCGAAAGGGCGTGCGAAAGCTCGGAAAGCTTTATCTCACTTTGCGAGCCGTCGTTTTCCTTCTCGGAGGTCATTGCCGCGCCGATCGCGGCAAAAAGATGCGAATTTTCGGGGTCGATCACCTCGTCCTTGCCGAGATCGAGCGTTTTGATAAACAGCTTCTTAAGCTCGGGCAAAAAGTGCAGAGGACCGCCGAGAAAAGCGACCTTTCCTTTGATCGGCTTGCCGCACGCAAGTCCCGAAACCGTCTGATTGACGACGGCTTGAAGAACCGAGGCGGCGATGTCTTCTCTTGCCGCACCGTCGTTTATGAGCGGCTGAATATCGGTCTTGGCAAAAACGCCGCATCGTGACGCTATGGGGTAGATCTCTCGCGCATTTGCGGCAAGAGTGTTAAGCCCCGAGGCGTCTGTTTGAAGCAGAGCTGCCATCTGATCGATAAACGATCCCGTACCACCCGCACATACGCCGTTCATCCTTTCGTCAAGTCCGCCCGCAAAATAGATGATCTTTGCGTCCTCACCGCCGAGCTCGACCGCAACATCGGTGAGCGGATGATACTTTTTGAGTGCCGTCGCTACCGCAACGACCTCTTGAACGAATTTGATATTCAGCGATTTTGCGATGCCGATGGCACCCGAGCCGGTAATGCAGGCGGAGAGCGCAAGATCGCCGAGCGAATCGCGTGCCTCGTCGAGCAGACCGATCAGTGTCTGCTTTGTGTTTGCAAGATGTCGGCGATATTTTCCGAATACCGTTTTGCCCTCTTCGTCAATTATCGCAAGCTTAACCGTCGTTGATCCAATGTCAATTCCGGCATGAAAGCCGTGAAGAATATTTCCTTCTTTCATTTGCTATCCTTACTTCCTTCTTCGGTTTGAGAAGCTTGCTTTTCACTTTTGAAAAGTCCAAGCTTCCGTTCTTCTCCTTTTATGAGGCTTTTTATATTTTCAGTGTGCCTGAATATAATAAACAGTACACACAAGGAGTAGATAAGAACAGCGGGCGGCGGAGCACCGAGCAGTGCCGCGGCGATCGCACCCGCAAATAAAAGAGTAAGCGAGAGCCTTGATCGGCTCTCCCTAAACCTCTTGTTGATACACTCGCTGTCAATAACTGCTTTCAGAGTTGACTTCATTTCAGACTTGTCCCTCTGATCTTATCGTTTCGTGTCCGAGTCCGCACACCGATCCTGTCGAGAATATCATCCCCGATAGCTATTCGTCGCTCGCTTGCGATCTTCGTACGACGAAACAGTGCTTTGATGCGCAAAAGCATCTTCTCCTCGTCGATCGACTTCGCCGTGTAATCGTCGTCCACTACGAGAGATCCGAGGTGCTCGTCAGCAGGGAGAATGCGAAACACTATGATAACTCTTCGCTTTTTCAGATTGCAGATAAATACAAACAAAACCTCGGATGCCAAAAGCATCCGAGGTTTATTGGTGGAGACAATTGGAATCGAACCAATGACCTCATGCATGTCAAGCATGCACTCTAACCAGCTGAGCTATGCCTCCGACAGATGATATGATATCATATTTTTTCAAAAAAATCAATACCCAAAATTGCACAAACTTTTGTGCCTTTTTGGGGCGTGTTATTGTATGTTTGACAAAAATCACATCTTTACTGCTCTGCAAGGGAATATTTGCACTCGTTCTTATTGACTTTTTTTAAAAAAATGCTATAATAAATGATATTAATTTCAGGGGAAGAAAACCAATGAAAATCAAAGAAATACTTTCAAAAAACAGATCATCGGGTAAAAACACACTTTCCTTCGAGGTCTTTCCGCCAAAGACTTCATCGAGCGTTCAAAGCGTGATCGCCGCCGCCGAGAGCATCGCAGCTCTTTCGCCCTCATTCATGAGTGTCACCTACGGTGCTGGAGGCGGATCGTCCGAGTACACGCTCTCCGTAGCCTCCGATCTTCAAAGAGTCGGAGTGACGGCACTTGCACATCTTACCTGTGTCGGCGCATCGCGTGAAGGAATATCGGAAAAACTTGAGCTTATAAAGAACGCCGGCATAGAAAACATACTTGCCCTGCGCGGTGACCTTCCCGCGGGCTATGTTCCCGGAGAGTTTAAGCACGCCTGCGAGCTTGTCGGTGCTATCAGAGCATCCGGCGATTTCTGTATCGGCGGTGCGTGTTACCCCGAGGGACACCCCGAATCGCCGACCCTTGACGACGATATAACCCATTTGAAGGAAAAGGCAGACTCGGGATGTGATTTCTTCACCACTCAGATGTTTTTTGACAATAATATTTTCTATAACTTTATGTACAAGGTCAGAGATGCCGGTATCACGCTCCCGGTGATCGCCGGAATCATGCCCGTAACAAAGGCGAAGCAGATAACTCGTATATGTACGCTGTCGGGATCGCCTCTGCCCGTGAAGTTCAGACGAATAGTCGAAAAATTCGGCGACAGCCCTGACGCAATGCGTCAGGCAGGGATCGCATATGCCACCGAGCAGATCATCGATCTGTACGCAAACGGTGTCGATGCCGTACATGTTTACTCGATGAACGATGCCGATGTTGCCAAAAAGATATCCGATAATCTGTCATCGATCATCGGAATATAAGGGGTGATCTTTTGCGTACCGATATAACAAAGAAGATCCGCGAGAAGATATTTTATCTCGATTGCGGAATGGGAACGTCGCTTCAAAACGCGGGGCTCGGACCAAATGAGTGCTCTGAGACCTTCGGTGCCGATCATCCCGAGCTCATTACCGCACATCACGTTGCCTGCTACAATGCGGGTGCGGATGCCGTATACGCAAACACGTTCGGAATAAACGGTATTCGATATGATCTTGCCGAGTGCTCTCGCCTTGCCGCATCAGCTCTTTCGTGTGCAAATGCCGCAAGAGAGGTTGCCGAGCAAGAGGGCAGAGAGCTTTATGTCGGGCTGGATGTCGGTCCGACCGGCAAAATGCTCGCACCCTTTGGAGATCTGCCCTTTGAGGATGCCGTTGACGCTTTTGCCGCTCTCGTCAGATCGGCTGATCCTAAGCTGTATGATTTTATCGTCATCGAAACGATGACCGATATGTACGAGACAAAAGCCGCGGTAATCGCCGCAAAGGAAAATTCGGACAAGCCAATCTTTGTCACAAATGTTTACGGCTCCGATTGCAGAATGCTCACCGGCGGTACACCTGAGTCGATGGTGACGATGCTTGAGAGCCTCGGGGTCTGCGCGATCGGGCTGAACTGCTCACTTGGTCCAAAAGACATGACAGATACCGTAAAGCGTCTGTCGTCTGTCTGCTCACTGCCGATGATCGCAAAGCCAAACGCTGGGCTTCCCGATAAAGTCGGAGAGGATTTTGTGTATTCCGCCACCCCCGAGAGCTTTTCGGATGAAATGTCGGAACTTGTCAAAACAGGTGCGACCATTATCGGCGGATGTTGCGGAACGACTCCCGAATTTATCTCTGCACTCGTAAAAAGAACATCCGATATGCCGCTTAGATTGCCATGTGTAAAGAGCCACTCTGCCGTGTGCTCATTTTCAAAAACGGTCTTCTTTGACGGCACGACCGTTCCGATCGGGGAGAGGATCAATCCGACCGGTAAAAAGAAGCTTAAAGAGGCACTTAAAGCCCACGATATGGCGTATATCACCGAACAGGCTGTCGGTCAGGCTGAGAGGGGTGCGCTTGTCCTTGATGTCAATGTCGGTATGCCCGGCATCGACGAGGCGGATGTTATGCGTGAGGCGATCGAATCGGTGCAATCGGTCTCCGATCTTCCGCTTCAGATCGACAGCAGTGACCCTGTCGTGCTTGAGGTCGGGATGCGCGCCTATATCGGCAAACCTCTTGTAAATTCTGTAAACGGAAAAGAGGAGGTCATGCACGCCGTATTTCCTCTTGTGAAAAAATACGGCGGAACGCTTATCGCACTGACAATCGACGAAAACGGTATTCCGGGCGATGCCGACGGCAGGATAGATATTGCCAAAAAGATAATAAAAACCGCCGCCGAATACGGTATATCCGAGCGGGATATAATAGTAGATCCTCTCGCCATGGCTGTGTCCGCCGAGCCGAATGCCGCGATCGTTTCGCTTGAATGCGTAAAAAGGCTTCATGAATGCGGCATTAGGACGAGCCTCGGTGTGTCAAATGTTTCCTTCGGACTGCCCGATCGCGAGGCGGTCAACTCGACGTTTCTTGCGATGGCAATGCAGAACGGACTTTCTGCCGCGATAATCAATCCATATTCGATTGATACAATGAGAATAATGAGAGCCGCCGAAGTCATACTCGCAAGGGACGAAAACTGCGCAAATTATATAAATGCGGCCCTCGACACTCCTGCCGCCACGCCGTCGGGTGCGGTGTCCGATGATATTACGCTCTACCGTGCGATCGTCAACGGCATGGCGGATAAGGCGGGTGAGCTTGCACTTGAAGAACTTCGGGTACGCGATCCGCTTGATATAGTCAATAAGGACATCATCCCCGCCCTTGACCGTGTCGGCACGGATTTCGAACAAAAGAAGGTCTTCCTTCCGTCACTGCTCACCGCCGCCCATGCGGTAAGTGCGGCGTTTGAGAAGATAAAGGCGACCCTTCCGAAAAACAGCGGCAAATATACGGTCGTAATTGCTACCGTGAAGGGCGATATTCACGATATAGGAAAGAACATCGTCGCAACACTGCTTGAAAATTACGGCTATAATGTGGTAGATCTCGGAAAAGATGTCCCTCCCGATACCGTTGCCGATGCGGCAATCGAAAGAGGAGCAAGACTTGTCGGGCTTTCTGCACTCATGACAACGACTCTTCCCGCAATGCAGGAGACCCTCGAGGTCCTGCATAAGAGATGCCCCGATGTTAAGACGGTTGTCGGCGGAGCTGTTGTCACCGATGAATGGGCGCGTTCGGTCGGCGCGGACAAATATGCCGCCGATGCAATGGAAACAGTGCGATACGCAGAGGAACTTCTCTCATGAGTCCACACTTCTATGAAAAGCTAAATGCCTTTGCGGCAAAAAACAGATATTTGTCGGCATTTGTAATGATCATCGATAAAGTGCTTGTGATCGGCATATCCTTGTCCTACCTGCTTTTGCTGATCTCGCTTTTTGTCGGTCGATCGGACAGATCTCTTGCGTCTTTGCTTATCCCTGCGATCTCGTTTGTCTTTGTGTCGCTGCTCCGATATCTTATCGATCGAGCACGACCATATGATAAACTGCATTTGCAGGAGATATTGAATGCACGAAAGAAGGGACGATCCTTCCCGAGCCGACATGTTTTCTCCGCATCCGTAATAGCGGCAACATTTTATCCGATCTGCCCTGCGGTGTCGATCGCTCTCTTCGCGGCGGCAGTCCTGCTTGCCTTTTGCCGAGTGGTCGGAGGTGTTCATTATATCTCCGATGTGTTCGTCGGGCTCGCCCTTGGTGCGGCAGTCGGAATTTTGTATCTTTTTTTCTGATTTTTGTAAAAAATTCTTGACATTGTATTGACATTTGTGTTCTTAAGTGATAGAATATCGATGTTCACAAAAAATAATAAAAAGAAGGTTATATAGATGACGAAAACAAAAATCGTGATTTTCTCGGGCTTTCTCGGCGCGGGAAAGACAACTCTTATAAAAAAGCTTATCGCCGACGGATACAGAGGCGAAAAGATCGTTCTTATCGAGAATGAATTCGGTCAGATAGGAATTGACGGCGGATTTCTCGGCGAATGCGGCGTTGAGATAACCGAAATGAACAGCGGTTGCATTTGCTGTTCGCTCGTCGGTGATTTCAGCAAGGCTCTTCGCAAGGTCATAGACGAATACGCTCCCGAGCGTATACTGATCGAGCCGTCGGGCGTCGGCAAGCTTTCGGATGTTGTCAGAGCTGTTCAGACGGTCATTGACGAGGGTGTAGAGCTTACCTCGTTCACAACCGTCGTTGATGCCTCGAAATGCAAGATGTATATGAAAAACTTCGGCGAGTTCTATGACGATCAGGTATCAAACGCAAGCTGTATCGTTCTCAGCCACACAGGCAAGATGACCGATGCAAAGATTGCCGAGACGGTCGAAATGCTTCGCGAGAAGAATGCCGACGCAACGGTCGTTACCACCGATTGGGATAAGCTCTCGGGCACGCAGATCATCGAGGCAATGGAGCATACCGCAACGCTTAAAGCAGAGCTTGAACGCCTCGCAAATGATGTCGAGCACCATCATCATCACCACCATGATGAGGACGAATGCGACGATCCCGATTGCGAGTGCCACCATCATCACCACCATGATGACGATGATGACGACGATCACGAGCATCACCATCACCATCACCATCACGACGAGGATGAATGTGACGATCCCGATTGCGAGTGCCATCATCACCATCACGATGACGATGACGACGACGATCACGAGCATCACCACCATCACCATCACGATGAGGATGAATGCGACGATCCCGATTGCGAGTGCCACCACCATCACCACCATGATCACGATGCGGACGATGTTTTCTCAAGCTGGGGAATCGAAACAACTGCAAAATATACACCCGAGAGGATAAGCGAGATCCTCGGCGAGCTTTCGAGCAACAGCCGATACGGCACAATACTCCGCGCAAAGGGCATCGTTTGCGGACAGGATGATAGATGGATACACTTTGATTATGTTCCGGGAGAGCCCGATGTCAGATACGGTGCGGCTATCGTTATCGGTCGTGTTTGCGTAATAGGCTCAGGACTTGACAAGAGTGCGATAGCAAAGCTTTTTGCCGTCGATTGAGAGGTTTTTGTATGGAAATACCCGTATATCTTTTTACCGGCTTTTTAGAGGGCGGTAAGACAAAAGTAATTCAGGAGACTTTGAATGATCCGAATTTCAATTCGGGAGAGCGTTTCCTTCTCCTTGTTTGCGAGGAGGGAATTGAAGAATACGATCCGACTGCATTTGCCGCTCCGAATGTTTTCCTTGAGATCATCGACGATCAAAGCGGACTTACCGAGCAAAATCTTGACAGCCTTTGCAAAAAGCATGGGTGTGAGAGAGTCATCATAGAGTATAACGGCATGTGGATGCTGAACGATCTCTACAGCGCACTGCCGAATGGCTGGATGGTCTATCAAGAGATCTTCTTTACCGATTGCACGACATTTGTCAGCTACAATGCCAATATGCGCCAGCTCACAGTCGATAAGCTTCAGTCTTGCGAGTCGGTCATACTTAATCGTGCACCGCGAGATGTTGATCAGACCGAGATACATAAGATCATTCGCGGAGTGAACAGGCGTTGCTCCATAGGATATGAATTTGAAGACGGCGAGTTTGTTTACGATAATATCGAAGATCCTCTGCCGTTCGATATAAACGCTCCGATAATCGAGATAAAGGACGAGGATTTTGCCGAATGGTATCGCGATATAAGCGAAGAGCCTCAAAAATATAACGGCAAGACCGTCAAATTCAAGGGAATCGTCGCGACATCGCCAAAACTCGGCAAGGGCAGCTTTGCCATCGGCAGACATGTTATGGTCTGCTGTTCGGACGATGTCAGCTACTGCGCATTTGTTTGCAACTATAAGGGAAACGTCGCCCTTAACACAAGAGATTGGGTGATAGTCACCGCAAAGATTTCCATCGAAAAGCATAAGATCTATCGTGGTGCCGGTCCCGTACTGACCGCCTCACAGGTAGCCATGACCACTCAACCGGAGCAACCGGTCGCAACATTCTACTAAATTCGACAAAAAACATCGATCACAAGTCAAAATGTGATCGATGTTTTCGTTATTTCGTTATATTGAGATCATACCAGCGGTGAAAAAAGTCTGAGCAGTGCGTACCAGATCTGCCCAAGAGCTCCCGTCCTTATGCTCATCTGCTTTGCGGGTGTCGAACGCTCGAGCGTCTTTAGAAAATCTTCCTTGACCTCTTTGACTATACTGCTTTTGTAGAAAAAGCATCCGCATTCAAAGTGGAGGTAGAGACTTCTGTAATCAAGATTTATCGATCCGACGGTCGCTATCTCGTCATCGCATACAAATGATTTCGCATGTACAAATCCGGGGGTGTATTCGTAGATCTTTACGCCGTGCTTTATGAGGACGGGGTAGTAGGATCTTGTCAGCTGATAAACGATCTTTTTGTCGGGTATGCCGGGGGTTATGATACGAACATCCACACCACGCTTTGCCGCAAGAGTGAGAGCTGTTACGGTCTCGTTGTCGATTATCAGATAGGGCGTGAATATGTACAGATATTTCTTTGAATTGTTGATGATGTTCAGATAGACATTTTCCGCGCATATCTCACTGTCAAGCGGTGAATCGCCGTAAGGCTGAACAAATCCGTCCGATTCTATCTCCTTGCAATCTTCGGTCGGCATGAACTTTTCAAGCTCAATGTCTTCTGTGTGCGTTACATTCCATTGGTTGAGAAAGAGCAGGGTCAGATTTCGAACCGCCTCGCCCTCGATCATTACACCCGTGTCTTTCCAGTGCCCGAATTTGCTTGTCTTGTTAATGTATTCGTCTGCAAGATTTATTCCGCCCGTAAAGCCGATGTTGCCGTCTATGACTGTGATCTTTCGGTGATCGCGGTTGTTCATGATTATCGATAAAAACGGTCTGAATCTGTTGAAAACAAGGCATTTTATTCCATAGCTCTCAATCTCTTTCTCGTATTTGTCCGGAAGCTTGAAAAGACAGCCGACATCGTCGTATATCAGCCTGACATCAAGCCCTTCGGATGCCTTTCTTTTGAGTATTTCGAGAATGCTGTTCCACATCTCGCCCTTCTCGATGATGAAATATTCCATGAATATAAATCTCTTTGCTCCTTCGAGCTTTTCGAGAAGGATCGGAAAATTGTCGTCGCCGAGCGGATAATAGCTTGTCTTTGTGTGCCTGAAAACGGGAAAGCCGTTGTTTGAAAGATATCTGCATTGACCTGCCGCGTGCGGATCGATCGCCTCAAGCTCGTTCATCACTTCGGTGTCATCGGCAACATATTTCGATGTCAGCTCGTCCGCATTTCTGTAAAGAAATTTGCGATCTCTTATCGGATGCTTCATTCCGAACAGAACATAAATAACACCGCCGAACAGCGGAAAGACGAGCAAAGGCACGATCCATGCAAGCTTGACACTCGGATTTGACTCCGAATTTATGACATGTACCATCATTAAAAATGACAGAAATTCAAGCAGTACAAAGACCCATAACTTCGATGTTCCGGCAAGTGACAGTATCAACACAAGAAAAGCAAGCTGAATGATGATCGCTACCGCATAAAAGAAGGTCCTGCCTCTTATTTTCTTTAGTAATTTCATTAAACACCTACCGCATTTGAGATTTGTCGGTACAAAACAATGTCATACAGACACATGAAGATTATATACGAAACGGGGTCAAATTTCAACGGTGTTTATGTAAATTTTTTGACCGAACCCGATTTTTATGGTTTTTCGGATATCGGTCAAAAATTATCTTGTTAAAATGTTAAAATGCACACCTCGTCCGAGTTTGCGCGTATGAAAAACTTGCCCTTCTCGACAAGCCTTTCTGCCATCATTTCCGTGATCTCTCTTTTGATCACTCGACGAAGCTCTCTGACACCGTACAGACTGCCGCTCGAGGTTCTTGCCAAATATTTGTAAACGCTCTCGTCAAACACGCACTCATATCCGTCTTTTGCAAGCTTTTTCGACAGCTCGGACAGATCTTTTTCGGCGATCCTTTCGAGATCCGAGGTGTCGAGCCTGTTAAAAATCACGATCTCGCTTATCCTGCCGAGCAGTTCGGGCGCGAATCTTTTCGACAGCTCAGCCTTGACAGCTGACTCGTCAACCTCGTCCGATCGATCGGCAAACCCTCTTACCCGTGAAGAAGAGCCGTGCGAAAATCCGATGTTTGATGTCAGCACGATCAGCACTCCCCGAAAATCGACCGATCTCCCGGCACCGTCGTGGATCATGCCGTTGTCGGCGATCTGAAGAAGAATGTTGAAGATATCAGCATGCGCTTTTTCGATCTCGTCAAATAAAACAAGTGAGTTCGGATGCCGCCTGACCGCCTCGGTAAGCCGTCCGCCCTCACCGTAGCCGATGTATCCCGGAGGCGAACCGATCATTTTTGAGATATCATGTCTCTCTGTATACTCGGACATGTCGAGCCTGACAAACGATCTGCCCCCAGAAAAAAGCTCGTCTGCCATGACGCTCGCAAGCTCGGTCTTGCCGACGCCGCTCGGACCGACAAAAAGAAGAATTCCTCGCGGCCCTTTGCCGTCTCCGAATCGCTCCGAAACAGTTAGCCCTCGCAGAACACGCTCTATCGCACCGTCCTGCCCGATCACCCTTGAGGAGAGCCTTTCATACAGAACACGACTGCCCCGACTTTTGCAAAAACAATTAACATTTGCCCCATAAAACTCATAAATGTCAGCATCGGTCACGATCGGCGGCTCGTCGGATCCTTTGTCGTTGAAAAACAGCCCCTTTTTCGCCGAGACATCGTCCAAGAGATCGATCGCCTTGTCGGGCAGATATTTTCCGCTTGACATTTTTGACGATACCGAAATCGCCGCACGCACCGCAGATGGCGATATTTTTACCCCATGGTGCACCTCGTATCTTTCGCGTATGCCCATGATCATTTCTTCGCATTCATCGATCGTCGGCTCGTCTACAGTTACCGCACAAAATCGCCTCTCGAGCGCACCGTCACGCTCTATCGCACGATATTCTCCGGGTGTGGTCGCACCGATCAGCTTGATATCTCCGCGTGCTAATGCCGGCTTTAATATGTTTGCCGCGTCAACCGCACCCTCTGCAGACCCAGCCCCGACCAATGTGTGGATCTCGTCCAAAAAGAGGATCACCTTTTTGTCTGATGATGCCTCCTTGATCACCCCGCGCACCCTCTCTTCAAATTCGCCTCTGTATTTTGCTCCCGATAGCATCGATGCCATGTCGATCTGATATACCCGACAGCCGATCAGCTTGTCGGGTATATCTTTGTCGGCGATCCTTTGGGCAAGTCCCTCTACTATCGCACTCTTTCCCACTCCCGGCTCTCCGATAAGACAGGGATTGCTCTTTTTCTTTCGGCAAAGCACGCGTGTCAGAGTCTCAAGCTCGACCTCACGCCCGATCAGCGGATCGCATCTTCCTTCTGCCGCAAGCTTTGTGAGATCCTTGCCGTATTTTTCAAGATATCGCATGTCTTTCTCGGGCCTTTCTTTGACCGAGGTGACACTCGGAGAAAGATTTTGTCTGCCGATAAGCTCGCCTCCGATGTCCGAGAGATTTCCACCTGCCGAAACGATCATTTTAGCCGCACGGCAGGTGGGAGAGTTCACGATCGAATAGAGCAGCTGTTCGGTCGATATGAGCGTTGATTTTTCGCTTATCGCCTGCATGTATGCACCCTCTATGATATGCCTTGCCTGTATGCTCATCTCGATGGGCATATTGTCATTTTGATCGCCGATCTCAAGGCTTTTTTGTATCCTGTCAAGAGTAATGCCGCACGATGACAGTATCCTTGCCGCAGGACTTCTCCCGTCCGCCAGGATACCGAGGAGAATGTGCTCCGTTCCGATGTAGTGATCCCCAATATCGTGCGCGAACGCCTCTGCTCTGTTTAATGACTCCTCCGCAGACCTTGTAAATTTGCTCTGCATAACAAAAATCACCTCCGCCAATGTTATCGTCTGCGAAGGTGATTTTTGCCTGATTATGCGAGTTCTATGCAGTAATTTGCAGGATCAGATGTTTGTATCTCCTCTTAGTGCGTTGTTGTAAGCCGACGCAAGGGCGTTCCATGTAGATCTGTCTACACTTCCGCTTTGAGGCAGGGCGTTCAGTTCTTGAAAGTCCTTGATAAGCCGCTCGGTCTCGTCAGCGTATATGCCGTCGATCTTTGTCTTTTCGTAGTCATATCCCGACAGCCTGCCGAGCATTATCTGTATTATCGCGACAAGATCTGATCGCTCGCCTGCTGTGACCATTCCCGATGCGAGCCTTTCCGAAAAAGGAAATATACCCGATGCCTCCGATCTTCTTGCATAGGCGACCTCGGCAGCCCCCGAGAGAGTTTGCCATGTGAGATCGTCCACCCTGCCGGTTGTCGGGAGAGAATACAGTCTTTGGAATGTGATTATCGCGGAGCGCGTTTCTTCTCCATAGATCCCGTCGGGAATAACGTACGGCAGATCGACTCCCGACTCGTACAGCTCAAGAAGATTTTGCTGTATTTCGATCACCGTTAATTTTTCATTTCGCAGATCCATGTCAAAATCTCCTTTCACTGCCCGATCTCGTATCCCGGGTATTGCGATGGTGATCGCTCATATCCGAGGACGATCTCGTCATATACCTCGCCGATCTGTTCCCATGTTACCGCGCCGACATTGCCGTCTGCCCGTATCCCGCGCCACTCTTGAAATTCAATCACCGCATTTTCGGTCATTTGCCCGAAAATGCCGTCAACCTCTACCGACGGTATCTCGGGATAGACCGATGCGATCGTCCTCAGATAATCTTGGAGATATTCCACATCCCGTCCGCTTGAACCGATCCGCAGTGTGACACCGGGATAGGGACGCGCACGATCGACAAATTCGGAATCGGGCAGGGAAGCGATTATTCCCGAGTAGCTGTTGTATATGGCTCGCCAATCCTCGAGCCTGATAATTCCCGTGACCTCAAGACCGTTTGCCCTTTGGAACGCCTCGACAGATGCCGCCGTAGCATCGTCGTATTCGCCGCTTATCGGGGGTGCGGGGATCTCGTCGTTGTATTCGGATATGAGCGTGAGAAAATATTGCACTCCTGCCACATCGCGACCGCTCGAGCCGACAGACAGCTCCTCACTAAATTGACGCTCGACATCACCGTAGGCGATCCCCTCCGATATTATCTCGGATAACCTCTTTATGCCGTTGTACAGATAAATTATCCGATACCATGTTCGCTTGCCGACGATACCGTCAACGCCAAGCTCGAATATCCTTTGAAATTCCTCGACAGCTCGCTCTGTCTCCTGCCCGAAAACCCCGTCGGCAGGGAATATCTTCGGTATTGCGGGGTAATTTGTCGATATTCTGTTCAGCCTGAGCTGAATTAGCCTGACCTCGTTTCCGTTTGTTCCGATCGATAGGGGAACGCCCGGATAGCTGTCCTCGATCTCGGCTATGTCAACATTATCGACAATCTCAATATCCTCGCCGTAGTAGCTCTTCAATATTTCGAGCGCATCAAGCCCCGAGCGTGCAAGATCGACAGATCCCCATTGCGACAGTCCGTCACAGGTGGTTCGCACTCCGTCGCAGTAGGCGGCAAAGAGCGGCTCGATATTTCCGCGCCGTCTGATATAGCTGTTGAATATCTCGTCAACTATGTCGGATATGTTTTCAAAAATATCTCTGCCGTTTACAAACGATTGGTCTCTTGAGGTCGAATTTGTAATGTCAAAGTCATATCCCTGCGATCTGTAATATTCGGTGTAGACCCTGCTCAGCGCAAAAGAGATCTGTGCCCAAATGTTCGCTCTTAACGCCTCGGTCGGCCATGTCGGATATATCTCGCTCGACGCGACATTTTTGATGTAATCGGGGAAGGATACCCGAACATTTGCCGCCGCAGTGTCTGGAGCGGCAAGATGTACGGTTATAAATGCAGGAATCATCGGAAATGTCGATCCTGTCATAGATCCGCCGCCTCGCTTTCGTTATATACACGCATGTCGTACCGCTCCGAAAACTCGCCCGATGGCACAAGGTTTACCTGCTGTACCGTGGTTACCCCGGGGAAGATCGCCGCACCGATAAATTCGGTCGATACAAACCCATCGCGTGATACATTGATCACCACCGATGTGTAGCCCTTTTCGCTCCCGGGAGACTTCGAAAGATCGACAGACGGGGTCGCGATCTCGATCGTGTCGGTATTTCCCGAAATATCGGTCGTCCGCGATGCGATGACAGATGATTCCCCGATCTCAAAGCTTCGGACATTCACCAAAGCACCCTTGACCGGTATCGCACCGCTTGCGGTCCGCACGCAGACGATCAGCCTGCCGATGTCGTTTTTTTCATTATCGTTCAGTTTAAGCACCGCCTTTCTTTTTCATCCTATGCCAAAGAAATACTTTTGTGCGGACACTTTTTGACAAAAAAGAAACATGACCGCAAAGGGTCATGTTTCTTGGAAGAATATTTTGAGAAAAGATTACTTAATGCACTTTTCTGCGAAATACTTAATGGTGCGAACCATCTGGCTGGTGTAGGAGTTCTCGTTGTCGTACCACGAAACGACCTGTACCTCGTAGAGGTCGTCAGCGATCTTTGCAACCATGGTCTGAGTTGCATCAAAGAGAGAACCGTAACGCATGCCGATAACGTCGGAGGAAACGATGGGATCCTCATTGTAGCCGAAGGACTCGGAAGCTGCAGCCTTCATAGCGGCATTGATGCCTTCCTTGGTTACGTCTGCACCCTTAACAACAGCGGTAAGGATGGTGGTGGAGCCGGTCGGAACGGGAACTCTCTGAGCGGAGCCGATGAGCTTGCCGTTGAGCTCGGGGATAACAAGACCGATAGCCTTTGCAGCACCGGTGGAGTTCGGAACGATGTTAGCCGCACCTGCTCTTGCACGGCGGAGGTCACCCTTTCTGTGAGGACCGTCAAGGATCATCTGGTCGCCGGTGTAAGCGTGAATGGTGGACATGATGCCGCTCTGGATGGGAGCGAAATCGTTAAGAGCCTTTGCCATGGGAGCAAGGCAGTTAGTGGTGCAGGATGCTGCCGAGATGATGTCATCCTCGGGAGTAAGTGTATCCTCGTTTACGCTGAAAACGATGGTCTTGAGATCGTTTCCTGCGGGAGCGGAGATAACGACCTTCTTTGCGCCTGCGTTGATGTGTGCCATCGACTTCTCCTTGGAGCAGTAGAAACCGGTGCACTCGAGAACGACGTCAACGCCGATCTCTCCCCAGGGAAGATCTGCTGCGTTCTTTTCGCTGTAGATGGTGATCTTCTTGCCGTCAACTACGATGTAGTTCTCGCCTGCCTCTACGGTGTGAGCACCCTCGCCGATCTTGCCGCAGTATCCGCCCTGAGCGGTATCATACTTAAGAAGATGAGCAAGCATTTTGGGATCCGTAAGATCGTTGATGGCAACGACATCGTATCCCTCTGCACCGAACATCTGACGGAAAGCAAGACGGCCGATTCTGCCGAAGCCGTTAATGGCAACTTTTACTGACATAAATAATTCCTCCGAATAAATGGTTTTTGATCTGCATAGCCTGTCCCGCTTTTTTGCGCACAAACTTTTGCGTATACATTGTATAACAAAAAATTACTTATTGCAAGTGTTTTTTTGATAATTTATTAAAATGTAACATTTTTGACACCGATAATTCACACAAACACTTGACATAAGGGGGTGTGTTTGGTGTATAATAGAGACTGCGGATCTTTGTGGTCGAAAAATCGTCATAAGATCGCATCCTGACAGAATGAGCGAGGAATCAAAAGATGAAATTTAAGACCGATGTTAAGGGTTTTGACGGATTGACGATGCCGATAGTCGTGTGTGACGCGGACGGGGTCGTCGTTTATAAAAATGATGCGGCGGTAAAGCAGATAAAGCTGCCCAAACGAAGAACCGATATACATATACACTTAAGTCCGTCCGACTCCGAATTGCTTGACGGAATATCGAAATTCTCGGACCCGCTTCTTCTCCATGTTTTTACCGGCGAAAGGGATGCGTCTGCGTTTGTTGCCATGCACGAATGGGAGGGCGATCCCGCAACGCTTTGGATATTTCTCAGCTATATGCAGTCAACCGCATCGGGCACTGTCGTGACAAGCTTTGAGAAAAATCTTTCGTCCTACGCAAAGGATGTTTGCGAAATTGTGAAATATGTCGATATAAAAAGCAGACTGACCGATGCCGGTGGTGAGAGCATGGCGAGTAACAAGATACGTAAAAGGCTCGAACGCCTCGTGAGTAATGTACTTCGCGATCGTGAGAGCGTTTATGTCTGTGCACTCAGCCAATCGGTGTCGTCGCTGTTCGAGAGAGCTACCGATGCGTTCAGAAATCTCGGCTACGATGTTATTGTAAATATCTCGCCCGAGGTGACGAAAAATCACAATCGCATTAATTTCAGAGATATGCTGCTCTTTTATGTGCATATCGTTACGCTCTCGTGCGAGATGACGAGAAACAAGCGTGTTCGTATCAATATTTTCGAGAATAAATACGGCGAAACGGTAGTTTCGATCACGTTTTCGGTCATCTATCCGCCGTTTTGCGCAGTCGAGGAGACCAATATGCGAAAACTCGCCGAGCTTATCGAGGGTCACGACGTCGATCTCGTACTTATAAAGAGCCTCATCGATATATGCGGATACTCGCTGAAATATACGGTGAACGATGAGACCAACGACAATATAACATTCAGGTTCGTTATTCCGTACATGTCTGACGGAAAGATCAGCAGTATCGGCGGCAGCGACCGAAGCGAGAAAAACATCGAGCCGGATACGCTCACATTCATCACCGATCTGCTTGTATTTTCGGGCTTTGAGTCAACTGTCGATCAAACCTCTTATTGACAGCATTTCAAAATTGCCGCGTATCGCGTGTCTGCCCGATCCCGTCGCCAAAAACAGACTGTCGCCCTTTTGAAAGGGAACACCGTCAACATCGCCCTCTCCCGACAGACAGAGAAGATGCACAAATCCGCCCGACGCATCCTCGATCGTGTCGGAGCAGATCGATCTTATCGAAAAATAGTCGCAGTTTACGAGCAGATCATCGCCGTCTCTGCCTCTCGAAAAGCATAGGGACTCGATCTCGCTCTCGCTGTATGTCCTTATAACATCAAGTGCCTTTTCGAGATGAAGCTCGCGACGTGCTCCGTTTTTGTCTCTTCTGTCATAGTCGTACACACGATATGTGAGATCGGATGACTGCTGAACCTCGGCGATAAGTATTCCTTCTCCAATGGCATGGACCATGCCCGACGGGATGAAAAAGAGATCGCCCTTCTTGACACCCACATAGTTTAGCATATCTTCAAGCTTTCCCGACAGAGCCGCCTCTCGAAAGCTTTCTCGGTCGTATTTGTCGCACATGCCGTATATGATCTTTGCGTCCGGCTTTGCATCGACGATGTACCATGCCTCGGTCTTTCCCGTGTCGCCGCCCTCGTGACGTGCGGCATATTCGTCGTCGGGATGTACCTGTATCGAGAGCTTGTCGTTTGCGTCGATCAGCTTGACAAGAAGCGGAAATCGCTTTGTGTTATCAACCACAGCCGAGATCGGCGTCCCTGCAAGCTCACCTGATGCGATCCTGCTCATCGCATCGGGTCTGCAGGTAAGCTCCCAGCTCTCGGCTATCCTTTCAAGAGAGCTTTGCTTGTGAAAATCTGTTTTGAGCCGCTCACCACCCCATATCGTTTCCTTAAATACGGGACTAAGCTTCAGCGGATAAGAAATGTTCATTTGACCACCTTTATTTTCTTTGCAGTGAATATTTTATATTATATCAGATAATAATTGCTTTGTAAATATCTTTTAAGGAGATTTTTTCAAAAATGAAAGATCAAAGCAAAAAAAGAACAGATCAGCAGATGCCCGAGAACACGAAAAACAAAACCGAGGCAAAGGACTGTCAAAAGAGCCAAAACAGGTCCGACAATTGCAAAGATGACGGAAAGTCATGTAAGTAAGCCCCCTGTTTTGCCTCCCGATACCAATATTTACAAAAAGTTCAATCCTGCTTTACAGCAGGATTACTTTCTTTTATTACAATTGTTTCGATCTGAAAATATGTTATATCGGTAATGGTGTTGTCATGTTCGGATACATAAAAACCTGCACTCCCGAGCTTTTGGTTAAAGAAAATGAGTTTTACCGTGCCCTCTATTGCGGTCTGTGTCGCACGATGGGCAGGATGAAAAAGGCATTTTCTTTTTCTCTTTCGTACGATTTTGTTTTCCTCGCTCTCGTCAGAATGGGCACATCCGACAGATCCTGTGACCCTGTCGAGTTCGGAAAAAAACGCTGTCTTGCACATCCGCTTGCAAGACGTCCGTATGTCAAGGAAAATCCCTCACTTCGCTATACCGCCTCGGCGGCATCGCTCCTGCTTTACTATGATCTGCTCGACGATATCGACGATGAAAGGGGATTTCGGCGACTGTTTGCAAAACTTTGTGTACCGAGTTCCAAACGCCTCTTTAACAGATCAAAAAAGACGTGCGATATCTCGGATATAGAGCCGATCGTAAAAGACGAACTTGAAGGTATAGCAAATGCCGAAAAAGCTCTGTCCGAAAGTCCGTATCCGCCTGCCGATCACTTCGGGGCACTCCTTGGGGCGATCTTCTCGCACGGCGTGACGACCGACGCCCTTCGCAGATGCCTCTACGAGCTCGGCTTTCATGTCGGAAGATGGATCTATATGGTCGATGCGCTCGATGATATTCCGTCCGACTTAAAGAGCGGGGGATATAATCCTTTCGTTGTTTCGGGCGAATATGCGACCGATGGGTTTGAGTCACGCATATCGGACGCCTTGAAGCTCGAACTGTCAGAGGCTGTCCGCGCACTTGATCTTATCGATTTTAACGATCGGGGCATACTCTCGATCGTTCACAATATACTCTGCCTCGGAATGCCGCGTGAGGTTGACAGAATACTGAAAAAGCAGAAAGATGCTCGAGAGGGCGGCGGCAAAGATCACAAATGCAAAAGGGAGAGACATGAATGAGTGATCCGTATAAGGTTCTCGGCGTTTCGCGAGATGCGACCGACGATGAAATAAAAAAGGCGTATCGCGACCTTGCGAGAAAATATCACCCCGATAATTATGTAGACAGTCCGCTGTCCGACCTCGTTCAGGAAAAGATGAAAGAGATAAACGAGGCGTACGAGACCATCCGCAAGGAACGCTCGGGTCAAAAGAGCGGCTCGTCATCGACGGGATCTTATTCGAGCGACAACTCGACCTATTCGGGCGAGCTTGTGCATGCGCGCTCGCTGATCAACGAGGGCAGATATTCGGAGGCTGATATCATCCTTTCCGGCATACCCGCGCAGGGCAGAAACGCCGAATGGAACTTTCTTATGGGCGTTGTGAAATCAAGGCGCGGATACTATTATGATGCGATGCGATTCTTCGAGACTGCTTGCTACCTTGACCCGAATAATACCGAGTACAGACAGGCTCTTAACGATATCAGAGCGCAAAGCGGAAGTTATTCGCAAACCTATAAAACATACAGATCCGATTCAAACGGCGGCGACTGCACCGTTTGCGACATTTGTCAGGCGATGATATGCGCAAATTGCTGTTGCGAATGCATGGGCGGAGATCTCTGCTCCTGCTGATGATCATCGCTTGATTTGATCGATCACGAAAGGAGAGTTGTTGTGAGACGAAAAAAAGCACAATCGATCAAAAAAACAGTGCTTTCCGCCGTTTTTTCGGCGATAAGCGTCGTTATTCTCTGGCTCGGCGGTCTTCTCGGCGATCTTGATCTGACCTTTACCGCCTTTGCCTCACTCGTCGTCGTTCTCGCACTGATAGAGATGGGTGTAAAATATGCCCTTTTCGTCTATGCCGTCACATCGGCACTCTGCCTTATTTTGTTCCCGACTTATTTCGTGACACCGATGTATATCCTTTGCGTCGGTATATATCCGATACTAAAATATTTGCTTGAGAAGCTCCCGAGAGCTTTGTCTTACCTGCTGAAACTCGTTTTTGTGAATGCAATGCTGTTTTTGCTGATCTTTCTCGGCAGACGAGTGTTCGGCGTCGAAGAAGATGCGGCACTGTGGATAGTCCTGATCCTCGGCAATGTCGCCTTTCTGCTCTTCGATTACGCCGTCGCCGGACTTTCGGTCATCTACGAAGGCAAGATCCGCAAAATGCTCGGTATACAAAAAATGCTGAAATAAGATCATCAATAATGATATACAAATACCCGAGAGATGCTTTTATTTGCTCAAAGCATCTCTCGGGTGTGTTTTGTGTGTCAATTATTCCTTTGGCGATCCGCCTTTGCCGCCGAGCATATCTTGTTTTATGCTCCAGAGCCTCTCGGAGAGGTCAACATAGTAGTTGTGCGGATTTTCGAAGCGTTTAACCTCGTCCCAAAGCTTTGAGAGCTGATCGGCACAATATGCCCTTATCTCGGCTGTCGTGGGTCTGTTATAGACAAGCTCGCCCGACACAAAGATCGGAACCAGAAGCTCGTGAAGCTCGTAATTTTCGTACGTCTTACGTTTCCATGTGTAGACGGGGTCAAAGATCGTGAGCGGGAGAGTCTCGTCAAAGCTCTCATCGTGAACGCATATAAGATCCGCCTCCGCCTTGCCGGTGTCCTTTGAGAAGACTCTGTAGACTTTTTTGAAATGCGGATTTGTGATCTTTGCCGTGTTTTCGGAGATCTTTATCTTCGGGATGATGTTGCCGCTCTCGTCTTCAACGGCGCAAAGCTTGTAAACACCGCCGAATACGGGGGCTGATTTCGATGTGATCAGTCGCTCGCCGACACCGAACGCATCGATCTGCGAGCCTTGGTTGAGCAGGTCACGGATGATATATTCATCAAGCGAGTTGGATACGACGATCTTGCAGTTAGGCAGACCTGCTTCGTCAAGCATTTTTCTCACCTTGCGTGAGAGATACGCAATATCGCCCGAGTCGATCCTGACCGCGCATTTCTCTATGCCGTTTGCCTTGAATGCTTTGATCGCGTTCGGCAGACCGCTCTTTATGACGTTGTAGGTGTCGATAAGAAGTGTCGCACTGTTTGGATAAATCTTGCAGTAGGTGTCGAACGCCTCGTATTCGCTGTCAAACATCTGCACCCAGCTGTGCGCCATCGTTCCGCCTGCAGGGACGCCGTACAGCTCGTCGGCGATCGTGCATGCCGTCGAGTCGCAACCGCCGATGTAAGCGGCTCTCGCGCCAAGTATCGCCGCGGCAGTGCCTTGCGCGCGTCTTGAACCGAATTCGGATACCGGACGACCGTTTGCGGCTCTGACTATTCTGTTCGTTTTTGTTGCGATAAGCGATTGGTGATTGAGCGTTAAGAGCAGAAATGTCTCTATGAACTGTGCCTCGATCGCCGGGGCACGGACTGTCATGATCGGCTCCCCCGGGAATATCGGCGTTCCCTCGGGGACAGCCCATATGTCGCCACTGAAATGAAAGCCCTTCAGATAGTCGAGAAATTCGCTTGAAAACAGATTCTTTCCGCGAAGATATGCGATATCCTTGTCAGTGAAATTTAAGTTCCGGATATACTCGATGACTTGGTCAAGACCTGCCGCAATGGCAAATCCGCCGCCGTCCGGGATGTCTCTGAAAAACACGTCAAAATAGGATATCGTGTCCTTTTTGCCGCTTGCGAAATAGCCGTTTCCCATGGTCAGCTCGTAAAAGTCAAAGAGCATGGTGTAATTTTCGTTTTTGAATGCCTGTGAATTCATTGTATCGGTGTTCCTTCCGAGTGCCGCGGAGTCTTCCGCACTTTAGTTTTGACTGTATTATAGCACAATATTTTTCGATTGTCAATAACCGAGACGAATATTCAGAGCATATTCTTTGACCTTCTTTAACATTTTGTTAACAATCACCCGAAATTCTTGATTTTATCTCGGTTAGGGTGTATAATCTACAAGAAGATGACGCGATGAGCGATAAATATATCAGCCCTCTCATGCATGTCGGGCGAAAGAAAGGTAATTTGTTTATGAAGGAAAAGATCGTTGCAATTGTTGCCGAGTATAAAGGCGTTGATGCATCCGAGATAAAGACCGATGTTTCGTTTGAAAAACTCGGACTTGACTCTCTCGATACGGCAGAGCTTCTCATCACCGTTGAGGACGCTCTCGGAGTGACCGTTGAACTCTCGTCCGAGATCAACACGATCGACAAGCTTGTTGCATATCTCGAGAACAAATAATTCTCAAATCACGATCGGCAGGGTCTTAACCCTGCCGATTTTAATTGGAGTTATTCTTTAACGTGAGTTCCCATGACCTCTATCTCGGTGATAGCCGCCCATCCGTTGTGGTCGTCCTTTTCAAGCTTCGTGATCTTAATATAGGTCGTCTTAACACCGCCGATCTCAAAGCTCTGTTCGTCCGCGGTCTTTTCAATGTCAAATTCCATAGAATTGCCGTCCGAGAATTCGACCTTCATTTTCTTGAAATATGTGTCATGCGGAAAATCGGCTCTTATGTACATATTCAAGCTGTCAACATTCACCTCGTGTCCGAAATCGATCTTTATGTACCCATTTTTCTCGCTGAAATTCGAGTCGGGTCCCCATGATTGATAGGGATACGAGCCGTGCGAGGTGTTCTTTTTGATGCCGTCTATCGCATTTCTGGCTTCAAATTGATATTTAGACTCCTCGCTGTCGTAAAGTCGGCATACGCTCGATGTTGTCGCATGAGGATATACATCCCCCGACCATGCGGCGTATATGTAATTTTTGATCTTTGAATCCTTGCTTATCAGATCAAGCGGATTTCTCGCAAGATTTTGAACTGCCGTAAGTTCGTCGTCGCTCGGAATGCGCGCACTTACCGTGTGCTTTGCCACTCTCTTAAGCTCACTCGGATAGCTCCATGCAAGGTTCGGGATGGTGTAGCTGAAGACGCCGCTCGGAAGATAAACGATCGCCTCATCGACATAATCTTTGGAGATGCTGATCGCGAGATAATGCTCACCCTCGGGCAGCTCGACCTTGACGGTTGCCCCTGCCTTAAATTCGCTCTTGGCAACTTCGAGCAGCACGGCGCCGTCTCCCGATGAAACTTTGTCGCCGAAAGTTACGGTGAGAGTTCGATCCTTGTTTCCCTCGGAGCTTGGTACCGTAATTGTATCGGCAGTCGGTGCGAGCGTTGTTTGCACATCCGTGCTCCCCTTCGTGTCCTCGGGTGTGTCCGAGCATCCCGAAAGTATTGCCGCGGCGGCAAGACATGCTGAGAGAGCGGTGATCATTTTGCTTTGAATTTTTGACATAAACATAATGTTTGACCTCGCTTTGCTTTGGAATAATGATATTTGGTTGTTCGTATATATATTTTACCACACTTTTTTTCAAAAGTCAATAAAAGCTATTGACATTTTGGTGGATTTTGTGATATAATCAAGTATCAAAATAAAAAAAAGAGAGGTTTATGCCGCGATCATCAGTGCGGCAGAATAGAGCAATAACATGTCAACAGAAAACAACATCTCGGACATCCTTGCGGCTTATGGCATCGAAAGCGATGTTGCTCCCTTCGGAAACGGTCACATCAACGACACATATGTCGTAAACGATTTTGTCGTTCAGAGAATAAACACGACCGTGTTTGCAAATTACAAAGGACTCATGAACAATATCGAGCGTGTGACCGAGTACTTGAAGAAAAAGATTGCCGCCGCAGGAGGAGATCCCGAAAGAGAGACACTTACCATCGTAAAGACAAAGTGCGGCAAACCTTATGTCGAGACCGATCTCGGCGTTTTCAGAGTTTATAAGCTCGTAAAGGACGCAACAAGCTACGATACCGTCACCCCCGAGCTCTTTTACGAGGCGGGTAAGGGATTCGGTCGTTTCCAGACCATGCTTTCGGATTTCCCGTCCGAAGAGCTTGTCGAGACCATACCGAATTTCCATAACACAAGATCACGCTTTGAGGCGTTCAAGGCGGCTCTTGCGGCAGATCCTCTCGGCAGAGCGGCAGATGTTTCAAGCGAGATCGCGTTCGTGCTTGAGAGAGAAAAGGATGTCGATGTCGTCACAGATGCTATCGAAAAGGGAATACTTCCGCTTCGTGTTACACATAACGATACAAAGCTCAACAATGTTTTGATCGACGACGATACCGGCAAGGCAATATGTGTTATCGATCTCGATACCATAATGCCCGGTTCACTGCTTTACGATTACGGCGACGCCCTCAGATTCGGTGCTGCCACCGCCGCAGAGGATGAAAAGGATCTTACCAAGGTCGGGTTTGACCTTGAAAGATTCGAGGCATTTACCAAAGGCTTTGTCGAGGGCATCGAGGGAAGCTGTACCAAGGAGGAGACCGAGCTGTTCCCGTTCTCGGTAAAGCTGATGACCCTCGAGTGCGGCATAAGATTTCTCACCGACCACCTGCTCGGCGATACATATTTCAAGATCGCAAGAGAGGGACACAATCTCGATCGTGCTCGTACACAGTTCAAGATCGTCTCCGAGGTCGAGCGTCTTGACGCTCAAATGAAGGCGATCGTCAAAAAAGTGGTCGGAAATTAAACAAAAGACGAACCTTTTCGGGTGATGACCCGAAAAAACAAAAAACAAAAAGTCAAGAAAGGTTGATCAAAGCCATGGCAATAAAAAGCAGAAAACTTATATCGGTTTTGTCCGTCCTTGCATCGGCAATTCTTACACTCTCGGCGCTTTCGGGATGCTCGGGTGATAATAAAGACGGCAGCATAACGACCGACGCGGGTACGCAAAAGAGCGAACCCATCACCATCGTTTCGAACAAAGAGACAGAGTACAAGATCGTGAGAGCGACGAGCGGATCGTCGGCATATACCAAGATCTACAGTGGTTTTAGGGGAGATCTGTTCGACGCTGTCGGAAAAGTGCCCGAATTTAAGAGCGACAGCGAAGATCCCACCGAATGCGAGATAATTCTCGGCAAAACCAACAGAGCTCTGTCCGAGACAGCATACGCGAGCCTTTCCAAAAATCAGTTCAGCTTTTCGGCATCCGGAAAGACCATCGCGATATCCGCATATGATCCCGACTGTATGAAGATCGCTCTCGATAAATTTATCGAGCTTTTTGTAAAGGACGGCAATCTCGTGGTCGATACTACGGATTTCCCCCGCACATTTAACTGCAAAGACGAAATAACCACCGTCAAATACAGTAATACCGAGTCTCGACCCGGCAACGACCCCTATATAATCAAGCACGACGGCTACTACTATTACTGTTGGAGCGACGGCGGCGTCAAGGTCGCAAAATTCGAAAATCTTGAGGACGTTTCTTACACGGGCGGCAGTCAGGTTTTCTCTGCCGGCTCTTTCCAGGCGGTATGGGCACCCGAACTTCACTATGTGGACGGCGAATGGTACATCTATGTCGCAATGCAGGATAATTCGGGCGATAACGCCGATCACCGTATGTACTGCCTTAAGGGCACATCGCAAGACCCGACAAGACCCTTTAAGCTTGTCGGTAAGGTGACCGATCCCACCGACAAGTGGGCGATCGACGGCACCGTGTTCAAATACAACGGCGAGCTTTACACCGTCTGGTCAGGCTGGGAAGGCAATGTCGATGTCGCACAGTACCTTTATATTGCCCATATGAGCAATCCTTGGACGATCGACAGCGAAAGAGTTCTGATATCAAAGCCCGACAGCTGGGATTATAAGACGAAATCTCCTTGCGTCAACGAAGGTCCTTGCCCGCTGAATCTTAACGGAAAACAGTATATACTTTTCTCGGGTAACGGCAGCTGGACAGACGATTACTGCATCGGATATCTGGCTCTTGAAGGCGACGATCCGCTCGATCCCGATTCATGGGTAAAATCGGATGAGCCTATTCTGAAGGTCAGCTACAAGACCTCAGGACCGGGTCACTGCTCTGTTTTTGAGGCGGATGACGGCAATTGGTGGATGGCATATCACGCAAATCTCACCCCCGGATCGGGATGGTCGGGAAGATCTTACCGCATTCAGCCGCTTGAGATCGAGAACGATAAGCCTGCCGTTATGATAGGAGAGCTGACAGTTGATATCCCGCACGTCAAAAAGATATTTGACTGCGAGGTCAAATAAGTTAATCGGATAACAAAATGAACACACAGATAAAAGTCAAAATAAAAAAGCTCTCCGAGACCGCACACCTTCCGACCTACGGATCAAAGGGTGCGGCGGGGGCTGATCTTTACGCTCTCACCGATGAAGATATAACGATCAAACCCGGTCAGACGGTCATGATCCACACGGGTGTCGCACTTGAAATTCCCGTTGGATATGTCGGACTTGTTTTTGCTCGAAGTGGACTTGCCTCAAAACGAGGACTTGCACCGGCAAACAAGGTCGGCGTGATCGACAGCGATTACCGCGGCGAGATAATGGTCGCACTTCATAATCACTCGGATATGTCGCAAACGCTGACATCGGGCGAGCGTGTCGCACAGATCGCCGTGATGCCTTGCCCTCAAGCAATGTTCGAGATCGTTGACGCTCTTGATGATACCGATCGCGGAGAAGGCGGATTTGGCTCTACGGGCAGATCTTAGTCCGAAACGATAATAAACATTAAACCCAAGGAGATTTTCCGTGGAAGCAGTTGAAAGATTTTTAAGATATGTAAAGATAAACACAAGATCGGATGAGGAAAGCGACAGCACACCATCGTCCGACAATGTCTTCGCTCTTGCCGAGGTCCTGAAAAACGAACTTTCAAAGCTGGGCGTATCCGATGTTGACCTCGACAGATCAGGTGGGGTCGTGTATGCCAAGATCCCCGCGACCGATGGGTATGAATCAAAGAAGAAGATAGGATTTGTCGCACATATGGACACTTCGCCCGACTTTTCGGGCGAGAATGTCTCGCCGCAGATCCATGAAAACTATGACGGCGGCGATGTGGTGCTCGGTGATAGCGGACGTGTGCTGAGAGTCTCCGATTTTCCGCATCTTGCCGATCTTCGCGGCAGAACGCTTATCACCACGGACGGAACGACCCTGCTCGGTGCCGACGATAAGGCAGGCGTTGCGGCTGTAATGACGATGGTCGAGAGAGTGCTTGCCGAAAATATTCCGCACGGTCAGATATCGGTAGCCTTTACTCCCGATGAGGAGGTTGGCAGAGGTACCGAGAACTTCGATCTTGAAAAATTCGACGCGGACTTTGCCTATACCGTTGACGGAGACGATGAGGGCGAGATAGTGTATGAGAACTTCAATGCCGCCTCTGCCGATATTATCGCGTCGGGATTTAATGTTCACCCCGGCTCTGCCAAGGATACGATGGTGAATGCCGCACTCGTGCTTGTTGAACTTAATTCGATGCTCCCGTTGGCGGACACCCCGAGGAACACAGAGGGCTATGAGGGATTTTATCATCTGACGTCCATCTCGGGGGATGTCGAGCACGCCGAGTCGCATTATATAATCCGCGACCACTCGAGAGAGTGTTTCGAGGCTCGAAAGAGAACGATCACCCACGCAGTGGATATACTTAATGAAAAATACGGCAAGGGTACGCTTTCGCTAAAGCTTACAGATTCGTACGGCAATATGCGCGATAAGATCGAGCCGTATATGGAGGTCGTCGATCGCGCAAAAGAAGCAATAAGATCGATCGGACTTGAGCCGAAATCACCGCCTATCAGAGGCGGTACCGACGGAGCAAGACTTTCGGCACTCGGACTTCCGTGCCCCAATCTCGGAACGGGCGGTCACGCATTCCACGGCCCTTATGAGCATATAACCGTCGAGGGCTTGGATCTTGCTGCCGATATAATCATCGGCATCGTCAAAGCATTTGCTGAACATGGAGAAAAGAATGGATAACATTGAAGTGAATTTTAAGGATTATTCGGATTTTATTTTGAAAAAGCTTTGCGAGATACTTGCCATCGATAGCCCTACGGGATATACCGATAAAGCCGCCGCTTATGTCAAGAACGAATATGAGCTGCTCGGATTTAACGCAAAACTCACAAATAAGGGCGGTGTGCTCGTTGATCTCGGCGGGGCTGATGCCGAAAACGGACTTTTGATCGAGACGCATATGGATACTCTCGGTGCGATGGTCGCCGAGATAAAGAGCAACGGCAGACTCAGAGTGACGCCACTCGGAGGAATGAATGCAAACAACGCCGAGGGTGAAAATGTCAGAGTCTATACCAGATGGGGAAGGGCGTATGACGGAACACTTCAGCTCGTTAATCCCTCCATTCATGTCAACGGCACATACAATTCTACCTCACGAAGCTTCGATACTACCGAGGTCGTTTTGGACGAGATAGCATCGTCTGCAAACGATGTGGCCGAGCTTGCAATATCGGTCGGCGATATCGTTTGCTTTGACCCCAGGACAAAGATCACACCCAGCGGATACATCAAGAGCAGATTTCTCGATGACAAACTCTCGGTGGCGATCGTTCTCGGTTTCGCAAAATGTCTTGCCGATCACGATCTCACCCCAAACAGACGTATCTACGTTCATGTGACCGCTTACGAGGAGGTCGGACACGGCGGATCTGCATCGGTTCCGAGCGGTGTGACCGAGGCACTTTCTGTTGATATGGGATGCGTCGGCGTCGGACTTAACTGCACCGAGCGTCAGACCTCGATCTGCGTTAAGGACAGCGGCGGACCTTATGATTACTCAATGGTCACAAGACTTGTTAAGGCTGCCGAAAAAATGAGTGCCGATTACGCACTTGACGTCTACCCATATTACGGCTCGGATGTTGAGGCAACACTGCGCGCCGGCTATGATGTTCGCCACGCCCTCATCGGTGCGGGCGTTTATGCGTCCCACGGATACGAACGCAGCCATATCGATGGCGCGGTAAATACGCTCAAAACTCTCGTAGGATTTGTTTTCTGACTTGATTTTCAAGTTGCAATAGCTCCCAAAAACGTAACAAACTGCACCGGAACGGCGATGGCTCACGGAGAGCCATCGCCGCACTGCGTGAGAGCGGTGCATCCGGTCGATTGTCGGTCAAAAAGCTCATCCGAGGTGACTGTTCCGACTTCTTTTTACAATCTGTGAACAAAAAACAAGGAACCCCCAAAAAGGGTGTCTGCACAAGTCCGTTAAAAACGGACGACATTGAAAAAAGAACCTCCTATGGTATAA
>CAZORL010000002.1:0-13722 GCA_964582375.1 uncultured Lachnospiraceae bacterium
CATTTTGCAGGCATTTCCCTGCATATGTTGCAAATTTTGCGCCCTTATCTATATCGAACGAGTCGATCGCCTTTATCAGTCCGATCGTTCCGATCGATATGAGATCGTCTTGTGAATCGGCATTTTGCGAATACTTTTTGACAATGTGTGCGACAAGTCGAAGATTGTGCATTATAAGCTCATCTCTTGCGTGCGCGTCCCCCTCTCTTGCGCGGACAAAATACTCCCTCTCGACATCGGGTGACAGTGGAGGAGGAAAACTCCCGGCGTCATCGACCCTCAAAAAGAGGCAGATCACCGACATCAGCGTGCGAAAAATATTCATTAAAACACTTTCCTTTCTTGATCTTTTCGCATATATTCTTTACAGCCTATGCAAAAAGCGAGCGATGCAAAACAAAATGTCAAAAAAAATATTTTTTTAGCCGAAAAGTCTTTACATGACGATGATTTTGTGATAAAATAGAAAAAAGCGTGCAATCGCAGATATCTGTGATCACGATGAAAGGACGCCCGACAAGGGCTTGGTAACTGCCATGTTACTATCCGCAATAGACATCGGATCAAACACAATAAAGACCTCGGTATTCGAGGCATCGCCAACCACTGCTGTTGAGATTGTGAGAAAGACGATCCCCGCAGGACTGATAGGACACATAAAAAACGGAGAGCTTACCGCCAAAGGGCAGTTGATACTTGTATCGGCTCTTCGCGAGCTTACCGATTTTGCGCTGTCGCAGGGTTGTAAAAAAGATAGGATCTTCCCTTTTGCAACTGCATCTTTGCGTGCCGCATCAAACTTTGACAAGGTCAGCGATGCAGTTTATGCCGAGCTTGGGCTTACCATCGATCTTATCTCGGGAGCGCGTGAGGCGCAGCTGACCTTTGACAGCCTCATAAGACTTGGAGGCATACAAGACAGTGGACTGCTCATTGACCTTGGCGGCGGATCGACCGAAGTGATCGAGTTTTGCGGCAAAGAGGTAATATCGAGTCTGTCAATTCCGATGGGTGCACTTGTGCTGTATCGCAAGTTTGTGAAAAACATTCTTCCCTGCGAGAGCGAAATAATTGAAATCTCGAAATACTCAATGGACGCCTTCGAATCTGCACGCCTTATAAAAGATAACTATGAAAAGCTGTACATAAACGGCGGCTCGGGGCGTGCCATCGCCTATCTTCATTCGGTCTTATCTGGTGGCTGCGACGATCAACCGGCACTTCCGTACATTCTCTCGAAAGGCGATCTGCTTGACATGTACAAAAAGATTTCCGAGTGCGATGATGCCCTCAAGCAAGCACTTCTTCGCATTCTGCCGACAAGGATACACACGGTCGCCCCCGCTCTTGCGGCGATCTGTGCGCTTATGGACAAGATAGGAGCATCTGAACTTGAGGTCACAAATGCGGGCATTCGCGAGAGCTACATAAGATACATTATAGAAAAAGAGGGTATTTTTCGGCATGACGGAAAAGACTTGTAAAATCCATACGGGCACGGAAGATGCAGACATCATGGAGGGGATGATCTCCTTTCGAAGCGTTGTTGCTGCGATAAGAGCGGGAATATCGGACAGAAAGATCGAAAATGTCTTTTTCGACCGTGACAAAAGAGCAAAATATTCGCGACACCTCTCTTACATTGTCGCAATGAGCCACGAGCTTTCATTTGAGGTTAAATTTGTTGACGGAGAGACGATCGATCAAATGAGCGACGGTTCCAGTCACGGTGGGATAGTAACGGTATGCACAAAGCGGCACTTGAAACCGATCGGTTCGGCTGACATTGCCGAATCGGGAGTATATTACATTCTTGACGGGCTTGAAGATCCTTACAATTTCGGCTATTCACTTCGTTCGATCTACGCGTCGGGGGCTGACGGGGTGATAATCCCCGAAAGGCAGACACTCGATTCTGCGGCAACGATCTCGCGCTCATCTGCGGGAGCGTCCGAGTTGCTGCCGATCTACACCTGCCAAAGAGGGTCGGTAATTGCGATGTTCAAGGAGCTTGGCTACACTGCGGCAGCTGCGGATCTTGAAGATGCGACCCCGATGTGGGACAGTGATCTGCGTGCTCCGATAGTCGCGGTCATCGGCGGCGAAAAGCGCGGTATCTCTGCCGATATCGCCGACATGTGCGACATGAGAGTCTCTATAGAATACGGAAGAGATTTTCAATTATCGCTCTCGGCGGCATCTGCGGCAACGCTGCTTTCATTCGAAATTTTGCGGCAAAACAGAGGCAAAAGCGGAAGTAACCCATAAAAACAAACGGCATATGATGTACCAAATGCGGAAATGACCAACATTTCCGAAAAGGAGATCATATGCCGTTTCTTTACAGTTATCCGAACAAGGTCGCGGACAGTCGATCGATCTGTTTCGACCTGCCCGACAGACACTACCGCGAAAGATACATAATACGCGGAGGAAGCAGAAAAATGAAGAGTGAGTTTCTGAGAAAAGCAGCCGATGCCTTTCCCGAGAGCATCAAGATCATATCACCGCCATGGCAGATAACCGCCGTATCGATTGGAGATGTGCTGATAACACTTCCGACAGGGATGATCGATGTTAAGCCTACCGACACAGATCTATCACTGACAGACATTCTTCCGAGAAAGATGCTCACGATGCTCGGCGGTGAGATCGTCAGCAAAAGTGATGAAAAGAAGGATCTTGAAAAGACAAATTCCCTGCTCTCGGACATATTTTTCTGTCTCGAAAGCAGTGCGGCACGATTAATGTCGGAGACTTTTCTTTCCGAAAAGGCGGAAAAATTTGCAAACAGATTTGCCGCCGCCATGCAAGCACCGATCGGGGGCGGACACATAAAATACAGAACATGTTACGCAAGGTGTGCGGGGGGGATCGTTTGCTCCGGCGAGTACACGAACAGGGCAATGCGGATATATGCGGTATCCGACAAGTACGGGGTGGGCGATCTTCTGCTTGCGGCAATGAAAAAAGCGCTTGTTTCGCGAGAGGTCGATCTGATATGCTGCAGCGATCAAAGCGGGCGGCATCTCGGGATATACATAGAGTCTGCGGCAGTCTTCATCGGCAGGGTCGACTCTGCCGTCGAGGTCAACAAGGTCATAAATACCGACAGATTCGTCTCGGACATCGCGGTTCAAAACAAGCATTTCATCAAAAAAATGCTCCGAGCAAGAGAGGAGATCGGAGCATTTTATGAAGAAAATAATGCGTGCATCGAAAAGATCGAATGCAAGCTCGACACGATCTTTGACGGCATGCTTGACAGGTCGGCTTTCGATGCCCTTTGCGACAGGGTCACAAAAGAGATCAGCTCATCAAACACAGGCGAATGTGACAAATGAGCTGTAGCCCATCTCACAGAGCTTATCCGCCGAGCGTTCCGCCAGATCGTGATCCGAGAAAATTCCGAACACCGACGGACCGCTGCCGCTCATGAGCGAGCAAAGCGCGCCGTACTCAAGCATTGTTTGTTTTGCGACAGAGACAGCGGGGCGGACACTCATGACGACCTGCTCAAAGGCGTTGTAAACGCCTGCGCATATACCGAAAATATCGCCGCTCTCAAGCATTGCGACCATATTGTCAGAGCTTTTTTCTCCGCACGGTACACTGCCGTATGCCTCTTTTGTCGAGACTCCGTCGCCGCCCTTTGCTATTACGATCGCCATCTCGCGCGAGAGCGACTTTATCGGTGTGAGAACATCGCCGATCCCGATCGCTCTCGCCGCACCTCCGATCATACAAAAAGGGACATCCGCACCGAGACTGCCGCCGAGCTTTAAGAGTCTGTCGTGACCGAGAACACAAAATTGCTTTTCCATAAGCAAAAGCACGCCCGCCGCATCTGTCGAACCTCCCGCAAGTCCTGCGGCTACGGGAATATTCTTTTCAATGTTTATGTGAACATCGACATCCACGATCGATGCCGCCTCGATATATTTTTTTGCCGCACGCGAGGCGATATTGTTTTCGGGATCGGAAAGCGACTCATCGGTACATGAAAGCGTCACCATTCCCGAACCCTCGGAGAAAGTCAGACTTACGACATCGCAAAGATCGACCGCCTGCATGATTGTATCGATATTGTGGTATCCGTCCGGGCGAGTGGTGCCGACCTCGAGAAATAGATTTATCTTGGCAGGGCAAAAGATGGTCTCGGTTTGTGTATTCATGTTTTTTCTCTTTTCACTTCAAATTTGCAACTATCAAACTGTGTTTTATCTTCACGGCGTCATGTGGGCAAAGCTCCTGACAGCAAAAGCATTTTATACAGTTTTCGGGGTGGATCACCGCGACATGCTTTTTGGTATCTATCGTAATGGTCTTCTTCGGGCATGATCGAAAGCATTCTCCGCAACAAACGCACTTTTTCGGAGAAACGATCGGACGAGGCTCGAACAGGCGCATGAGTCTTGAGTCGGACAAAAATCTGACAAGCCCTTTTTTGCTGTCGGGCGGGACAAAATCGGAGATTCGAACATTTTCGATCTTTTCTCCGATCAGCTCGATCTCATCATCGGAAAACAGTCCTCTCTCTTTCGATATTCTGACGGTAGACGATCTGCCGTCAAATGACACAACTCTTTCGCAGACGGCATCTGTCTCGAACGGGTCATTGCCCGCGACAACAAGTCCGAGTGCCCTCGGCTTTCCGTTTGTCGGTCCGTTTCCCTCCATCGCAACGACCGCATCAACGATATTTATCATTTGGGTGCGAGATCGATGCATGGCGCAAAGATCGACGAGCATTGACGAAAAATCGTCAAGATCGGGAAATCTGGCGTGCATCTCGAGCTTTTCAGTCCCGGGAACACTTCCGAAAAGATTTTTAACGGCAGCAGACAGGGTGGTCAGACCGTGGGTCTTGAGTTTTGACAGATTGATTATAACATCCGCATCCGCAAGCGGCTTAATTATGTGAAAACGTCTTACGCTCTCACCCTGCGGATGATCGATCATCACTGCCGATGTGTCGAAATTAAGTCTCGCTCCGCATTCTTTCGCCGCACCTTCAATGCCGCAAACACGGTACGCACCGACGAGGGCACTCTCGCTATAAGGCCCTGACGGGCTTTCGGCGACAGTGACACTTGCAGCACCTCGGGAGAGTGCGGCGCGTGTCACTGCGACCAAAAATGACGGATGGGTCGTTCCTGCGGCGGACGGTTCCATTTTTCTGACAAGGTTTGGCTTTATAACAACATTCTTCCCCGAAAGCGAACCATCGCCATAGCCAAGAAGATCAAACATCTCGGACAATGCCGACGTCACGCAGTCTATATCATAATCGCAAACTTTTTTAATACATACACGACCCATAAGCGTTCATTCCTCACAGTAAGATCTGTCTGCTCTATTTTAGCATAAAACAAAAAAATTTTCAATAGATTTTGCAATAACTCTTGATTTTAATTAAAATATGTTGTAAAATAAGAGCGGCAAAGCTACAGAGAGGGATGTTAACAATGAAGAAGAATAAAAAATACACAACACTTGCCTTTTATGCGTGTATCGTGATCTTGTTTGCGATAATATGCGTATATTTTCTTCTCGGTATTGACAAAAACAGATATTCGGGGCTTTTTTCGAAGATCCACGGCGTGCTGCTGAAAATCTTCATCGGTGCGGTAGTTGCGTACATACTGAACCCGATAGTCAATTTTTTCGAGCATTGGGTGTTCGTTAAACGTTCGGCAAGACGCGTGATACTTGACAGACGAAAGCTGGCAAAGGCACGCGGTGAAGAGATGCCGCTCGTGCAGATGTTTGACGAGACCGGTAAACTGTACGAGCAGTACAGGCGTGAGCAACACGAGATCGCCCTCACACAGTATCAAGCCAAAGCAAAGTCACGCGGCAAGAAAAAGGGATTTTTCAAAAAGTTCGGCAAAAAAGAGCCGACGCTTAAGCTCCATCCTTTCAGAGGGCTGTCGATACTTTGCACACTGCTTATCTTTTTCGGCGTGATAGGTCTGCTTGTATGGGCAGTCGCTCCGCAGATATCGCAGACAGCGGTCGATCTTGTCGGCAGGCTGACCGATTTTTCGCAGTCGATATACGACACCGTCCAATCGCTCTCCGAAAACGAGACGATCGCTGAGGTGATAGAAACATTAAACGACAACGGGATCGACATCGTTGCCAAGATCCGTGATGCGAGCAATTCTCTTATCGATCTGCTCAACAAGACCCCGCAAATGCTTTTCGATTTCGTTTCGTCCCTTTGGGAGGGCTTGTACAGCTCTCTTATCGGACTCATTTTCGCAATATATTTCCTTTTCTCAAAGGAAATGCTTCTTTCACAGTTTAAGGCACTTATGAACAGCTTTCTGCCCGACAGAGCCTGCTATTGGGTCAAATTTATCATAAATGACATCGATCTCAAGTTCGGCAAATTCATCGAGGGAAAGCTTATCGACTCGCTGATAATCGGCATTCTTTCCTTTTTCGTATTCATCATATTCGGCATTCCCTATGCGGCAATGATCGCTCTTATCGTCGGCGTCACGAATGTAATTCCCTTCTTTGGTCCTTTCATGGGAGCGATCCCGTCGGCGGCGATCATTCTTATAACCGAGCCGGGCAAGACGATTCTTTTCATCATTTTGATCATCGTCATACAGCAGCTTGACGGAAATCTGATCGGTCCGTACATTCTCGGAGACTCGCTCGAACTGCCGCCCGTATGGATAATGACGGCGATCATCGTGATGGGTGGACTGTTTGGCTTTTTCGGAATGTTCTTCGGCGTGCCGATCTTCGCGGTCATCCTGACGCTCGTAAAAGAGCTTGCATCGATATCAAGGCATAAAAAAGCCGTCCGCGCCGCATCCAAGCAAAGCGAGGACGATACATCAAACGGACAGTGACAACATAAAAAGGGCTGTCTCAAATGCAGGTTAATGAGCATTTGAGACAGCCTTGTGTTTTTTCTGATCTACCATTCAAAGCTCGGCATTATGCCGCTTTTGATCTCAGAAAGAAGTACGACATCGCATCTGTCGCATGTCACGATCAGAGCGATCGGTTTGATATAATCCTTCTTTTCTTTGGCAGATATTGTCTGATCTTCACTTTTCATGGCGATACCTCCTGCATTTGTCAATGCAAGTATTGCCGTTTTATAAAAAGATCAATCATTTTTCGGTCAAATGTGCAAAATTGCTCTTGCAAATCCGAAATAGATAAGAAGCGACACGGCGTCAACGACGGTCGTTATGAACGGAGATGCCATAACGGCAGGGTCAAAACCGATCTTTTGTGCGATGATCGGCATGGAACAGCCGATTATTTTGGCAATCAAGACGGTAGCAAAGAGCGTCAGGCAAACCACGGCGATAACCGAAAGCGTGAGTCCGTCGGTGCGAAGAAGAAGTTTATCGACAAGCAGGATCTTGAGAAAATTTGCCGCAGCGAGCGTGAGTCCGCAGAAAAAGGACACGCGAAGCTCCTTCCACTGAACGCGGAAAATGTCGCGAAATTCTATCTCTTGGAGCGACAGGCCGCGAATGACTGTGACCGATGCCTGTGAGCCCGAATTTCCGCCCGTGTCCATGAGCATCGGGATAAATGCCGTAAGTGCGACAGATGCGGCAAGTGCGTCCTCGAATTTTGTGATAATGATCCCGGTAAAGGTTGCGGATATCATGAGGAGCAGAAGCCAGGGTATCCTCGATTTCCAGATCGAAAATACACTCGTTTTAAGATATTGTTCGTCCGACGGTGTAATACCCGCCATGACCTGAATATCCTCCTCGACCTCCTCGGAAATGACGTCCATTGCATCATCATAGGTGACGATACCGACCAGTCTGTTTTCGGCATCAACGACCGGAAGTGCCAAAAAGCCATACTCAAGGAATATCGTACCGACCTGTTCCTTGTCCTCAAGGGTGTTAACGCTTATTATGTTGGTCTCCATTATATCCGAGATCAGCTTTTTGTCTGTAATGAGCATATCCTTGACCGTAACGACACCGATAAGATGCCTGTTTCTGTCGGTGACATAGCAGGTGTAAACGGTCTCTTTGTCGACTCCCGTTTTCTTTATCGTGTCAAACGCATCGGATATGGTCATGTCGGGTTTGAGCGACACATATTCGACTGTCATCACACTCCCCGCACTGTCACTCGGGTAATTGAGTATCTCATTGATCGATTTACGCATATCGCTGTCGGCGTTTGCAAGTATCCTGCTGACAACGTTTGCGGGCATTTCCTCGATGAGGTCAACCGTATCGTCGATAAACATTTCGCTGAGCACGTCGGCAAGCTCTCTGTCCGAAAAGCTCTTTATCAGCTTTTCCTGCACATCGTGATCCATCTCGACAAATGCCTCTGCCGCCTGTTCTTTGGGGAGAAGTCTGAAAAGGAGCGGTCGTCGTTCATCGGGTATCTCCGACAGTATCTCAGCAAGATCTATCGGGTTTTCACATTTTAATCTTTCTCTGACCTGCCCGATCTTTCTGGCGTCAAGCAGTTCGAGTATCTCTTCGTTGTTCGTGATATCTCTTTCCATCGCGATCTCTCCTTTCGCTGTCGGCAACAAAAAACGCCGCGTCCGAGAAATCGGTCGAGCGTCATCCTGCCTCTTGCGTTAGGATAGCACAATATTTTTTCGCAAATGTAAGTAAAAGGTTAATATATCATGAACGGCAAACAAAAATCTGCAAGATTGCAGAAAAAAGACTTGACAAAAAGCCTCAAAAATAATATAATATACCGTAAAGCATTTTTTGACAGCAGAACCGCCCGAAGAAGCGGTATGAAAGGATAAATTCTCACAATGAACAGTTCGGTAAATATCAAGGTCGTTAAATTCGGCGGAAGCTCGCTTGCGGATGCCGGTCAATTCAAAAAAGTGGCAGACATAATCAAATCGGATGCGAGCAGGAAATATGTAATTCCCTCCGCTCCCGGAAAAAGATTTTCGGGAGACGAAAAGGTCACCGACCTTCTGTACGAATGTTACGAGCATGCGGCGGCAGGAGAAGATTTTCGCCCCTGCCTTGCCAAAATAAAAGAACGCTACGATCTCATAATCCGCGATCTCTCACTCGATGTATCGCTTGACGGTGAATTCGACGAAATTGCGCGTCATCTTGCAACAAAACCCGAGCGTGACTACACCGCAAGTCGCGGCGAATATCTCAACGGCATCCTGCTTGCGGCATATCTCGGTTTTGACTTCGTCGATGCCGCAGACATCATTTTCTTTGACGGAAGCAATCAGTACGATGTCGAAAAAACGAACGCCGCGATCGAGAAAAAGCTTTGCTCGTGCGATTATGCGGTAGTGCCCGGATTCTACGGAAGTATGGCTGACGGAACGGTCAAGACATTTTCGCGCGGCGGAAGTGATATAACCGGCTCGATCGTCGCCTCGGCAGTCGGCGCTGATCTTTATGAAAACTGGACCGATGTATCCGGCTTTCTTATGGCAGACCCGCGTGTCGTCAAGGATCCGCAGGTCATTAATACCATCACCTATTCGGAGCTTCGCGAGCTTTCGTACATGGGTGCGACAGTCCTTCACGAGGAGGCTGTGTTCCCTGTTCGTGTCGCAGGGATCCCGATAAACATTCGCAATACAAATCGCCCCGAAGACAAGGGCACAATGATCGTCCTGCGCACACCTGTCGAAAAGATGTGCGAGGGCATCACGGGAATTGCGGGGCACAAGGGATTTTCGGTCATCAACATCGAAAAGGACATGATGAACAGTCAGATCGGTTTCGGTCTGCGTGTTTTGCAGGTACTTGCCGACTACGGTGTTTCGTTTGAGCATATTCCCTCGGGTATCGACACGATCGGCGTCGTTGTTTCGACTGCCGCGCTGAATGCCCACCGCCACGAAATAATAAAGGGCATCAGAGACGCTGTTTCTCCCGATATGATATATATTGAAGACGGTCTTGCACTTATTGCGGTCGTCGGTCAAGGCATGGTCAGAAACATCGGTACGGCGTCGAAGATCATATCCGCCGTCGCAGGCGCGCATGTCAACATCAGAATGATGGATCAGGGCACGCGCGAGAACAATATCATCCTCTCGGTCGAGGAGGCGGATTTTGAAAAGACGGTCAGAGTGATCTACGATGAATTCACAAAATAATATACCGACCGTCACCCCCGATTTTTACGAAAAGGGCGATCTTTGGACCTATCTTTCGTCATCGGGAAAGCCGATAGTTCTCTACGGTATGGGCAACGGTGCGGACAAGATCGTCTGTGAGCTTTCAAAAAGAGGGCTTTGCGTGTCCGATTTCTTTGCGTCAAGCGAGTTTGTCAGAGGGCAGATCTTTCATGGTAAAAAGGTGCTTGACTTCCCTGCGATCAAGGAAAAATACAAGGGGAGCGAATATGTCGTTCTTCTTTCGTTCGGCAGCTCAAGACCCGAGGTTTTGGAAAACATCAGACGCATAAACAACGAGTGTGAGCTGTATGTGCCCGATATGCCCGTATACGGGGACGGACTTTTTGACCGTGCCATGCTTGAAGCACGCTTTGACGAGATAGCAAGTGCGAGAGAGTCGCTGTTTGACGATCGCTCACGCGAGATATTCGACGCGCTTGTAAATTACAAGCTCAGCGGCAAGATCTCTTTTCTTGACAGAACCGAGTCATCAAGACAGGATATCATGTCGGAGATACTCTCGCCCGAGAAATATCGCCACGCGATCGATCTCGGCGCATTCGTCGGGGACAGTGCGGCAGAGCTTATGAGTTATGCGCACTCTCTCGAGCATCTGATCGCACTTGAGCCTGACAGCCACAGCTTCAAGCGGCTGTCGAGCATGACATCGCCAAAATTGACCGCGATAAACGCCATTGCCGCCGATTTTGACGGCGAGGTCATGTTTTCAAACGAGGGAAACAAAAATTCGTCGATATACGGTCAAAAAAAGCAGATCTCCACTCGTGCCGTCAAGGTCGATACGATCGCACACGATATGCATATCGACTATATCAAGATCGATGTCGAGGGTGCCGAGCGTGAGGCTCTGCGGGGCGCATATGAAACGATAAGGCGAAACAGCCCCGACATTGCGCTCTCGATATATCATCGATGTGATGACTTCTTCGATCTCGTAAACAAGATCCGCACACTCTGCCCCGATCACAGGCTCTGCATCAGACGCCCCGACTATCTTCCCCCTTGGGACACATCGCTTTATGCGGTGATATCAAGATAACAGAATTTATATGCTTTTTCAAATGCATTCGGTATTTGGAAAAGCATATTTTTTTGCAAAAGGGCAAAAAATACTGCCCTCGGCAAACTTTTTTCGTCAAAATACTTGACAACTTCGCAAAATTGTGATAAACTGTATCTGCCAAACAAAAACAAAATAACTGCGTGAAGACTCCTTTTTTGCGGGGGCTTTTTGCCCATGCACTTTTTCCGACAGTCGATGGATTTCGAGAAGAGCGTAAATTCCTCAGCGACTGTTGTAAAAGGTCATTCTTTCACGTGCGTTGTTTTTGTTTGGCGACAATCGGAGTTTGCGTTTTTCAGTGCGTCAACTTCGGTTGGCGCACTTTTTTTACCCAAAATCCATCACAGAAAGGAAAAAGACAAAAGACATGAAAAAAGTAACAAGACTTTTATCACTCGCACTCGTGACATGCATGCTGCTGAGCTCATGCGCACAACCGATCGGTCAGACGGTAAAAACTCTTACGGGTACATCCGCCGAAAAGTCAAACGCTCTTCAAAACAAGGTCGAAAACGCCGTCATGAACAACGACTCATCCGACCTGACATCAAACGTTCCGGACATCGGAACATACAACGAAGGCGTCGTGCTTGTAAAGTACGACAAGGAAATGACAGATTCCGTCCTTTCACAGCTCTCACTCAGCTCGGCAGAGCCGCTTTATACAGGCTCGAAATGGTATCGCCTTGAGCTTGGCGAGGGCGCGGACACTGTCGAGACTGTCGAGTATCTGCGCGCGCTCAATGCATTCGAGAGCGTCGATTATGACTATATCATGACCACGGGTGCGGAGACCGACAGCGCCGATGTATCGGCTGTATCGTCCAACCCCGAGTACAAGTCGAGCAGATATTTCGACACGCTCGGTGTCACGAATGCGTGGAAATATCTTGCCGATAATGATAAGAACCCCGGCGGCAGCTCGGATGTGGTCGTTGCAGTGATAGATACCGGTGTAGACTACACCCACCTTGACCTTAGAAATAATATATGGGTCAATCCGCTTGAGATCCCGGGCAACGGAATCGACGATGACGGCAACGGCTATGTCGATGATGTGTACGGCTGGAACTTTGTCGGAAATGACAACGACCCGATGGACGATAACGGTCACGGCACGCATGTCGCGGGCATAATCGCCGCCGAAAACAATAATATCGGAAGCGTCGGCATCGCTTACGACTGTAAGATCATGGTGCTCAAGGCAGGTAACTCGTCGGGTTACTTTAACAACGCCGATATCGCCGAGGCTGTAATGTACGCTTATATGAACGGTGCGTCGGTCATCAACATGTCGTTCGGCGGCAGTCAGATCTCACTTGCGGTCGAGGATGCGCTTGCCGAGGCTTACGGCTCGTGCGTGCTCGTTGCAGCCGCAGGTAACGACGGTGCTTGTAATCAAAAAGATTGCAAAGAATGTATAAAAAAAGCCGTATTCTATCCGGCAGCACTTCCTTATGTTGTCGGCGTAATGAGTGTAAACTCTCTCGGAAGGCGCTCGGACTTTTCCAACTACGATCACCATCCGCACAACTCTGTAGAATATGATATATATGCGGTCGGCGAGAACATAATATCGACTTGGCCGGGAAACAAATATGCAAGCCTCAGCGGTACATCGATGGCGGCACCCACCGTTTCGGCGATCGCCGCCCTGCTCCGCTCGACTTACCCCGACCGCGAGACATATTCTACCAAATATCTCATCTCGCAGATCGTCAATACAAGCTCGAAAAAAGCTTATTATCACTCGATCGCAAACGCTTATGACGCTCTGACAAAGCTGCCGACTCCGAATGTCAACCTTTACGACTGCACCATCGATGACAGCACGTCAATATCGAGTGCTAACAACGGCGACGGTGTCATTCAGTCGGGCGAGACGGTACGTATCTTCGTATCGCTCCAAAACCAAGGCGGTGTGGCATCGAATGTCAAGGTAACGCTCGGCACATCGGACAAATATTTTACCGTAAAGAACAGCACGATCGAGATCTCCGACATCGGTACATACTCGATAAGAAACTCGGGCGATGATAAGTATTTCGAGATAGAAGTCAGCCCCGATTGCCCGAACGATTATCTCATTGACTTTGATATAAGCTTTGAGTATCAAAACGGACTTAACGAAAAAGACACGACGACCTATTCAAACGGCGGGACCGCAACTTTCAATGTCAGCCGAGGCTTTTATCTGCCCTCGACATTTACCGAGGACACGATCTACACAAACGACCGCCTTTACATTGTCGGCGATGATGTCGTCATCCCCGAGGGAATCACGGTCACCTTCAAGGAGGGCTGCGAGATCAGGTTCTATGACGATCGCGATTATTATAACTCCCCGGTGATCACTGTCTACGGAACGCTTAACATTGAGGGCACAGCCGAGAACATGGTAAAGATCGCCCCGAGCGAGAGGCTTGGTACATTCGTCTGCCAAATAATCGGCGCAGATAAAGGTTGTGTTGATATCAATTATGCGGACACGATCAATCTT
>CAZORL010000002.1:13822-42471 GCA_964582375.1 uncultured Lachnospiraceae bacterium
GTCTTTGATGCAATTCGAGATCAAATCGAGTGGGGCGTTTGCCAACAACAGCTTCTCTCCTCTGTATCAAAAGTACGCCTCGCAAGTGATCGACGGCTACTTCGACTCAAACGGCACACCCACGGTGGATGTTTACGGCAGTTGTTCGGACATTACAAAGCTTTGGCCCTATGTTGTCTCGGTCGAGCTGTTTGACAAGAGCGGCAAGGCGATAACGAGCGTCGGCAAGGAGGAGATCACCGTGCGCGTGACCTTCAACCGCCCGATGGACAAGGATGCGGGCACATATATCTCATTCGGCACGAAAGAGCCGTATGCCGACTATCTGATAAACGGTGAGTTTATCTCGGACACGGTCTGGGAGGGCAGTTACACACTGAAGGCAGAGATAGAAAACGGACAGAACTTTATAAAGGTCAACAATGCGTGGGCGGCGGAAGACAAGACGAAGACGGTATTTGGCGAGTGCTTCCTGCACGAGTTCACGATCGACACCACAACTGCCCTTTCGATGAATCTGCAAGCGCAGACGGTTGAGAACGGTGTGAAGTTGACATGGTTCCAGGACGACTACGACACGCTGCTCGGCTACAACATCTACCGCTCGGAGGACAAGGACGGCAAATATGTAAGGCTCAACCCGACTGTTCTGCTTTCGACCGACGAATATTTCATCGACGACAATGCCGAACCAGGCAAGACATATTGGTACACCTACACTGTCGTACTCTCCGATTTCAGCGAGTCAAGACCTGCGGGCAAGGTACAGTGCACTGTCTATGATTCGATAGCACCGAATGTTTACCACACGCCCGTCAACCAAGGATATCTGAGCAACAATCTGGTCATCTCCTGCAGTGCGACCGACAACATATCCGTAAAGAGTGCAACGCTCTACTACCGCACGGTCGGTGCTGAGGGCTGGAAGAGCCTTGCGATGTCAAAGCAGAGCGACAAGTTCAGTGCGACGATATTCGGCAGTGATCTGACGCTTGATGGACTTGAATACTACATCACGGTCTCGGACGGTGTCAACCTTGTATACAAGGGATCGGCTGACGCTCCGTATACGGTAACTATCAAGGATGCATCGACGATATCGAGGATCGGTGACGTCAACGGCGACGGAACGGTAACGACGCTTGATGCCCTGATGCTGATACAGGCGATAAATGACGAGCTTCTTCTCACAGACGACGAATTTACGCGCGCCGATCTCAACGGTGACGGAATTCTGAACAGCAGTGAGGCACTCCGCATTTTGCAATACATAAACGGCAATGTTTCGACATTGGAGATGAAATAAAATGAAGGCAAGAAGGATTATTTCCGTACTTATTGCCATTTTGATCCTTCTCGTTCCTCTCGGCGGCATATCCGCCGAGAGTGAACGGACGGTCTTTGCCGAGACATCGGAGAAGATCAACCAAGGTGCAAGCGGTTACTGTTATGTATACATTGACGACATGAGCGCACTTGCCTCTCTTTGCGTCGATGTATACTATGATGCGGAAACTGTCGAGATAACCGGGTATTACAACAGCATATCATGCGTGATGTACGATTCGTCAAAGGGCAACGGGGTACTGAAATACACCTATCTTTTTGACGGAAGCGGCGAGACGGGCAAGACACGACTGTTTTATTTCGTATACAAGATCAAAGGGGATGCACCGATCGGCAGCGGCAGTTTTGACATAGCGGTAAGTGATGCGTATGACAGCACAAGATCACCGATAAATGTCAGCGGCAGGCGGTGCGCTTACGAGGTCACGAAGGCGAAAGAGGTCATCAGATGCAGTGTATACGCGACCTCGCGCATATCCACATCGGTAAAGGAAGAATATAGAATAACCTACAGACTAAGCAGATACGACATAGTATCGGGTGCGTTTGAGATAAAATACGATCCCGAATATTTTAAGCTGTCAGGTCTGACCGTGGGCGGTATGTTATCGGGCAAGCTTATCGATGTGAAAACATCGCAGGCAGGCACGGCATCGGTCTCCTTTGCCGGAAGCGGCACAAACGGCAGTAATGAGCTGGTAACGATATGTTTTGAAACAAAAAAGAACATCGAGGTCGACTCGCCGATAACATTTATCGCAAAGGATTTTTACAAAGCAGATCGAGAGCTTGTTGTGTGCGGCGAGTGCAAGACGAATGTTAGCATACGTTTTGACGACGAATACACGGGCGATGCTCCATCGATGTCGCTTTCTTCGGAGGCGGACGGAAAGGTTCTGACGCTGAAGGTGAAATTAGAGGCAAATTCACATCTCGGTGCGGGCGACTTTATCATAAGCTTTGACGCAAGCAAGCTTGTCTACAGGTCGTCGGCAAAGGGATTTGAGCCGTCATATTTCAGCATAAACGACAAAAAAGCATCAGAGGGAGTGATCAAGTTTTCGATCATATCGCTCAGCGACATAACGAAGGGCGAGACGGTCTTGACGCTTTCCTTTGACATGAATGTCGGGTGCAAGGATCAAACTTCGGAGATCGACATCAGTGCGAGCGGACTATGTGACAGTCTGACAAACAAGATACTGCTCAACATGATCGGAACAAATGTCACGATCGCAGGCGGCGAGCACAAAACAGGCGATCATCTGAGCGACAGCAAGAACCATTGGCAGATCTGCACCGAATGCGGCGACAAGATCGGCGAGGATGCGCATATCGACAGCGACAAGAATCAAAGCTGTGACATTTGCGGACATGCTATGCTCAGGATCCAAAGTGCATCGCTGAGTCTTGCCGAAAACATTGATATCAACTACAAAGCGATCGTTCCCGACGGATTTGAAGATCCGTACATGGTATTTGAGTTCAACGACAAAAAGACCGAGGTCAAAGAGTACACGATCGACGACAACGGACGGTTCATATTCGTCTTCCCGAATGTTTATCCGCAAATGATCGGGAACAACATTTCAGCAACGCTTTACGCTTATTCGACGATCGACGGCGAGATGGCGTCGGTTTCGATACCAAGCTTCAGTGCACGTCAATACTGCATCAACATGCTTCGTACCACATCGGACGAGACATTGAAGGTACTCATCAGCGATCTGCTCGTTTACGGCGAGAAGACGCAGATCTACAGAAATTACAAGACAGATGCGCTTGTAAGCACGGGCATTGACATCACCCCGAGCAAATTCGAGACGCTCGACTCAAGCTACAACAAATTTGCTCTTGAAGGAAGTGCCGATCCCGAGATCAGATATTCAAGTGTCGCGCTTGTGCTCGGAAGTGACATTACGTTAAAGATAGGAATAACCTGCAAAGATCCCTCGGCGTACACCTTCAAGGTTACGATCGGAAACAAAAAGTTCACCTACACCGCCGACGATCTGTATTACGACGGAAAGTACTACCTTGACTTTAACGGCATAATGGCGGCGCAGTTTGACGAGCCGATCGTGGCAACGATATGGCGTGGTGACGAGCAGGTCAGCCAGACGCTCACATGTTCGGTAAACACCTACATTGCGGCAAATCAAGCGACAGATAACGAGGCTCTTCGTGAGCTTATTCAAGCCATCTTCAACTACGGCAGATCGGCGCATGCATACAAATACAAGGGAGGGTAAAACGATGGAAAAGATTATTTACGAGGCACCTGTTGCGGAGATCAACATTTCGAGTTCGGTCGATATTATCTGTGACTCCGGTAAGACAGAGCTGCCCGATTTGGAATTCTAAAGTTCATACAGCAGGGTGAGAGCGATCATCCTGCTGTATTTTTATCTGTCCTGCGATTTTTTCATTTCGATATATTTTCGTCTTGTTGCCTCACCGCCGCGAAAGTGGCGTTCTGATTTATTCTTTTCGAGCAGTTCTTTGACCTGCAGGTAGAGTGCGTAATTTTCGGATCTCAGTATTTTTGAGACATCCTTATGCACGGTCGATTTACTGACGCCGAAGACCGAGGCGGCAGATCGGACGGTTGAATTATTTTCGAGCATATATTCGGCAAGAGCGATCGGTCGCTCGATATCTTTATCGGACAAATACATTTTACACCCCGCATGAGTTGTTTTTATACAACTATATGCGGGGTGTATCACGAAATTTACTTAAAAACAGCAATAAAGCGAAAAAACACCGCAGATCCGTTTATCGATCTGCGGTGTATAATCCCAACCTGCCGTGTGACACTCAAATATGACCCTGCTTAGTGCAAGGCGGTGCCCTCTCCGATAGATCTGTGCTTCCAACGTCCCGCATACCCGTGACATAAGCAGGGGCATGAGGGGAGGCCTGCAAACTCCTTACCGGAAGTTGTCAGGGCTCCAATTAATATTTGTAGGTCCATTTATAAGCACCATCACGCACAGGTCAGGACCGACGGCAAACCCGTCGGTAAGGTCTCCCGATCACTCAAACGGCACCGTCTGATATAATTATATCCACACATCTGCCGTTTATGACCGAGAAACGATCACTCGGAAAAATTATTCTTCGTCGTAGTCAAGCTCTTCAAAGAGAGTGTTATCGAAATGAGCGGCGACCTTTTCAAACTCGTCGTCATCATCGATGGTCTCGAGAAGTTCATCGCCGTTTTCAGCCTTGATAAGCTTCAGGATGACATACTCGTCGCTCTCTTCCTCAAAGGGAATGAGTGCGAAATAAGTCTCCCCGTCAAGATCAGCCTTGCCAATACACTCGAACTGCTTTTCCTCGCCCGACTCATCATCGACGAGCGTATAAACTTCAACCTCTTCCATTTCTTCCTCGGTAAGGTTTACATCTTTTTCTTCTGCCATTATCTTTATCCTCCTGGATATATTTTCATATATATTGTATATGATTTTCTTCGATTTGTCAATAGCAAATCGCAATTTTTTGAAAAAAATACAAGAACTATTGAAATATTCTCCATAATATGCTATAATATACGGAGCAAAACGAAAGGAGCAACGAAAAAATGAAGGCTATTGTCGGAATAGATGTCGGCGGAAGCACGACAAAGATCGTCGGGTTCGAGGAGGACGGCGGGCTCATTGCGCCGATCCATGTCAAGGCGACCGATCAGATCACATCGATCTACGGTGCGCTCGGCAAATTCACGACCGAAAACGCTATCGAGCTTGCGGATATCGATCGTATCATGGTCACGGGAGTCGGATCAACATTCGTTTCGTCACCGATATACGGCATTCCATGTTGCCATGTCAAGGAATTTCCGAGCATCGGCAAGGGAGGGCTCTTTCTTTCGGGGCTTGACGAGGCGATCGTCGTAAGCATGGGCACGGGAACGGCTCTCGTACACGCAAAAGCGGGCTGTGAGAGCGAATATCTCGGCGGCACGGGTGTCGGTGGGGGCACACTGCTCGGACTCTCTGAGCGCATTCTCGGCATGCGAAACATCGATCACATAATCGAGCTTGCAAGCGGTGGCGATCTGTCACGAATCGATCTTCGAGTCAGCGATATAACAAAACCCGATGTTCATCCGGGGCTTGCCCCCGATCTGACCGCGTCAAATTTTGGAAAGCTGAGCGATGTCGCAACAAAATCCGACCTTGCGCTCGGCATTATCAACATGATATTCGAGACGGTCACCATGATGTCGGTATTTGCGGCAAGGAGCTTCAAGACGCGCAACATCGTTTTGACGGGCAACATGACAAATCTTCCGCAGGCGGCTGAGATATTCGGACGAATGAACGAGATGTTCGATCTCAAATTCATCATACCGCAAAACGCAAGCTTCGGCACGGTCATCGGTGCGGCACTTTGCGGACTTTGAGCGGACGATCAGAGAAGGATCGACAGAGCGATCACGCAAAGGAGTGCTATGGCAAAGAGGGACATTGTCGAGAAAAATCTGTGTTTTCCCTCGAATGCACCCTCACTCGGGAAATTGAAGCACTCGCCCACAAGCACATTTTCGCTGCAAAAATGAAGAGGGACGGACTCGTATACTGTGCGCAGGTCGGGCAGTTCGGGGGTACACTCGATCTTTGACGGAAGTGCTCTCTCGTAGTTTCCGCCTGCGTCGCGGCTTGTAAATATAGTCGCCTGTTTGCCGTTTTCATCAAAAAGGCTGTCAAAATCCATAACTGATCTCATATAATTTACACTTTCCTTTCGGCAATCGATTTTCTCTATTCTATTGCCTCTGAACTTATTATATTCATTTCACTGTACCGAAAATTGTACAATAAACAAATTTTCAGTCTTTTATTTTCATTTTTTTGAGAGGAACACCACAACCATGAAGGACAGAGCGACCATTCTGACAGAGCGACTTTACTACAGAGATCAAAAGCTCTTTGAGTTTGACTCCGAGGTCATCGGCTGTCTGCCTGACAAGGACGGCAAATTTGAGGTAACGCTTGCCGAGACCGCATTTTTCCCCGAGGGGGGCGGACAATACGGAGACTGCGGTGAGATCGACGGTGTAAGGGTCGTTGACACCATCGAGCGCGGAGGCGTAATTATTCACATATGCGACGGTGCTCTGCCGCTTGGTCGGGTTCACTGCAAGATCGACGCAAAGGAGCGATATTCAAAGATGCAAAATCACTCGGGCGAGCACATCGTATCGGGGATAGTGCATTCGCTTTACGGTGCGGACAATGTTGGCTTTCATCTCGGAGATGATGACGCGACCCTTGATTTTAACAAAAAACTTTCACGCGAGGAGCTTGACAGGATCGAATATCTCGCAAATCGCGCGATCTGGGATAATCTGCCGATAATCGCTTATTTCCCGAGTGCCGACGAGTTGTCAACGCTCGAATATCGATCGAAACTCGATCTTACCGAGAATGTGCGGATCGTGAAGATCGGCGATATCGACATATGTGCATGCTGTGCGCCGCATGTCGAACGCACGGGTGAGATCGGCATGATAAAGCTGCTCGATCATGCCGCCTACAAGGGCGGTGTGCGAGTGCACATGGTCTGCGGCGATCGTGCGCTCATAGATTACAGAGACAAGTACGAAAACACGGCAAAAATTGCCGCCGCACTCTCGGCAAAGCAGCACGAGGCGGCGGAAAAATTCTTTGAGTTTGCCGAGGGCGAGCATGCCGCAAAGCTTAAGATAAAATCACTGCAAAGAGAGATAATAACGCTGAAGGCGGCATCTGCCCTGCCCGACTCGCTCGGCAACATCATCCTTTTTGAGCAGATCGACCCCGAGTTGTCGATAGAATACGCAAACGCACTGCTTGAGCGGTGCGAAAATTGTGCATTCATCTTTTCGGGTGATGATCTGTCGGGATACAAATTCACCGCCGCCTCCCGTAGGCTTGACCTCACAAAAACAGCGGCTGAAGTGAGATCACGCTTTAGCGGCAAATGCGGCGGCAAGCCGTCGATGATCAGAGGCAGCATAGCCGCAACAAGAGCGGAGATAGAGCTTTTTTTGGAAAAACAATTGAAAGAAGAATAAGCAATGGAAAACTACAGATCAAACTATCACACACATACGACAAGATGCCATCATGCCTGCGGAGAAGATCGCGAATATGTCGAGGCGGCGATCGAGGCGGGATACAAGACCCTCGGATTTTCGGATCACACGCCGATGCCCTGTCGCGAGGGATATCGTTCGGGGATGCGCATGTCGCTCTCGGACGCAGACGGATATTTTCGCTCGATATCCGATCTGAGAGAGGAATACAAGCATGATATCGACATAAAAATAGGCGTCGAGGCGGAATATTTCCCGAGATATTTTGATGCCCTTGTGGATTTTCTCTCGGGGTACCCTCTCGATTACATGATCCTCGGTCAGCATTTTATAAACGACGAGGAAGGATGCCCGTACAGCGGCAATCGGACCGACAGTGAAAAATTGCTCGCCGATTACATCAAAAATGCGACCGACGGCGCAAAGACGGGCAAGTTCATGTACATTGCCCACCCCGATCTGATCAATTACACGGGTCCTGTTGAGATCTATGATTCTTACATGATACCCTTTTTGAACGAGATGAAGGAACTGGACATACCGCTTGAGATCAACCGCCTGGGACTGGCAACCGGCAGACATTATCCGTCGAGGCACTTCTGGTCGCTTGTCGAAAAGGTCGGCAACACGACCTGCATCGGAGTGGATGCGCACGACCCGAAAATGCTTTTTGAGTTTGATTCCATCGATGCCTGCTTCGAGCTTGCAAAAGAACATTCGCTTTCGGTCAAGACCAAATTTGACATTTGACATAAAAGATCACCTTGCTCTTTCGTGCATGAAAGAACAAGGTGATCTTGATTTTATCTCTTTTTGCCGGAGCGAGAGAGGTAGAGAGCGCACCAAAGAAGGGCACCCGGGATAGCGATGATTATATCGGTCATGGTATCCTCAATTGGATTTGTGCCTGCGGCAAGGGCAGCCTTTATGCACTGCGAGTCCATACCGAAAAATGTATCTCCGCAAAACTCGATTATCTCCCATGCAGCTGCCGCACCGAGGACTGAGAGCAGGACAAGTACACAAATACCCATACGATCGATCTCGCCGCCACACCAGATCTCTATGAACAGTGCGGCGACAACTGCGGCGAGCAGTCCGAAAAATCCGTGCATTACAAGATCATAATTTGCAAATCTATCATAAAATCCGAGCGCAATGCCAAGATCGCTTGCGAGTATGATATGCACCGCGATCAAATAATTGACATATTTCGGGAACTCTCTTTTTAAGAGACGTTCAATGATCGGCAAAAGTATGGGGACAAATGCGGAGAGCGACACTCTGAGGTAGAGAAGAATGTCATGCTCATCGGATGTCATCGAATAAATGACAAGGACGGCAAGGGTTGCGGCAAGCGATATAATAAGCGGAAGCATTTCCGAAACGGTAAATTTGTTCTTTTCGTTTTTGATCATTTAGTCTTCCTTTATGACTATCCCTGTTCAAATTCGGACATGGCAAGATAGATCGGCTCGGTCGTGCCATCGATATTTTCGGTAATAGCATTATCGGCAAAATTGCGAAATCCGTCAAAGATCCAGCCTTTTTCACCGTTTGTCTTCAAATACTGCTCAACATCGGCGGCATACCGAGTGCGAAGTTCCTCGATCGACGAGAACTTACCGCCTGTTATTTCGGACACAACGGCAGACAGTGCACTGTTCGGGTGTTTTTGCTCGCTGTCGCTTCTTAGTCTGCCCGATCTTATGGCGGCGTTGATACCATCGACCAGACCGAGGCTGTCAAGCGTCGGATAAAGGTGATCGACATAGGCAAAGAACCACTCACAGTTACCGTAGGAAGTATATCCCCAATCGAGAACATTATCTGTCTGCGGATCATAGATAACGAGCTTTTCTTTATCCGCCTGTGCCCAGCTGTAATATCTGAATGCCGCGTATGACGCAAGATTTTCGACATACCAATCGGACGAAAAATCACCAAAGTCAAGTGCAAGCTTTGCGATCTCCTTGGCAAATCCGAAAATGCTGTCGGAATTTTTATTAACATAGCTCGGCGAGACGATTATTCTATTACCGACCGAGTACGCATCACCGCTGAAGGATGGGTCGGCAACGAAAGTGACTGTCGCATCGGGACTGCAGCCGAAACGTTTGCAAAGTCTTGGGAACAGATCAAAAAACATGCTCTCAAGCTCTGCTGTATATGCATTATTTGAAACAAGATGCCAACTGCCCTCAAAGAGGAGTTTTGTGTCGGTCTTCTCTCCGCCGCTCACATCAAGCGGAACAGATGAAAGCAAAGTGCCGTCGCTCTCCGATTTCAGCGCAAGATAATAAAGTCCGTCATCGATATACGGAACCGAGAAATTGACCGTATAGGCATAGAGTCCGTCATCGTTTGGTATGTTATTGATCGGTGAGAAGCTGTTTGATTTATGAAGGATATCGTTGCCTCCGTCTCGTCTTGCTATATCGGCATAGATATCGATCGGCATGTCGCAGTACAGCAAAAGGGAGATATACATGCCCTGTTTTGCGGAGATTATGCTCGCATCAAACCAGGCGGTCGGGGTCGTCTCGCAAAGAGCAACGACCGCAGAGCCGCCGTTATCCGTGATTACCGCCGCAATATCGGTGTCCGCTCCGAGGCGATCGACAACGTCTGCCAAATGCTCGACCCCACCATCCTGCGAGTAAAGACAGTACTCGATGCAGGTGTATTTATTTTCTGTTTCGTTAACGATATCGCCGAGTTTGCCTATATGATCAAATTTCGACTTATCGATAACGGTATGCGAGATCGTCGTATTATCGCATGAGATAATATACTCGCCTCTGAAATTTTTCATGATATTTTCGCCGACCTCGTGTCCGTCAAACGAAACGGTAACAGTGCTCCACGCCTCGGTCGGAAGATATGAAACGGTATCGCTGTTTGTCTCGGGTGTGGGGGAGGCAGTCGTCAGATCTGTTTGAGTGGTATCGACAACGTCATTTTTATCAGCACTGCATGATGCAAGCATCAAGACAGTGCATGCAAGAACAGTGCATGCAAGAATGCAGAGCGGTAAAACAAAATGTTTATGTTGATTTTTATTCGTCATGAGAAGGTCGTCTTTCATATAAATTGTAAGAATGAACTATAAAATTATACCAATAATATATGAACAAATCAACCCGAAAGAGGGCAAAAAATTGTGACAAACAATATGCCCCTCCGGACAAAAGACCAAAACGGTGTCAAGAGGGGCAAGATCATTATTTCGGCTTGCTTTTGAAAAACAGAGCCGTCAAAAAAGCAAGTATCATTGCGGCGGCGATTCCTGCAGATGTTGCGGTAAGACCGCCCGAAAGTGCGCCTATCGCACCGTACTCATCTACGGCTTTCTCCACCCCTTTGGCAAGACTGAAGCCAAACCCCGAGATCGGCAAAGTTGCGCCGCATCCCGCCAGATCGACGATCGGCTGATAAAGTCCGAGTGCGGCGAGCGTGACCCCCGAGACTACATAGCAAACCAGTATTCTCGCAGGGGTGAGTTTAGTTTTATCTATCAATACTTGCGCTATTGAGCAAAGTGTGCCGCCGACAATAAAAGTCCAAAGAAATCTCATTTTGTTTTCTCCCTTTTTGCAAGATCGTCAACCGTCAGATGAACGAGATGTGCGACCGACGGGATCGATTCTCCCTGCTGAACGCTGGCGGGCGACATCAGCGCACCCGTGCCGACAAACAGAACATTTTTCAGCTTACCGCATTCCATTTTAGGGAGGATATCGCAAGAGAGTACCATAGCAGAACAGCCGCATCCCGAACCGCCCGCATGCATATCGCGTGCCTCTCTGTCATAGACCATTAGTCCGCAATCGAAATAGTTATCGCAAAGCTCGATAGACAGCTCGCAGGCAAGCTCACGGAGCATAGATGCGCCCTCGAAGCCGAGATCTCCCGTATATATAGCGTCATAATCGGACGATGCAGTACCCGACTCGTCAAAATAGCGTTTTATTGTATCGAGAGCCGCCGGTGCCATTGCCGCGCCCATATTATTTGGATCATCGATGCCGCCGTCGCGCGGTATTCCGAACATTACATCAGATATTTCCACCCTTCCCTGCCCACAAACGACAAACGCACCCGATGCGGTCACCGTTCTTTGCGCGCAGGGGGGACGCTGACCGCCGTACTCTAATGGATACCTGAACTGTCTTTCGGCAGAGCAAAAGTGCGACGAGGTCACACATGCGGTCACGGGTGCGTATCCTGCCGAAACAAAAGATGCGGCGAGCGCGAGTCCCTCGGCACAGGTCGAGCATGCGCCGTATATGCCGACATACGGCGTCTCAAAATCGAGAAGACCATAGGATGATGACGTACACTGATTGATCAGATCGCCCGCGAAGATGATATGCGGCTTGTTTGCAGCATTTGTTTCGCTCATTTTGGACAGTGCGAGATTTAAGGCGATACGCTGCATTGCCGCCTCCGATTTCTCCCATGTTTTTTCGGAAAAGCGATTTTTTTCATCATAAAAATCAAGGGCAGCTCCGAGCGGTCCGCCATGCTCCTCGTTTCCGCCGACAGAGGCATACGAGGCGATATGCGCCGGAGATGTGAATTTGATAATATCAGACATTGATCCTCCTAAAGCACCGAGCAAAAATAGTATATTATCCCGTAGACAGCCGAGGCGAGCGTGCCGTAGAGAAGAACAGGTCCTGCGATTATAAAAATCTTTGCGCCAAGTCCCAAAACCAGTCCCTCGGCTTTATTGTCGATGGCAGGTGCTATCACTGCGTTGGCAAAGCCGCATATCGGAACGAGCGTCCCCGCACCTGCGTGCTTTGCAAGTTTATCAAAAAGCCCGATACCCGTAAAGATCGAGGTCAAGAAGATGATGCTTACGGGAACAAGCATTTTTACCACATCGGGATCGAGCCCGAGGCTGTCATAGAGGATCGACAACAGCTCGGCAAGAACGCATATCGCACCACCGACGACGAATGCCTTTATGCAGTCGATAAAGATCGGTGATTTTGTAGCCCTCATATCGGCAAGCTTTTTATAATTTTCTTTGTTAACGGGCATTTGGTTCTCTCCCATCGCTTTTTTATAAAATTATTTGCCGAAAAATTGCCCTTTATTCGCAAAAGGTCTTGTAAAAAAGATAGAAATATGGTACAATAAAGAGGAACAAAACCATCGGAGATAAAATGATACCAAATTACTATTTTAACGATATTTATGAGATAACCCCAAAATTTCTTGACTCTGTCGGCATCCGATACATCGTTTGCGACATAGACAACACACTCGTGACATATGCAGATCCCGAACCGACACCGAGTGTTGCGGCTTGGTTTGACGAGATGCGCAGTGCGGGGATCAAATTTGTTTTTTTGTCAAACAACCACGGAGAGCGTGTTGAGCGATTTGCGGCATCGCTTGACATCCCATATTTCTCGGACGCAAAGAAGCCCGGGACGAAGGTTCTTCGCCGTGCGCTGGATGCCATCGGTGCGGACATATCGCAGACGGCATCGCTCGGCGATCAGATCTTCACCGACATGATGGCAGGTGCGCGTGCAGGACTGACTACACTTCTCGTTCCGCCGATAAACGATCTGACCGATCTCCTCCACCGTTTGAAAAGAAAAGGCGAATACTTTTACATGAGGCGGTTTTTTAGGAAGAACAAGGGTCGCGATGCCGATTTTGAGCATTGGAAAGACCTGACGGTGCGTAAAAATCGCAAATAAGCCGCAAAACAACAAAAGAAAGGATTTTTTCAAAAATGAGTGCATTTTTCGGTCCAAGCGGAAGCTCGGCATCATTTATTGCCGAGGGGCACAAAAAGACCGTCGAAGCTCCGGCATGGCTTGCAGATCGCGGGCTTGACGCTTTTGAATACAGTGCGGGCAATGGTGTCACGGGTTCGCTTGAGACATTCGAACAGATTGGCGAAGAGGCAAGGCGATATAACATCGCGCTTTCCTTCCATTCGCCCTATTTTATCTCTTTGTCGGGAGTCGATCCCGAAAAGCGACTGAAAAGTCTTGATTATATCGGGCAAAGCATTGCGGCATCCGAGGCAATGGGAGCGGATATCATTGTCATACACACGGGCAGTGCGGCAAAAATCTTGCGCGCCGATGCGCTGTCTCTTTCCAAAGACACGATGTACAAGGCACTGGAGATGTTTCCCGACACGATGGTCGCCATGGGTCTTGAGACGATGGGCAAGATCAATCAGCTCGGAACGCTTGACGAGGTACTCGAGATATGCTCGATGGACAAGCGTCTTCGCCCTGTCGTTGATTTCGGGCACATGAATGCAAGAGAGTGCGGTGGACTTTTTGTGACCCCCGACGACTACAGGAGGGTATTTGACACCATCGGCAAAAGGCTCGGATACGAATACGCCGACCGACTTCACTGCCATTTTTCGAAGATCGAATACACCGACAAGGGCGAGCGCAAGCATTTGACCTTTGCCGACGATGTATACGGTCCGCCGTTCGAGCCTCTGATGGAGGCTATCGCAAAGGACGGATACAGTCCGCGCATTATGTGCGAGTCGGCAGGCACGCAGGCGGAGGATGCACTTGCCATGAAGGAATGCTATCTCGCAAAGCTTGCCGAAAGGAATTAAAGGGTGATTATATGTTAAAGCGATCAAGAGCACAGCGGCTTTTCGAGTATCTTCCCGAAAGTGCCGATGCGATAATAATTACAAACGAGAAAAATCAAAAATACATCTCGGGCTTTGATTTCACCGACGGATTTGTCGTTGTGACGAGTAGCGGATGCTTCGTGCTTACCGATTTTCGCTACATCGAGGCGGCAAAGGAAAGTGTTTTTGACGGGGTCAAGGTCATACAGATCGATCAGCACGCACCGGGATCTGATATCATTTTCCTTCTCGATCAAAATGGCGTCAAGGTGATTGCTTACGAGGAGGACTCGCTCTCTTGCGCCGAATTTGCGAAATATTCGACCGAGATGCTGTCAAAATACACGCTGATCCCGTCCGATGGTGCGATCGGCAAAATGAGGCGTGTCAAGGATGCGGACGAGATCGCACTGACAATAAAGGCGCAGGAGCTTGCAGACGCCGCATTCGAGCACATCCTTGGATACATAACGCCCGACAGAACCGAGCTTGATGTCGCGCTTGAGCTTGAGTTTTACATGCGCTCGCATGGTGCAAAGAGCACTTCGTTCGACACGATCGCAGTCTCAGGCAGTGCGTCCTCGCGTCCGCACGGAGTTCCGCAGAATCGAAAGCTCGAGCGTGGTTTTCTCACGATGGATTTCGGCGCGCTATATGGCGGATACTGCTCGGACATGACGCGCACGGTCTGCATCGGTGAGCCGACGGACGAGATGCGTCGCGTATACGACACGGTGCTCTCTGCCCAGCTTGCGGCACTTGATGGGTACGCCATCGACAAAACGGGTGCGGAGCTTGACGGTATCGCAAGGCGTATCATAATCGATGCGGGATACGGCGACTACTTCGGTCACGGACTCGGGCACGGCGTGGGAATGGACATCCATGAAGCACCCTTTGTAAATCAAAAAGGGCTTGCTCCGATGGAGGTCGGCAACATCGTTACATGCGAACCGGGCATCTACATTGAGGGAAAATTCGGTGTTCGCATAGAAGATATGGTAATTTTTACCGAAAACGGACCGCTTAACACAACTCACAGTCCGAAAAATCTGATAATTTTATAAATATTTCGATTTTTTTTGAAAAAGGTCTTGAAAAATTAACAAAAATGTAGTACAATATATCAGATATTGAAAATTCAATTATTATTCTTTTTTGGAGGTTTTCATAATGGGAACTGCTATTACAGCCGGTGATTTCCGCAATGGTGTCACCTTTGAGATGGACGGAAAGGTCATGCAGGTCATTGAGTTCCAGCACGTTAAGCCGGGTAAGGGCGCGGCTTTCGTCAGAACTAAGATGAAGAATGTTATCACCGGTGCCGTTACAGAAACATCTTTCAACCCCACCGCAAAATTCGAGACTGCATACATTGAAAGAAAAGACATGCAGTATCTTTACAACGACGGTGAGCTTTACTACTTCATGGATCAGGAGACATTTGAACAGACTCCTATCAACGCCGATGTTCTTCCCGATGCATTCAGATTCGTCAAGGAAGAAATGGTTTGCAAGCTCCTTTCCTACAAGGGCAAGGTATTCGGCGTAGAACCCCCCACGTTCGTAGAGCTTGAGATCACCGAGACCGATCCCGGTTTCGCAGGCAACACTGCCACCAACACGCTTAAGCCCGCAACTCTTGAAACAGGTGCTGAGATCAAGATCCCGCTCTTCATCGGACCCGGTGAGAAGATCAAGATCGACACCAGAACAGGCGAATATCTCTCGAGAGCTTAATTTATCGAAAAGTATATTAATCGGAGGATCATTGATATGACGGTAAACGAAAAGATTGCATACCTTAAAGGTCTTATGGAAGGGCTTGACTTTGAGCCTGACACCCCCGAGAAAAGGATACTTTCGCTTGTCGTTGAGATCATCGGCGACATGAGCGAGGTAGATGACAGCATTTCCGACAGGATGGACAATCTTGAGGAATATATTTCGGAGATTGACTCCGATCTCGGAGATGTTGAAGAAGTGCTTTGCGAGTGTCCGCCCGAGCCTCCCTTCGATCCGAATGAGTATCTAAACAGCTTCGATGATCTTGACGATCTCGATGATATCGATGATGACGATCTTTGCGAGCTTGAAGAGCTCGACGAATATGACGATGACGATGACGAAGAGGATGAAGAGGATGATACCTTTTCGGTAGAATGCCCCGAATGCGGCGAGGAGGTCTATTTTGACAGTTCCCTTCTCGACAGAAAAGAGATCCGCTGTCCGAGCTGCAACAACCTCTTCAAGTTCAGAATCGACGAAGAATAAGCTTAATATTAAAAAACCTGAAATGTTTGTTGACATTTCAGGTTTTTTCAGTTTTTTATGTATGAATCCACAGTTATGACTGCAGCATGATGCCGTGCTTGTATAATAATACAACATTCATTTCCCCGACGATCCTGTAAATTACGAAAATAGAATTGCACAGGTAAACAGTCGGTCAAACGAGGTTGACAAGTAACACAGAAAAAGAGGCTGTCTCAAATGCGCAAGCATTTGGGGCAGTCTTTTTTTGGTTATGGGGAGATATCTATCTGTATTACTGCCTGCACGCGCAAAAAAACATCTGCCTCCAATGCTGTGAGGCAGATGCTATTTGTTTATACTTTACTTATCATAGCGAAGGATGTAATCATATTCATCCCTCAGCTTATCGACCACACCGTTATGGCGTTCATCCTCGGATTTCAGCTCATCATCAAGCTTTGACTGCTTAGATTTAAGCGAGGACTCGAGGGCGGATTTGGTTTCAAGGTCATCCTCGAGCGATTTGATCTGTGCCTTACTGTCATCCACATTTGATTGCCACTTGGCGATCTCATTGGCATCGCCGTTATCTTGTGCGCTCTTAAGTTTTGCCTCATAAACGGCAAGCAGGGATTTTTCGGCGGCAAGATCATCCTCAGTCACAGTGATCGCCGCGATCGACGATTTGATGGACTTGATATCGTTTTCGAATTTTGCCTTTATATCGGCGATATTTGCCGCATTCAGTGTATTTTCTGCCGAAAGTTTGGCTTTATATTCGGCAAGAACGCGGTCTTTATCGGCATTTTTAAGTGCGTTGACGCTGATGACGATCGCATCCGACTTCACCTTTTTGCCGTTATTGTTGGCAACGACCTTCACGGTAGCGGCACCCTCTTTGAGTGCAAAGAGCTTGCCGTCCTTGATCTTAACGGCAGAACCGGTGATCTCAAAAGTATAATCTTTATCGGTCGCGCTTGAGGGGGTGAATGTAACGGTAATGTCGATATACTGACCCTCGGTGACCGTCACGAATCCCTCGCTGAGAAGGGGAGATGAGACCTCGACCTTTTCAACCGGAATGACGATCGGTGCTTTCTCGACGGTAACCTTCAAGGTAGCAACAGCACCCGACGAGCATTTAACGGTGATCGTCGCCGTTCCGAGTTCCTTGGCTCTTATTGTACCCGACGAGCTTACCGACACGATCTTATCGTCAGACGAGATCCATGTAAAGGTCTCGTTTGGGTTCTCGGGGGTAACGATCGGGACGAGAGTCATATGATCTTCGCTCTCGCTACCGAGTTTAAGGATGATATCGGTACTTTCAAATGTTATGGAAACCGACGGATCAATTACCGTAACGACACAATCGGCACTGATACTGCCATCGGGCAGCGACACGGTAACTGTTGCAGTTCCGACCTTCAGTGCGGTGACTGTTCCGTCATCGGCAACACTGACGATCGACGGGTCGGAGATGGTCCAAGTAAGTTCGGTAATGGTTGCATCCTCCGGGAAGATGGTTGCGGTGAGTTTGGATGTAGCATCTATCTCAAGGGTAAGCTCCGAGAGGTCAAGGGTCAGGCTTGTTGCCGCCATTGTGACCTGTACGGTACAGGATGCCGTCACACCGTTTTGAGCAGTGCATTTGATAGTCACCGTTCCGACAGAGGCTGCGGTTACAACTCCGCCCTCCGAAACGCTTGCGACGTTGGGGTTAGAGCTTTCAAATGTGAACTGAGCGTTTGTGGCATCCGAAGGCAGGATGGTGAGGTCGAGCTTTTTGGAGACGCCGACATTGAGTTTAACGATCGATTCAACAAATGATATTGAAACAATGGGATTCGTGACGGTGACCGAGCAAGCTGCCATATATTTTCCGTCAAGCGTACTTACAATTATGCTCGATGTACCGCTCATGAGTCCCGTGATCGTTCCGTCATCCGAGACCATAACGACGCCCTCGACAGTTGACTGCCATTTAAGCGAAACATCAAGCCCTGCAGGGATAGTCTCTGCGGTGAGCTTTGAGCTTTCGCCGATACTGAGCGTTATTTGCTCCGGAAGTCTGAGTCCGACAACAGATGCGCTGACAGACACCTCACACTTGACCGAATACTTGCTATCCATGGTAGAGGCGGTAATTGTCGCCTTACCCTCGGAGAGAGCGGTAACTTTACCGGATGCATCTACTTTTGCAACATTTTCATTATCCGACGCCCAGAGCACAGTGAGTGTTTGCTCACCTGTTGAGAGTTTGGTGACAGTGAGTGTTTCCGACTGTCCGATAGCGAGAACGAGCTGTTCTTTATCTATCTTTAGACCCTCTTGGGGTTTGGCAGTAGTTGTAGGTGCTGTCGTTATGTCACCCTCATTATCCTTTTTACACGCAGCAAGCGGCGCGATCGTCAAAATCACGCAGAGAAGAAGTAATATCGGGCGTATGTATTTTTTCATTGAAAATTCCTTTCTTTGTCCATCACGATCATATAATGATCATATGCTGCTGACACTCACAAGATGATGCAGATCAAAAAATGTCGGCAATCGGTGTTAATAGCTCTAAAAAATTAAAATTTTCGCTACTCCCCCTATATTATGACATTATACCACATTTCTTTTGCTAAATCAATGGTTATTTCCCACTTTTTTTGATTAAAGCGGAAATTTTTTATGAACACAATATACTTTTACAAAAACTATTGCATATTTTCGTTTTTTGTGGTAAAATAGAGGTCAAAGAGACAAAGATCAAAATTGAAAGGAACTGACATACAAAATGGAAAAGATCTACACAGACGAGACCCGTGCTCTGATGGAATTTATAAAAGCAAGTCCGACTGCATATCATGCGGTTGACAGCATAGGAAAAAAGCTTGAGGCTTGCGGGTTTCTTCCGCTTGCCGAGGCAGACAGATTTGAGCTTATTCCCGGTGGTAAATATTATGTAACCCGCGGTCGATCATCGATCATCGCCTTCAAGATACCGAGCGACCGTCCGTCGTCATTCATGATAGCGGCAAGTCACAGTGACTCGCCGACATTCAAGTTAAAGGACAGCTACGAGATATCAGCACTCGGAAGATACACAAAGCTAAATATTGAACGTTACGGCGGAATGATAATGTCCAGCTGGTTTGACAGACCGCTGTCGATTGCCGGGCGTGTCATTGTCGAAAGCGACGGAAAGCTCGTGAGCAAAACGGTAGATCTTGACCGTGATATTGCGATCATCCCAAATGTTTGCATACATTTCAACAGGCAGGCAAACGAGGGGTACAAATACAATGCGCAGATCGACATGTCTCCGCTTATCGGAAGCGAGCTTTCGGCAGGGCATCTCAAAAAAGAGATCGCCGAGGCGGTCGGTGTGGGTGAGGGAGCGATCGTATCATCCGATCTGTTTTTGTACAATCGAACCGCTCCTGCATTTATCGGGCTTTGCGGCGAGTACTTCTCTGCTCCGAGAATAGACAATCTCGGATGTGCATTTTCAACATTTGAGGGATTTATTCGCTCGGACGGACAAAACGATGTTATTTCCGTATGCGCGATGTTTGACAACGAGGAAACGGGCAGTCAATCGAAGCAGGGTGCGGCATCGACATTCCTTTACGACATACTGACGCGGATCACGCTGTCGCTCGGCATTGGCGGCGAGGACTATCTGCGCATGCTTGCAAGTTCATTCATGGTATCGGCAGACAACGGACACGCAAAGCACCCAAACCACCCGGAGCTGTCGGATATAGACAACAGTCCCTTTATGAACGGCGGTGTAGTCATAAAATACAACGCAAACCAGCGATACACGACCGATGCGGTATCTGCCGCGATCTTTGAGAAGATATGCGCACGCGCGGGCGTTCCGACACAGAAATTTGCCAACAGATCGGACGTGCTCGGCGGATCGACGCTCGGAAACATCTCGAACTCACAGGTATCTTTGAACACGATCGACATCGGACTCGCTCAGCTTGCGATGCACTCGGCATACGAGACTGCGGGCACTGCCGATGTATATTACATGACTCGTGCCATAGAAGGATTTTTCAGCAGCCGAATCATCTGCTCAGGCGACGGATGCTATGGGATCTAAACTGATTATTGTTACGGAGGCTCAAGGTGGCAATTAACGACAAAATAGGCGAGGTACTTCGAGTTCTCTCGGGAACGCGCAGACATCGCACTGCGGCGATAATCGTCGCGGCAGGCAGTGGCTCGCGGATGAACATGAATGTGACAAAGCAGTTTCTTTCGCTCGACGGCATCCCCGTTGTGATCAGGTCGATCCTCGCCTTTGAAGCAAGCGAATACATAGACGAGATAATAATCGTTGCCAAAAGCGATGAGGCAGAGCTTTACCCCCCACTTCTTAAAAAGTATTCAATAGAAAAGGTAAAACGAATCGTGGTCGGCGGTGACACGCGTCAAGACTCTGTATGGAACGGTTTTTGTGCAATATCCGAAAAGATCGATTTTGTAGCCATCCACGATGCGGCACGACCGCTCATTACAACAGAGCAAATAAAGAAGGTCGTTCTTGCGGGATACGACTACCGTGCGGCAACGGCAGGAGCGACATCACGCGACAGTGTAAAGCTCGCGTCGATCAGCGGGCACGTTGACAAATCGCTCGATCGCGACAAGGTATGGCTTATACAAACGCCGCAGGTCTTTTATGCCGATCTCTACCGTGCAGCGGCGGTCGTTGCGAAAAAGGACAATTTCAAGGGTACGGATGATTGCTCACTGGTCGAACACGCAGGCTTTTCGGTAAAGCTTGTAGACTGCGGGCACGAAAACATAAAACTCACATCAAGCGAAGACCTGCTGTTTGCCGAGGCAATGATCAAGGCTCGCAAAACGTATACCGCAAAGAAACAGGAGAGCGAAAATGAATGATATCAGGATCGGACACGGATATGACGTCCACCGATTGACAAGCGGAAGGGATCTGATTCTCGGCGGTGTCAAGATCGAGCACACGAGCGGTCTTCTCGGGCATTCGGACGCTGATGTGCTTGTACACGCGGTAATGGATGCTATACTCGGTGCGGCGGCTCTCGGGGACATCGGAACCCATTTTCCCGACAGCGACGAAAAATACAAGGGTGCTGACAGCATCATGCTCCTATGCGAGGTAAAAAATATCCTCTCGGGTGCAGGATACCGTGTATCGAACATCGATTCAACGATCATAGCACAGGCACCTCGACTTGCACCTCACATTCAAAAAATGCGCAAGAACATTGCGTCAGCACTTGACATACCGATCGACAGAGTCGGCGTAAAAGCAACGACCGAGGAAAAGCTCGGGTTTACGGGAAATCTCGAAGGAATAGCCGCACACGCCGTTTGTCTTATTGTATCAAACTAATCAAAGGTGACAGAAATACAGGGTCGGTAAATTCCGACCCTGCTATATCAAGGCAAGACTCATCCAATTTCCATCAGGTTCACGTCCGCTTTTTTATACATCATTATTGGAAATTCATTGCCAAATCTTTTATTTTGCCTGCCTGATAACATAGTATGGAAAAAGTCGTTTTAAGTTACCGAGCAGGCGGCAGACAAAGCCCTATTGTTTATGAAAAAAGCGTTAAGATCGATAAAAAAGACAAAATAGTTCAAAGAAAAGAGGGATTTTGATAAAATGAAAACACAAAAAATTGTTGCCCCGTCGATACTGTCAGCCGACTTTTCAAGGCTCGGTCAAGAGATAGCCGACATCGAGTCCGCCGGTGCGGAATGGGTACACATTGATGTTATGGACGGCTCGTTTGTGCCGAACATTTCATTTGGTGCACCTGTATACAAATGTGTCAGAGGCAGATCAAAAATGATGTTCGACGTTCATCTGATGATAAACGAGCCGATCAGATACATTTCGAATTTTGTATCCGCCGGTGCTGATATGATCTGCTTTCACTATGAGGCAACCGACAAAGTCATGGAGACGATCTCGGCGATACGGGCGGCAAAGTGTTGCGTGGGGCTTGCCATCAAGCCGTCAACACCCGTATCCGAGATCAAACATTTTCTTTCGTTTGTAGACATGGTTCTTGTCATGTCTGTTGAGCCCGGATTTGGCGGTCAAAAATTCATGCCCTCAGCACTCGACAAATCAAAAGAACTACTTGAAATAAGAGAAGCGTGCGGATATAATTATCTCATCGAGATGGACGGCGGAATATCTGCCGCAAACATCAAAGATGTACGTTCCGTCGGGGTTGATGTCGCAGTCGCGGGATCGGCTGTATTCGGGTGTGATGATTACAAAGTCGCGATCGATGCATTAAGATAACACAAAAATCGTCTGTCAAGCATGTGACAGACGATTTTTCTTAGTTGATCAGCCGAGGATGGACATAAACTCATCGCCGGTGATGGTTTCTTTTTCGTAAAGGAATTTTGCAAGCTCATCAAGCTTTGCCTTGTTTTCGGTCAGAATAGCGACAGCCTTTTCATGTGCGTTCTTAACGAGTGCAACGACCTGTTCGTCGATCTCGGTCTGCGTGTGTTCGGAGCAGGAAAGGGATGCGTCGCCGCCGAGATATCTGTTGGAGACGACCTCGAGTGCCACCATTCCGAAGCGATCGCTCATTCCGTAGCGAGTGATCATCGCTCGCGCAAGCTTTGTCGCCTGTTCGATATCATTCGACGCACCTGTGGTAACCGTTCCGCAGGCGACCTCTTCCGCGGCTCTTCCGCCTGTCAGTGTGACGATCTTGTTTTCGATCTCTTCCCTATCGAGGAGATATTTATTTCCCTCATCGACCTGCATTGTATAGCCAAGCGCACCCGATGTTCTCGGAATTATCGTGATCTTTTGCACGGGTGCGGACTTTGTCTGTTTTGCGGCAACAAGTGCGTGTCCGATCTCGTGATAGGACACGAGCATCTTCTCTTTATCGGTAAGGATCGCGTTTTTCTTTTGATAACCTGCGATAACGACCTCGATGCTTTCTTCGAGATCCTCCTCAGTCACCTCGGATCTGCCCGCACGCACTGCACGAAGTGCACCTTCATTAATGATATTTGCAAGTTCTGCGCCCGACGCGCCCGACGCCATTCTCGCGATCTTTTCGAAATCGATTCCATCCGCATGCTTTATCTTCTTTGCGTGAACACGAAGTATCGCCTCTCTGCCGATCAAATCGGGCAGTTCGACCGGCACGCGTCTGTCAAAACGCCCGGGGCGAGTCAGAGCGGGGTCAAGTGTTTCGGGGCGGTTGGTTGCGGCAAGGATGATAACTCCCGTGTTTCCGCCGAATCCGTCCATCTCGGTAAGAAGCTGATTTAGCGTCTGTTCGCGCTCGTCATTTCCGCCGATCCTGCCGTCGCGTTTTTGACCGATGGCATCGATCTCATCTATGAACACAATACACGGTGCTTTTTCTTTTGCCTGTTTGAAAAGGTCACGCACTTTTGATGCACCCATGCCGACAAACATTTCGACAAATTCCGAGCCTGATATTGAGAAGAACGGCACATTTGCCTCGCCCGCAACAGCTTTTGCGAGCATGGTTTTACCCGTACCGGGAGGGCCGACAAGAAGGACGCCTTTGGGCATGGACGCACCGATGGATTCGTATTTTTGCGGATCATGAAGATACTCAACGATCTCGGCAAGATTTTCCTTTGCCTCATCCTCGCCCGCGACATCCGAAAACTTGATTCCGTCAGACGATTTGACATAGATCTTGGCACTGCTCTTGCCCATATCGAACATCATGGACGCACCGCCGCCGGATGCTTTATTCATGATCTTCTTGGATATCAGTTGACCGAGAAGAAGAAAAACGCCGATGGGCAATATCCACGAAAGGATGAACGAGAGGATCGGGGACATTTCCTCGATTATCTCACTCGAAAAATTTGCTCCCGATGCGGCAAGTCTCGAAACAAGATCGGGGTCATCCATTTTGCCTGTTTTATAGACATTTTTGCCGTCTTTATCGGTGAAAAGTATGCGATTATCCTGAACTTCGACCTTGCCGATCTCTTTACTCTCGGTCATGGTAATAAAAGTTCCGTAATCGACTTCCTTAATTCTCATTTGCTGAAGCGAAGGTGTCAAAAAAAGATTGATAAACAATATGACGAGAAGAACGATACTATAATAAAACAGCAGTGGTTTTCTCGGTTTTTTTACTTCGTTCATTGCTTTTTGCCTTTCTCAACGGGAGGGATCGACTGTTTCCCGGCTTTTTTCAACGTGAAAACAAATTCACAATACTGTCCCTGCTTACTGTTTACAGAGATCGTCTCTTTATGCGCATCGATGATAGTTTTTGTGATATACATTCCGAGTCCGACACCGGTTTTATCTTTTCCGCGGCTCTTATCTCCCTTATAGAATCTATCAAAGATATGCGGAATATCCTCGGCGGCGATGCCTTCTCCTTCATTATAGACCGAAATGTATATCTTTTTATCTTTATCTTCGATCTTAAGGACATACCTTCCGCCCTCACGAGAGAACTTCACGGCATTATCACAAATATTATAGAGTATCTGATGGATAGCGTCACGGTCTGCGATGACCATCTCACGGTCGTTATCACACTCGAAGCTGACGTCGAGTTTTTTCTGATCGATCCTTGTTTCGAACGAGATGAGCACCTGCCTTGCCATCTCGCAGACATCAAATGGTTGCATTGTGAACTTGCGCTCACCAGCCTCGATACGCGATATATCGAGCAGCGATGAAACAAGTCGCGACAGACGTCTGACCTCGCTTGCGACTATCTCAAGGTAGTAGGACTGCTTTTCGGGAGGGATCGCTCCGTCAAGTATTCCATCGATATACCCCGAGATCGTTGTCATTGGTGTTCTGAGATCATGGGAGACATTAGCAAGGAATGTGCTTCGAGTATCCTCGAGGGTGGCAAGACTGGACGCCATATTATTGAACGCCATCGCAAGCTCGGATATTTCGTTGTCACCTACAACGGGGACACGCACATCGAAATGACCTGCCGCGAACTCGCGTGCGGCACGGCTCATCGATTTTATTGGACGTACTATACGTTCACTGATGAAATAGCTTGCGATTATCGCGGCTATCATCACCCACATAGATGCCATAAGGATCATCCGATTAAGCGATCCGATAACGCCTGCGGTATACGAGAGAGGTGTGCAAGCGAAGATCACGCACTCCGGAGCTGTCTGATCTGGAAGAGGAATTGCATAAGAATAATGCTTTTCGGACAAAAGCCCACCGAAGTCAGAGCCTTTGGAGTCAAATCTGACTTCAAGATCTGACGAGGAAAGCTTTCCGACCGATTTTTTTGCATCAAATTCTTCCGGCGCGGTCTTATCGGCAAAAATGACCTTGCCATCGACATCAATGATCAAGACGAACATATTTCTTGTATGCCGCGTGATAGCGGAAACTATCGTTTCTGTCGATTCAGACTCGCTTACGATATAATCTTTGATGCTTTTGTACGAACTGTCGGCATATTCCGATCTGATAAGATAATCGACAGACTGAGCGATTCGCGACAGATCTGCCTCTGTGCCATTGTCAGAGTGCGTCTTGACGATTGAACCGACGATGACAGTGAGAATGGAAAAGCTGACCAGGATTATCGCCATAAAAGCGGTCATATATCTGGCAAATACGCTTTTGAACATCAAATTCCCTCTTTCGAAAAAGTATTATACATTAAATCTAAACAAAACGACATCGCCGTCCTGCATAACATAGTCTTTGCCCTCACTGCGATAAAGCCCTCTTTCTTTTGCCGCGGCAATTGAGCCACAGGTCTTCAGATCATCATAAGACACGATCTCAGCACGGATAAACCCACGTTCAAAATCGGTATGGATCTTACCCGCCGCCTGGGGAGCTTTTGTTCCGCGTTTGATCGTCCAAGCGCGAACCTCTTGGACACCGGCAGTCAGGAAGGAGATAAGTCCCATCAAATGATAGCTTGCGCGAACAAGTTTATCAAGACCGCTTTCGGTAATTCCGAGATCGGCAAGGAAAAGAGCTTTTTCTTCATCGTCGAGTTCGGCGATTTCTGCCTCGACGCCTGCACAGATCGGAACGATCTCGGCATTTTCGGATGCGGCAAATGCGGCAAGCTTATTATAGCCATCATTTTCAACATATCCGCCGCCGACCTCATCCTCGCCGATATTGGCGGCGTAGATCACGGGTTTCATGGTGAGAAGCGAAACATCCGACATTATTTTGAGTTCGTCGGCGGTATATTCGAGCGAACGAGCGGACTTTCCCTCTTCAAGGGCGGAATGTACTCTCTGCAGAAGTTCGAGTTCTTCAGCATATTTCTTGTCACCGCGTAAAAGTTTAGTCGTTTTGTCGATTCGTCGCTCGAGAGTTTCGATATCGGCAAAGATCAGCTCTAAATTGATCGTTTCCACATCGCGAAGCGGATCGATCGAGCCGTCAACGTGAATAATATTTGAATTTTCGAAACAACGAACAACATGGACGATCGCATCGACCTCTCTTATATGTCCGAGAAACTTATTGCCGAGACCTTCACCTCGAGATGCGCCCTTTACGAGTCCAGCTATATCAACAAATTCGATAACGGCAGGGGTGTATTTTTCGGCATGATAAAGATCGTTAAGCCAATCAAGTCTTTCATCGGGCACGGGTACGACTCCGACATTCGGTTCGATCGTGCAAAAAGGATAGTTTGCCGATTCAGCACCCGCGTTTGTAATTGCGTTAAAAAGTGTACTCTTTCCTACATTCGGAAGTCCTACTATACCGAGCTTCATATATGTCTGTTCTCCTTCAGATATCAAGGTAATAATTATAAGTCAAAGCGAGTTCTCTCCTGACATTATATTATATCAATTATTTTCACTTTTCTCAAGAGATATTTTGTAAATAAATGGCGAAATCGTGCAAAAAAGCACAAAACCCCAAGACAGCACAAGAGGCTGTCTTGGGGTAAAAGGTTATTTGAGTTTGTAAAAATTATCAACAACGATCTTAAGGAGCGTATCTTCGTTTGGTGTAAACTCCATATAGCCGTCAACGATCTTATTATTGCCTTCGATCTCGGTAATTCCGAGGAAATCGTATTCCTTGAATTTATCGGCGATCTCCTTCATTCTGTACTCTGTCGAGTCGTAAACAGTATACTGACCGACTTCATCGACAGCCCTCAGGAGAAACTCGGGATCATTATCGGAACATTCCTCAAGTTTCTTGGTTAGAGCGTTCAAGTACTGTTCCTGGCGCTTCATGCGTGAGGCGTTGGTTGCATCTTCAAGACCTTTTCTTGTGCGTACATAAGTCAATGCCTGATCGCCGACGAGTTTAACAGTCTGACCCTTTACAAGCGTGTCATCGATTCCGGTAAAATCATCGAGAATCTCTCCCTCAACACCGCCTACAAGATCATTGATCTTGGCAACCGATTCCGTTGTGAGCGAAAAATAATGATCGATCTTGACACCATGCAAGAGATCGGAGACAGAGTATGCAGTATTTCGACAACTGATCTTACCGCTTGAATCATAAACATAGTTGTACGCAAGTGCGATCTGCTTTTTGACCGTCTCGATCTTGTTTCAGCTGATATCAAGCCGATTGACATTTGCCATGGTATCGCGGTTGATCTGAACAGACGAGCACTTCTCGCCGTCCGGGATCGTAAAGTCGAGGTTTGCGCGGATAAGTTTATATTGCTCGGTTGCGGTAAAGGCAAGATTCTTATGAAGTGTTCTTGCATCCTCGCCGTCCGGCATAAACTGTTTATTCTTTTTGTTAGATGCCATTATCTGCCATCCTTCCCATTTTCCCTTTTCGGCTCGTTCTTGCTGTAATAGGCGTATGATCTGCCGCCGATATTTACAAGATCGGGCACTCTGCCGAGTATCGGGTAATCGTAAGTGCGGAGAACATATTCGTCATCGTGAACCGTTCCGTCCATCAGTGCGGCAACAACGATAAGTCCTGCGGACACGATGACTCCGAGCACGAGACCGATTGCAGTGTACGATGTGATGCTCGGTGCGACCTTATCGAGATCGGGGACAGCGGAATCGACAACTTTCATCGACGCTCCGTCGATAACCTCGGATATCTTGGTTGGGAGAACCTCTGCTATCGTATTGGCGATCTTGACGGCCTCATACGGGTCATTTGAGGCTACGGTGACCTTCATGATCTCGGTATCGTTGGAAGATGAGTACTTCACCATATGTGAAAGCTCTTTCCAATTGTAATCGACACCCGATTTTTCAATCATGCGTTCAAGCGTGCTTCGGCTGTTTAAGATCTCGCCATACGTCTTGACAAGGCTTTGTGCCGCAGTAAGA
>CAZORL010000002.1:42571-136842 GCA_964582375.1 uncultured Lachnospiraceae bacterium
TCGGCTGTTTAAGATCTCGCCATACGTCTTGACAAGGCTTTGTGCCGCAGTAAGAGAAGAAATCAGATCTCTGCCGCTTGTTTGCATACAGTTACCGATCTTCCTCGCTATTATACCATACTTTTCAAAAAACTTCAAACGGCGACACTGCCTTCGTTTGTTTTCCTTTCCGAAAAAGGTGAATAACACTTCTTCAAAAAATCACATAAAATTCACAATATCGTCATGGTTTACTCTTATATATGGATTATAATAAATATGAACTTGGATAACAATTTAACGAAGTTAATATTTGAGATTGAAAAGATAAAACAGGAGGAATTCACAATGGGAACAAAATTACTTGTAGTTGACGATGATGCCAACATTTGCGAAATGGTCAGGCTCTATCTTGAAAAAGAGGGCTACGAGGTCAAGACCGCCGTTGACGGTGTCGAGGGCGTAAGCTACTTCAAAATGTACGAGCCCGATCTCGTTCTGCTCGACATAATGCTTCCCCGCAAGGACGGCTGGCAGGTATGCCGCGAGATCCGCGAGATCTCGACAAAGCCGATCATCATGGTAACGGCAAAGGGAGAGGTCTTCGACAAGGTGCTCGGACTTGAGCTTGGTGCGGATGACTTCATGGTAAAGCCCTTTGACATGAAGGAACTGTCGGCACGTATCAAAGCGGTACTTCGCAGATACAGTGCGCACGAGCAGAACTCGGACGATGAGGTCATAAAGTTTGACAACATCGAGATCAGCCTGCAAAAGTACGAGCTTAAGCTTGCCGGACGCTCGGTCGATATTCCCCCAAAGGAGCTCGAACTGCTCTATTTCCTTGCATCGAACTACAATCGCGTATTTACACGAGATCAGCTGCTCGACAAGGTCTGGGGATTTGATTATCTCGGCGACTCGCGCACGGTCGATGTTCATGTAAAGCGACTTCGCGAAAAGCTCGAGGGTGTATCGAACAAATGGATCCTCAAGACCGTTTGGGGCGTCGGATACAAATTCGAGATCCTTCAATAATCTGACATCATTATAATAATAACGCCGTCTCATATGAGGCGGCGTTATTATTATGGTATTATCCACCGAGATAGGCGCGCTTGATGGTGTCGTCCTTGAGAAGATCACTTCCCGTGCCTTCTTTGACTATTCTTCCGACCTCAAGAACGTATGCTCTATCAGCGATGGCGAGTGCCTTTTTCGCATTTTGTTCAACGAGTAGGACTGTCGTTCCGCTCTTATTGATCTCCTTGATCATATCGAAGATCGTATTAACATAAAGCGGAGAAAGTCCCATACTCGGTTCATCGAGAAGAACGAGCGATGGTTTTGACATAAGTGCGCGGCTCATGGCAAGCATCTGCTGTTCGCCGCCCGAAAGAGTTCCCGCAACCTGTTTGGATCTTTCCTTCAATATAGGAAATCTCGAATAAATATCGGCAAGGCTTTCGTTAAACTCCGCCTTATCGCCTCGTGTATATGCTCCGAGCTGAAGATTTTCGAAAACGGTCAGTTCCTGAAAAATGCGTCTTCCCTCGGGGACCTGTGCCATCCCCATTGATGTAAGTTTATGCGCGGGAATATTTGTAATATCGCTGCCGCCGAATAAGACTTTCCCGGCTTTTTTGGGGATAAGTCCGTTAACGGCGTGCATTATAGTTGTTTTTCCTGCGCCGTTTGCGCCGATAAGTGCCACTATCTCGCCTTCATTTACCGAAAACGAAACACCTCTTATCGCGCGGATAAGTCCGTACGAGACTTCGAGATCATGTACTTCAAGCAGTGCCATATCATTCATCCCCCAAATAAGCTTTAATTACGATCGGATCGTTAAGCACAGGTTCGGTATCTCCCTGTGCAAGAACAGTTCCGAAATTGAGAACGGTAAGTTCCTCGCAAATGCCGCTGACAAGGCTCATATCGTGTTCGATAAGAAGCACTGTCACCTTAAAATGTTCTCTGATGAACTTAATAGTTTCCATCAATTCGGCAGTCTCCTGAGGATTCATACCTGCGGCAGGTTCGTCAAGGAGAAGAAGTTTGGGACGCGTTGCAAGTGCGCGTGCTATCTCGAGTTTTCTTTGTTTACCGTAAGGAAGATTTGAGGCAAGATTATTGCGCTCATCGAGCAGTCCGAATATTGACAGCAGTGATTTTGCCTCATCGCGCATCTTTTTCTCGATCTCGTAGTGATATTTTGTTCGGAATGCGCTGTGCAGCGGATTGCATTTATACTCGGGAAGGTTATGCATACCGACGAGAACATTTCGAATGACGCTCATATTATTGAAAAGTCTTATATTTTGGAATGTTCTCGCAATTCCGTGGCGGCAGATATATTCTTGGCTTTTTCCCGTCATATCGATACCATCGAGATAAAATTTACCGGTAGTCGGCGTATAGACTCCTGTTATCATATTGAAAAAAGTCGTTTTTCCCGCACCATTCGGTCCGATAAGCCCGTAGAGCGCACCCTCTTTGATCTTGATATTAAGGTTATCAGCCGCCTTCAGACCACCGAAGGAAATGCCGAGGTTTTCGGTTTCAAGTACGTATTTAGTCTTTGAATTATCCATCATCGGTCAATCTCCTTTCTCGGGTTTATCGGGTGTGAACGGATCCTCGGGTCTTATGTCGGCAGACAGAAGCTCGTCCATTTTGACCTTGGTCGGTATTCTGCTCCACTGCGCCTCATCGTCCTTGACCTTTTCAAGTGACTGTTTTTTATGCGGGAAAAGTTTACGGAGAAGGATCGACGGCGAATATTTTTCGCGTGCCGATTTAAGTGCGGGAGCGTTATTGAAGATAACGAGCGTGATAAGAATGAGCGCGTAAATAAGATATTTAAGTGCCGCAAGATCGCCCGAAAGCTTTGTTGTAAGCTTGAAATTGATATATGTGAGAAGTGTCGCTGAGATGATCGAGCCGTTGATCGAGCCCATACCGCCGAGGACGACCATTACAAGAATCTCGATGGAATAGTTATAGCTGAATGCGGAATAGCTTATCGGGGTCGTTGCAAATCCATAGAGAACACCTGCAATACCGGTAAAGAAAGCGGACAGGACGAAGGCGAAGAGCTTATAAAAAGTAACGTTGATACCCATTGAATGGGCGGCGATCTCATTGTCGCGAATAGCAGTGATCGCTCTGCCGTGTTTTGATCTGATAAGATTCTGCGTGATGACAAGAATCACAAAAAGAACAGCAAAAGCAACTACAAATTCGGAATTTCCGTATCTAATAGAGCTTGTACGGAGTCCGAGCGCACCGCCGAAGCACTCGAGATTCATAAAGACATTACGCACGATCTCGCCGAACGCAAGCGTTGTTATTGCGAGGTAGTCACCCTTAAGCTTAAGCACGGGGATACCGATCAAGAGTCCGCAAAGAGCCGCCGCAGTTCCGCCAACGATCATACCTATTATCAAAAGCAAAAGCTTTGATCCGACAACGCCGTGAAGAGCATTTGCGACAAAACAGCCGATGTATGCGCCGACGCACATAAATCCGGCATGTCCGAGGCTAAGCTCACCGAGAAATCCTACGACGATATTCAGCGAGACAGCGAGGATAATGCTGTAGCCGATCTGCATAAGAAGATTTGCGGTCGATGCTCGCATCGAACCCGAGTAGTACATGACGGCAGTCACCACAAGTGCAACGAGAACGGCAGCGTAATTTGTATAATGCTTTACCTTAAAATTTGATCTGACATGTGAAAACCAACTCACGCTCACACCTTCTCTCTGCGTTTTTTACCGAGCAGTCCCGTCGGTCGGAACATTAAAATAAGTATCAGCAGTGCAAACTCGATCGCTGTCGTATACGGACCGACTCCGGGGATCGATTGGACTACCTTCTCGACCATCCCGAGGAAAATACCGCCAACCATCGCACCCGGGATCGAACCGATACCGCCTATTACGGCGGCAGTGAATGCCTTTATACCCGGCATTGAACCGAGTGTAGGGGTAATCGACGGCGTTTTAAGTATATAAAAAAGACTTGCAAACGCTGCGAGCATTGATCCGATGGCGAACGTGACCGAAATGATAACATTTACGTTTACGCCCATGAGTTGTGCCGCCGATCTGTCCTCGGAAACGGCAAACATCGCTCTGCCGAGCTTTGATGTCTGGATAAACACGGTGAGTACCACCATAATGACGGTTGCCGCGGCAAGTGTTATGAGTGCCGAGATCTGCACGGTCGTTCCGAAAAGCTCGACTGCGCCGAGAGACGGAATAGGGCTTGGCTTTGGCGTTGACCCGAAGACGAGTTGTGCGACACTTTGCAGAAGATAGGACACGCCGATCGCGGTAATAAGCACTGCAAGGGGAGATGCTCCTCTGAGCGGCTTATATGCGACCTTTTCAACAGCTATGCCGAGGGCGGTGCAGATGACGATTGCCGCAACAAAAGCGATGACAAAGTTGCCTGACATTGAAAATGTTGTAACGAGTGCGTACGCCCCGACCATAATAATATCGCCGTGCGCAAAATTCAGCATCTTGGCTATACCGTATACCATCGTATAGCCGAGAGCAATAAGTGCATATATTGCCCCGAGGCTGAGTCCGTCAATAATTGTACTCATTTTATAGATCCTTTCTTGTCCGATCTTTCACAGAAAAGTCGGGCAAAAACGATAGCTCGAACTTTTTCCGAGTATTTATCTTATATACCAATTATATACCAACACTGCTCAATTCGCAGTGGTAACCGAACACCCTTTCGAGGATTGTCGGAAGAGTATTCGGCACCAAAAAGCTAATGCTTATGATTATTTCTTTGTGAATACTACGATCTGTGCGTCTTTATTGCAAGAGCCGCTTGCGTTCCATGTCATATCACCGGTCACACCCTCATACTTGAAGGACTCGGAGGTGAAGACTTTTTTAAGTGCCTCGCAAAGATCTGCCGCACTGATCTTAACATCCTTAACATCGGCAGTCTTCATAGCCTCATAGATCGCCATGACAGCGTCATACGCGTCTGCGGCGAACTGATCGGGAACGGTATTGTACGCATCCTTGTACTTGGTAACGAATGTCGAAACCTTTTCGTCAGTGCTTGCCGCATCGAACGGGGTGATATAGCGAACCGAGTTTGCTACAGTATCGTTTGCACTGAACATCTTATCAATACCGTCAAAGCCATCACAACCGAAGACATCGGATGTGCAACCCTTTGCGCCGCACTCTTTAATGATGAGGGAGGCTTCTTCATAGTAGATGGGAAGGAAGATCACGTCACAATCCTTGAGAGCCTCGACCTGAGTTGAGAAATCCTTGTTGGTCTCGGATGTGAAAGACTGTTCTTTGAATGTCTTGTTAAGCTCGCCCATTCTCTTCTTGAACGCCTTAAAGAGGTCGCTCGAATATGTATCGCTCGAATCGTAGATCGCGCCGATATTCGAATAGCTCTTGGCAAGCTCCTCTGCGGCAAGTGTTCCCTGTTGATCGTCACCGAAGCAGACACGGAATGCATTATTCTCAGCAATTACCGCCTCGTTGGATGCGGAGGGGGTGAGGAAGAACACACTGTTGGTGAACGCCTCAGCTGCAAAGGATGCGCATGAGCCGGATGTCGTCGAGCCGATCGATGCCTGCATTCCCTTCTCAAAGAGTGTGTTGAAGCCATTTTTTGCATCAACCTCTGTTGCCTTATCGTCGATCATCTCAAACGAGAATTTGATTCCGTTGAGTCCGCCAAGTTCGTCGTTGATCACCTTAACGGCAAGCTCAGCACCCTGTTTAACAGAGATACCGTAAGAGGAATTCTCCCCCGTAAGAGGTCCTGTTCCTCCGAGGAAAAATGTCTTGTTGTCTTTGGTGTAGTCGCCGGAGTTGCATCCCGCAAAGCAGGTTGCAACGAAGGTCGCAGCAGAGAGAACCGCTGCAGCTTTGAAGAATTTTTTCATGTTTGTCTCTCCTTTTGCCTGACTGGCAATAAAATATCTATTTTAAGATCGCAAAAGCGATCAAAAAACCAAAAATTGGCTAAAAAAATCGGTCTGCACTCGGCAAACCGTCTGATGTGAATATATCGGTCGTGTTAACCGTTTGTTTCACAGATCAAATTTGCCGTTTTTCTATAGGTGCTTATAATCACGCGTGAAATTATGGATATGGATATAATTATAATAATCGCAAAAATCACGACAGAGAGGGAAAGCACGCAAAGAGCTACAGTTAGTGCGAGCACAAAAATAGCGGACACGGCAAAGAGCACAGTGTCCGCAAAGGATGCGTTATTCGAATTCGAGGTCATATTATCGGCAGAAAACGAGCAAGCAGAGAAAGCCCTTGCGGATGCAGTGGCTGACTGAGTATAAGCTGTATTCATACAAGTTACCGTGCTCATCTTGCTTTTCTCCTTACGAAAATATCTTTCCTCAAAAGTTCTCGCTTTTGAAAAAGTATGGGCATATTATATCACACAAGTGCGAACATGTCAATCGGTAAAATAAACAAGAATAAGAAAGTTTTTGTGCCCATCATCGGTGGATTGTATAAGAATTTCACCAAAGACAAATTTTTGCCGAAAAATTTAAGCCCCTCGCTTTCACAAGGGGCTTAAACCTTAAAAATTACGCTTTATTTTATACAAGTTCAATCGTCGACTGAATCGTCATCAACAAAGTCGTATGGGATATCGTCTTCCTCATATCCGAGATCAGATGAAGATCCGACGATGCAAGGTTCAATAACTCTCTTGCGCTCCTCGACCTTTTCCTTGACGGGTTCACCCTGCTCGACCTCGATATTACTGTATCTGTCCATACCCGTACCTGCGGGGATAAGCTTACCGATTATGACGTTTTCCTTAAGACCGACAAGATGGTCGATCTTGCCTGCAATTGCAGCCTCGGTGAGGACCTTGGTGGTCTCCTGGAAGGATGCTGCCGACATAAAGGACTCTGTTTGGAGAGCCGCCTTTGTGATACCGAGAAGGACGGGCGATGCCTTCGCAAGGCAGAGATCGCGCTCACCGGCATCGATCCTCTTTTGAAGTTCTTCGTTGGTTCTTTCGAACTCGATAACATCAACAAGCGTTCCGACAAGAAATTCGGTATCTCCCGACTCTTCGACGCGGCACTTTCTGGTCATCTGTCTTGCGATGACCTCGATATGCTTATCGTTGATATCAACAGACTGCAGGCGGTAGACCTTTTGAACCTCACGAATAAGATAATCGTAAGCCTCATCAAGACCATTGATCCTGGTAATATCGGCAAGGCACATACTACCTTCGGTGATCGGATCGCCATGGATGACATAGTCGCCCTCTTTGACGATCATTCTCGTACCGTAAGGAATGGAGTAAGAGACGCTCTCTCCCGTCTGTGTACTGCGAATCGTGACCTTTCTCGCACGCTTTTCATCAGAGATGGATATAGTTCCGTCGATATCGGCAGCAACCGAGGTCTTCTTGGGGCGTCTTGCCTCAAAGAGTTCCTCGACACGAGGCAGACCCTGTGTAATATCGGATGCCGACGCAACACCACCCGTATGGAAGTTTCTCATTGTCAGCTGAGTACCCGGCTCACCTATCGACTGAGCGGCAACGATGCCGACTGCCTCACCGACATTGATCTTATTAGTGGTGGCAAGGTCCATACCGTAGCAATGTGAGCAGACGCCGTATTTGCACTTACACTGAAGGACTGTTCTGATATCGACCTCTTCGATGCCTGCGGAGATGATCTTATTGACCTCTGCCTCATTCATCATCGTGTCTGCGGGAACAATGATCTCGCCGGTGGTCGGATCAACGACATCGCCGAGAGTATATCTGCCAAGCAGACGCTCGGAAAGTTTTTCAAGGGTGCTGTCGCCGTCCTTGATCTCACGAACGGTCATGCCCTTAGTGGTATGGCAATTTTCCTCGCGGATAATGATATCCTGTGCGACATCAACAAGACGACGGGTCAGGTAACCCGAGTCTGCCGTACGAAGTGCGGTATCCGACAGAGCCTTACGCGCTCCGCGCGCTGCAAGGAAGTATTCGAGGATATTAAGACCCTCGCGGAAGTTTGATTTAATAGGAAGCTCGGATGCACGTCCGGATGCTGCTGACATGATACCGCGCATACCTGCAAGCTGTCTCATCTGAGTCATGTTACCGCGGGCACCCGAGTCAGCCATCATCTTGATAGGATTGTACCTATCGAACGAATCCTTGATGATCTCGACGACCTGCTTGGTAGCCTGATCCCAAATATCCATAACGCTCTTATAGCGTTCATCCTCGGTCAACTCACCGCGCAGGAAGTGCTCGTGAATGACCTCAACTCGCTTATCCGATTCGGCGATAAGTTTATCCTTTTCGGGGGAAACCTCGACGTCGGATACGGCGATCGAAATGGATGCAAGGGTAGAGTATTTATAGCCTGTCGCCTTGATATGGTCAAGAACTTCGGCAGTAACGCTCGGACCGTGCTCCTTGATCGTTCTGTTGATGATCTCGCCTATCTGCTTTTTGCCGCAGGTAAACATGATCTCGAGATCGCAAACATGCTCGGGGTTGTCTCTGTCAACATATCCGAGATCCTGCGGAATGAATTTATTGAATATAAGTCTGCCATAGGTTGCGTCAACGAGTTTTGTATAGCTCTTACCGTTATATTCGACGGTTCGGCGCACCTTGATGGGAGCGTGGAGACCGACGTTTCCAAGCTCATACGCCATCTCGACCTCATCCATGTCGCGGAAGATGTGTCCCTCGCCCTTCTCGCCTGCGCGGTCGATTGTAAGGTAGTACGAACCGAGGATCATATCCTGTGTAGGAACAGCAACGGCTTTACCGTCGGCGGGTTTCAAAAGGTTATTGGCGGAAAGCATCAAGAATCTTGCCTCAGCCTGAGCCTCGCTCGAAAGCGGAACGTGTACGGGCATCTGGTCACCGTCGAAGTCGGCGTTAAATGCGGTACAAACGAGCGGATGGAGCTTGATCGCTCTTCCCTCAACGAGCACGGGTTCAAATGCCTGAATAGACAGACGGTGAAGGGTAGGTGCGCGGTTAAGAAGTACGGGATGCTCTTTTATAACGATCTCGAGTGCGTCCCAAACATCGTTATCGACCTTTTCGACCTTCTTCTTTGCATCCTTGATATTGTTCGCTTTCTGTGTCTCAACGAGACGCTTCATAACGAACGGCTTAAAGAGTTCGAGTGCCATTTCTTTAGGAAGACCGCACTGGAATATCTTGAGTTCAGGACCGACGACGATAACCGAACGTCCCGAATAGTCAACACGCTTACCGAGCAGGTTCTGACGGAAACGTCCCTGCTTACCGCGGAGCATCTCCGAAAGGGACTTGAACGGACGGTTGGAGGGACCTGTTACCGGCTTGCCGCGCTTACCGTTATCGATCAGAGCGTCAACTGCTTCCTGGAGCATTCTGCGCTCGTTACGAACGATTATCTCGGGAGCGCGAAGCTCCATGAGTCTCTTAAGGCGGTTATTTCTGTTGATAACGCGTCTGTAAAGATCATTAAGGTCGGACGATGCAAAGCGTCCGCCGTCGAGCTGAACCATGGGGCGAATATCCGGAGGAATGACCGGGATAACGTCGAGGATCATCCATTCGGGTTTATTGCCCGATTTACGGAATGCCTCAACGACCTCAAGACGCTTGATCAGCTTAGTCTTCTTCTGACCCGAGGCGGTCTTAAGTTCATTTTTAAGCTGCTCGGAGAGGGCATCGATATCGAGATCATGGAGCAGTTCCTTGATCGCCTCGCCTCCCATACCGACTCTGAAGGTATCTCCGTAGCGTTCGAGGCAATCGTTATACTCGCGCTCGCTGATGACCTGATTTTTTGCAAGCTTGGTTATCTCGGTATCACCCGGATCGATAACGATATACTGTGCGTAATAAAGCACCTTTTCGAGTGTACGAGGGGGAATTTCAAGCAGTGTTCCCATTTTTGAGGGAATTGCGCGGAAATACCAGATGTGCGAAACGGGAGTCGCAAGTTCGATATGACCCATACGCTCGCGACGAACCTTCTTTGTGGTCACGTCAACGCCGCATTTCTCACATTTTTTATTAGAGTAGTGAACTCTCTTATATTTGCCGCAAAGGCATTCCCAGTCCTTTGTCGGACCAAAGATGCGCTCGCAGAAAAGTCCGTCACGCTCTGCTTTGAGCGTGCGGTAGTTGATGGTTTCAGGCTTTTTTACCTCACCGTATGACCAACTGCGGATCATTTCGGGAGATGCAAGTCCAATTTTTATAGAGGCAAACTGATTATCTTCCATCTGCATTTTCTCCTCTCTTACATATCGTCATCAAAGTCGATGTCATCATCATAATCGTCGGCGTCGCCATCGCTGTAGGAACTCGAATCATCGGACAGATCGGCGTCAAGCTCGTCGGCGTCATAGGTGTTATTGAACATGCTTTCGGTAGCGACCGACTCGCCAACCTCCTCTGCGGAGATGGTGTTTGCAAGCTCATCTTCCATACCAATGGAAGAAAGATCGATCTCATTGCCTTCCTTATCGAGTACGCGGACATCAAGGCAGAGCGACTGAAGCTCTTTGACAAGTACCTTGAAGGATGCGGGGACACCGGGCGTCGGGATGTTCTGACCCTTGACGATCGCCTCGTAAGTCTTAACACGTCCTGTGACATCATCCGATTTTACGGTCAATATTTCCTGAAGTGTATAAGCGGCACCATACGCCTCGAGTGCCCATACCTCCATCTCTCCGAAACGCTGACCGCCAAACTGCGCTTTACCGCCGAGAGGCTGCTGTGTAACGAGAGAGTAAGGTCCGGTCGAACGAGCATGGATCTTATCGTCAACGAGGTGGTGGAGCTTCAGGTAGTACATTATACCGACGGTGACCGGATTATCAAAACGCTTACCGGTTCTGCCGTCATAGAGTACCGATTTACCGTCGCATATCTTAAGCTCGCGATCCTCGATCATGCGGGAGAGCTCTTCTTCGGACTTATCGCTGATATCAAATTCGCGATACTCTTCCTTACCTGTTTCGGGATTGATCTCCACAACATAATAGGTCTTGGAGGTGCTGAGTCTGTCGGCAGGAAGAACATCTCTGTAAAGTCCGGCTTTTCTCTGCCATTCCATGATATCTTCGTAAGTTGCTCCGTCGAACACGGGGGTCATTACCTTACAGCCGAGACGGCGTGCGGCAATTCCGAGATGCACCTCAAGAACCTGACCGATGTTCATACGAGAAGGCACGCCCATCGGGTTAAGGACGATATCAAGCGGAGTTCCGTCGGGCAGGAAAGGCATATCCTCGGGAGGCAGGATGCGTGATACGACACCCTTGTTTCCGTGACGACCTGCCATCTTATCGCCGACAGAGATCTTACGCTTCTGTGCGACATATACGCGAACGACTTTATTTACGCCGGGAGCAAGGTCGGTATCTCCGTTTTCTCTCGAAAAGACCTTGACATCAACAACGATGCCCGACTCACCGTGCGGAAGTCTGAGTGAAGTATCTCGGACCTCTCTTGCTTTTTCACCGAATATCGCACGAAGAAGTCTTTCCTCTGCGGTAAGCTCGGTCTCTCCTTTCGGGGTGACCTTACCGACAAGAATATCACCTGCGCGAACCTCTGTTCCCTTGCGAACGATACCCTCGGCATCGAGATCCTTCTTAGCGTCGTCGCCTACATTGGGTATCTCGCGTGTGATCTCCTCCGGTCCGAGCTTTGTATCTCTTGCCTCATGCGAATATTCTTCGATATGGATCGACGTATACACGTCATCGCGAACGAGTCTTTCGTTAAGAAGGACGGCATCCTCGTAGTTGTAGCCTTCCCATGTCATGAAGCCGATGAGCGGGTTCTTACCGAGCGAGATCTCGCCGTGATCGGTAGCGGGACCGTCTGCGATGATATCGCCCTTATTTACAAGTTCACCCTCTTTGACTATCGGGCGCTGATTAATGCAGGTGCCCTGGTTGGAACGCTTGAATTTAAGAAGTGTATATGCGTCGTTCTTTCCGTCATCGGTCTTAATGATGATCTGATCGGCGGTAACCTTGGTTACAATACCCGATTCTCTTGCGACTACAACGACACCCGAATCGACAGCCGCCTTATGCTCGATACCGGTTGCAACGATAGGAGCATCATTGACCATAAGCGGTACTGCCTGCTTCTGCATGTTCGATCCCATGAGTGCACGCGCATTATCGTCGTGGTCAAGGAAAGGAATGAATGACGTTGCGACAGAAACGACCATTCGAGGTGAAACGTCCATGAAATCGGCTTTCGATGCATCGACCTCAAGGATCTCATTACGGTGACGGGATGCGACCTTACGATTTACGAAGCGGTTATTTTCGTCAAGAGGCTCATTTGCCTGTGCGACGACGAAATTATCCTCGACATCGGCGGTCATGTAAACGACCTCATTTGTGACCTGACCGGTCGTCTTATCGATCTTACGGAAAGGTGCTTCAATAAATCCGTAATCGTTTATGCGTGCATAGGATGCGAGATAGGAAATAAGTCCGATGTTAGGACCTTCGGGAGTCTCGATCGGGCACATACGTCCGTAATGGGTGTAGTGAACGTCTCGAACCTCAAAGGAGGCACGGTCACGGGACAGACCGCCCGGGCCGAGTGCCGACAGACGACGCTTATGAGTAAGCTCGGCAAGAGGGTTATTCTGATCCATGAACTGCGACAGAGGCGAAGATCCGAAGAAATCGCGGATCGCAGTCGTGATCGGGCGGATATTTATAAGGTTATCGGGTGTAAGCGATTCGCTGTCCTGAACGGTCATTCTCTCCTTGACGATCTTATCCATACGGGTGAAACCGATACGGAGCTGGTTCTGAAGGAGCTCGCCGACCGAGCGCAAACGACGGTTGCCGAGGTGGTCGATATCATCGACACTTCCGCAATCGTGTGAGAGGCAAACAAGATAGTTGACCGATGCGTAAATATCCGATTTGGTTATATGCTTAGGAACGAGTTCATCGATCTTCGCACGGCATTTTGCCAGAAGTGCGTCCTTATCATCGGTACCGATCTCCTCGATTATTTCGGAGAGAGTTGCGAAATCGACCTTTTCTCTCACGCCGATCTCGTGCAGATCGTATCCGAGAACAGCCTCGGGGTAAACAGAGCCGTTAGAAAACACTTTGAGTTCTTTGCCGTCCTCAAGAGCGACATAAGCCTCGTTTGCGCCCGCGCGATCCATTGCCTCGGCGATCTCGGGAGTAACGAGCGTTCCCTCGTCATAAAGGAACTCGCCGCTGAGACTGATGACCGGTCTTGTGAGCACCTTGCCCTCAATTCTTCCGACAAGGCTGACCTTCTTATTGTATTTATATCTTCCGACAGGTGCAAGATCGTATCTCTTGGGATCAAAGAACATGCCGTTGATAAGCGTCTGAGCCGACTCGACAAGCGGAGGCTCACCCGGGCGAAGCTTTCTGTAGATCTCCTTGAGTGCCTCATCCTCGGGGGTGGTTCCGTTCTGCTGTGCTTCGGCGTTCATGCCGTCCTTCTCGAGCGTTGCGGTGATCTTGACATCGTCACCGAAAAGCTCGGTGATCTGGGCATCGCTGCTGAGTCCGAGTGCGCGGAGCAGAATGGTCACGGGAATCTTACGGTTCTTATCGATACGGACACCGAAGACGTCATTGGCGTCGGTCTCGTATTCGAGCCATGCACCGCGATAAGGAATGACGGTTGCCGAATAAACGCGCTTGCCCGATTTATCGATCGTCGAATCATAGTACATTCCGGGCGATCTTACGATCTGGGAAACGATAACTCTTTCCGCGCCGTTGATAATGAAGGTACCGTTATCGGTCATGAGCGGGAAATTGCCGACATAGATATCCTTAACGATGACCTCCTCGGTGTTTTTGTTGTAGAGGCGAACCTTTACATGGAGAGGAGCTTCGAAATTGACATCTCTGTCCTTGCACTCCTCCTCGGGATATTTGGGCTTTTCATCAAGCGAATAGTCGAGAAATTCAATAGAAACATTTCCCGAGTAGTCAACGATCGGGGAGACGTCTCTGAGAACCTCACGAAGACCCTCGTCAAGGAACCACTGATAGGATTTCTTCTGGACCTCAAGAAGGTCGGGCATTTCGAGAATGTCATCGATCTGTTGGAAACTGACTCGCTCGGTTTTTCCGAGCTTCACCGTTTTAACCATAAACAGTCCTCCGTTTAATGTTTTTTGTTACAATTCAAATTCAAAACAAATGATCATACCCGATTTGAAGAGTTCCGCAATAAGGCGCATCCGTCCCCACCCCTGCGGCATTCTGGTTAAAGCCGAATCTTAAGCGGAGATTTTTGCGCATCACGCGAAGATCAACCAAATCACGGTATGATCAAATATGCTAAATGTGATTTTTTTGAGGCAAATTCGGTATGTTTTATGTCATTTTTAACACAAAGTTCTCACTTTTCGGTTTTTATGGCACAACAACCGATTTTATTGTCTTTATATTGTATCACAGAATTTTATTTTTGTCAATAGCTTTAGAAAAAATTTTTATAAAAAAATTTTATTTTTTTTCGAAAAAGGTATTGCTTTTTTTGAAAAAGTGTGGTAAAATACGAGGGTATGAAAAGCATTCCACACGAGGAGGTGTACAAATTGCCGAATATCAAATCAGCTAAGAAGCGCGTAAGGGTTTCCGAGGAAAAGGCACTTCGCAACCGCATGTTCAAGTCCGCTTACAAGACTACCGTTAAGAAGTATCAGGCTGCCGTCGCCGCAGGTGACAAAGAGGCTGCCGCAACCCTTTACAAGGACGCTGTAAAAAAGGTGGATCAGGCTGCTGCAAAGGGAATCATCCACAAGAACGCAGCTGCAAGAAAGAAGAGCCGCTTTACCCTTATGCTCAACAACATCGGTGCGTAAGCTTTCGCCCCGATAGAAAATATTTAGGATCGCAAACGCGATCCTTTTATTTTTTGTATTTATAACTTTGATCTGTCTATTCCGAAAATGCGGCAAGCATTTTCGACAGCTGTCTCGGCAAGAGCATCGGGGTCACAGTCTCGAAGTTCCGCAGCTTTTTTTATTGTATACTCGATATTCCCCGAGTGATTTATCTTGCCTCTCATGGGCACGGGTGAAAGATAGGGGCAATCGGTCTCGAACAGAACACGCTCATCGGGGATCGCTCTCAGCGTTTGTGCGACTTTTTCGGCATTTTTATAAGTTACAACTCCCGAAAAGGAAATATAATATCCGCGTCTGACGAGCTGACCTGCCATTTCGGCACTCATGGAGCAGGAATGAATGATGCCCGTCACATTCTTATATTCGCAAAGAATATCAAAAACATCGCCGTGTGCTTCCCTGTCGTGTATCACGACGGGGTAATTTGTTTTTTCGGCAAGTTCAAGCTGTGCGCGAAGCCATGTCTTTTGCACATCGTGCGGCGGATTGCTCTCCCAATAATAATCAAGTCCGATCTCGCCTATCGCAACGCACTTTGGATGTTTAAGGAGGTTCTCAAGCATATCGATCGACTCGCCGATATCACTTTCTGTCGGGATATCGCTCGGATGGAAACCGACGGCGGCAAAAAAGTTCGGATATTTTTCCGAAAGAGCAAGCTGATTTTTCGAGGACGGAATATCGACACCCGCACCGACGATGGCGACAACATTTTCCGAAAACAGTCTCGAAAGAAGCTCGTCTTGCCCGAGTGCTTCAAATTTTTCATCATCATAATGCGAATGAGTATCAAATATTTTCATTTGATCTTTCTCCGTTTCTTTATGCTTTTATTCTTGCAAGAACCTTTTCGAAATAATCGGGAAGATCGCTGTCAAAGAAAAGGTCCTTTCCCGTGACGGGATGGACAAAGCCTATCTTTCTTGCGTGCAGGCACTGACCGCAAACAGTGTCGGACATCATCTTTTCGATCTGCGTATGTCCGCCGCCGTACACTGTATCGCCAAAGAGCGGATGCCCGATCGAGGACATATGTACTCTTATCTGATGTGTTCTGCCTGTTTCGAGCACGAGTGACAGGTGCGTATATCCGCTGTATTCGGCAAGCGTTTTATAATGCGTCAGTGCGGATCTTCCGCCGACAACTACAGCCATCTTTTTTCGATCGGACGGATTTCTGCCGATCGGAGCGGAAATATCACCCGCATCTTCTCTCGGGCGACCGACACAGACAGCCTCATACTCTCTGTAAAAGCTGTGAACCGCTATCTGCTCGGCAAGACCGATATGGGCGCGATCGTTTTTGGCAACGATAAGAAGACCGCTTGTGTCCTTGTCTATGCGATGGACTATCCCCGGGCGGATGATGCCGCCAATCCCCGAGAGGCTCTCTCCGCAGTGCCAAAGCAGAGCGTTGACAAGAGTTCCGTCGGGGTTGCCGGGGGCGGGATGAACGACCATTCCCTTCGGTTTATTCACGACAAGAAGATCGGTATCTTCATAAATTATATCGATCGGGATATTCTCGGCAACCGCCTCACAGGATATTGGCTCCGGAAGTTCGAGTGTGACAAGATCTCCGAGCGATACCTTATAATTTTTTGAGACCGACCGTCCGTTAACGAGCAGACCGCCCGAGAGGATGATTTTTTGAACGGCGGAGCGAGTGATTTCGCACTGCTCCGCCGCAAAAAGGTCGATTCTTTTTCCCAGATCGTTTTGTTCGGGCGTAAAGATCATTATTTTTTCCTTTTAATTCTGCTCGACATCGGTCTTTTCCTTTGCCGTTTTTGATTCCTTAACTGTTTCAAGTATCACCGAAAGCACAAAAAATCCCGCACCGACGCAGACGAAAATGTCGGCAACATTGAAGGTATATCTCCAAATATTCGGGAAGGCGCAGAAATCGATGAAGTCCACGACAACTCCGTTAAAAAGCTCGCCGTTAAAGGTGCGATCGATCATATTGCCGACACCGCCGCCCGCTATCATGGAAAAGGCAAGCGTATAGAGAATGCCCATCTCGCGCGAGGCAATGACCCACACACCGATAGCAACAATGGCAATCGGAGCGGCTATCATAAAGAGCCATCTGCATTCGGAGAACATGCCCATTGCCGCACCGTCATTTGTGATATAGGTGAAGTTGAGGACACCGGGGATGAGCGGTATACTCTCCCCGATATCCATATTTTTTACAATCAGCATTTTCGACAGCTGATCAAGCAGTATCACCGCCACCAGCACGCCGAAAAAGACTATCGCCCTTAAAGTCCGAGAATTTTTGCGCATCTCTTGCATACAAATCCATCCTCATCGGATACACCGTCCTCGGAATAGCTCCAACAACGGTCGCACTTTCTGCCGTCGGCATTTTCAACGAGCACGGATATCTCGCTCTCTTCTTCGGAATACGCACCCTCTACCGGCGCATCGGTCTTAACGGAAACAGCGGATACGATAAAGATATTTTTCAGATCGTCGCCAAAGCCGCACAGGTAATCGGCAGTATCGCCATCGGCAAAGACTGTCAGTTTTGCATCGAGCGATTTACCGATCTTCTTATCGTTTCTCGCAAGCTCAAGTGCCTTCATGACTGTATCACGAAGCTCAAAGAGACGCTCAAATTTTTCCTCGATCTCGGGGAACGAAAGGTTGTCATCAGATGTCGGCATGCTGTTGAGCATAATATTTCGAGCATCGTCCGAGTCAAGATGAGGCATGGCCTTCCATATTTCATCGGCGGTAAACGAAAGGATCGGAGCGATCGTTCTCGTCATCATCGACAGAACGATATACATCGCACTTTGAGCACTGCGTCTTGCGGGACTGTTTGCGTCCTCCACATAAACGCGATCCTTTGTTATATCGATATAGAGCTTCGACAGATCGGTCGTACAGAAATTGTTGAGTGCCTGACAGATAACATGGAACTCGTATTTATCATAGCTTTCAAGTGCCGCCGTAACAAAACGGTTAGCTCTCGATATGATCCACTTGTCAATGTCGGTCATCTCGCCGATCGGCACAATATCGGTATTCGGGTCGAAATCGCCGAGGTTGGCAAGGAGAATACGAGAGGTATTTCTGATCTTACGATAAGCCTCGGAGAGCTGTTTGAAGATGAGATCGGAGCAACGGACATCCATTCTGTAATCAGCCGAGGCGACCCAGAGTCTTACGATATCGGCACCGTATTTCTTTACCATGTCATCGGGATAAACGCTGTTGCCCTTTGACTTGTGCATTGCCTCGCCCTTGCCGTCAACGACCCAGCCGTGTGTAAGCACCTGTTTATAAGGTGCACCCTCGCCCTTTGAACCGACAGCACAAAGCAACGACGACTGGAACCATCCGCGATACTGATCGGCGCCCTCAAGATAGAGGTCGGCAGGCCATTTGTGACCTTCTTTATTTTCTATAACGGCAAAATGCGACGAGCCCGAATCAAACCATCCGTCGAGGGTGTTGGCATCCTTCTTGAAGGATCTGCCGCCGCAATCGGGGCAAACAAATCCATCGGGAAGAAGCTCGCATGCGTCCTTTTCAAACCAAACATTACTTCCGTTCTCGGCAAAAAGCTCGGAGAGGCGACCGATCGTCTCGTCATTACATATTGGCTTTCCGCAATCCTCACAATAGAAAACAGGGATGGGAAGACCCCAATGACGCTGACGGGAGATGCACCAATCGGCTCTGCCGCGTATCATCTGCACCATGCGCTCTCCGCCCCATGCAGGAAGCCAATCAACGCTGTCGCACGCCTTTACGGCATCTTCCTTAAACGCATCGACCGAGCAGAACCACTGAGGAGTTGCTCTGAAGATGATCGGATTTTTACATCTCCAACAGTGCGGATATTGGTGAGTGAACTTTTGGGAGGCGAAAAGTGCCCCGCTCTCCTTCATATCGGCAAGTATTACATCGTTCGATTTATCATAGCGAAGACCAGCATATTTACCTGCGTCCGCAGTCTGATATCCGCGATCGTCAACCGGCACTATAACATCAATGTTATAGCGGCGACAGGTAACATAGTCATCCGCACCGAATCCGCCTGCGGTGTGTACACAGCCCGTACCGCTATCCATAGTGACATAATCCGCATTTACTACGAGAGATTTTCTGTCAAGGAAAGGATGATCGGCGGTCATATACTCGAAATCCTTGCCGAGATAATGTGCGATCACCTCATAATCATCGATGCCGCCTTCCTTCATCGTTGCGTCAACGAGCGGATCGGCTACGATATAGTTCTCGTCCCCTGCCTTTACAATGCTATAGCTTTCCTCGGGATTGAGTGCGATAGCCAGGTTGCCGGGGAGCGTCCATGTTGTGGTAGTCCAAATGATGAAATAGGTCTTATTAACATCGCAAACGTCCGAAAGCAGACCCTTATCATCCGAAACTTTGAATTTTACATAGATCGACGTACACTCGTCCTCGCTGTACTCTATCTCAGCCTCGGCAAGTGCGGTTTCGTCAAAGGGACACCAATACACGGGCTTCATTCCTCGATAGATATAGCCCTTTTTGAACATCTCGCCGAAAACGCGGATCTCTCTTGCCTCAAACCAAGGAGCCATTGTTTTATACGGATGCTCCCAATCGCCGAGAATGCCGAGACGCTTAAACGAATCCATTTGAAGATCGATATACTTCTGTGCAAACTTCTCGCACTCGCGTCTGAACTCGGGAACGGACATATTCTTACGATCAAGCTTATTTTGCTTTATGATCGCCGATTCGATAGGCATACCGTGGTTATCCCATCCTGGAGTGTACGGCACCTTGTATCCGCGCATCATCTTTGAACGGTTGATAAAATCCTTCAAGATCTTGTTCATTGCCGTTCCCATATGGATATTACCGTTTGAGAAGGGAGGACCGTCGTGAAGCTCGAACATGGGCTTGTCTGCGTTCTTTTTATTGATGAGGTTATATAGATCTATCTTTTTCCATCCGTCGAGCATCTCGGGCTCGCGAGACGGAAGATTTGCTCTCATCGGAAAATCTGTCTGCGGAAGATTAAGAGATGATGTATAGTCCTTTGACATGGTTTAATTGCTCCTTTATAATACTACTGTACTGTCTTTTATTAATTCCGATCGTCACTGCCGAAAATGACATCCTCTGCCGAGGCTATATCATCGGGCAAATTTGTAATTATCGGATACTCGTGAGTATCGCCCGAATTTGCGGTCGCATCGTTCTCGTCGGTCTCGTCGTTCTCGTCGATTTCTTCGGATTTGCCTGTATCGTCATCGGATATGTCCGAAACAGCCTCAAGTTCACCGAAATCGTCATCGCCAACGATATCAGGCTCATCATCGTCGGGTGCGGACTGCTCTTCGATCTGCGGCGATGGCGTCGCATCATCTGCATCTGCCGTCAGTTCGGGAAATGAAACGGTGAAGAGTTCGGTCTGATCGGCGATTAGCTTATTCGCCTTTATAACGATTCTGCCGACCGTTTCGCTTTTTATCTCCTCAAGCTCAGGCGAGAGCTTATCGTCATCGTCCGGAGCGATCGATTCGAGATACTCGATATGCTGTTGGTACTGCTCAAAAACGCTGTTTTTGAAGTCGGCGACCTTGGTTCTGATCTCGTCGAGCAGATCGATCTCTGCTCTGATCTGCTCCTTGAAATCGGCAATGACGGCGTCACACTCATCCCTTGCGGCTTTAAGTATGATCTCGGACCGATCCTCTGCCGCCTTCATCATTTGCGCTCCGGTCGAGCGTGAGCTTTCAAGGGTCTGTCTGATCGAATCTTCGTTTTCTTTATAAGTCATAAGCTCGGCACGGGTTGCCGAGTACTTTTTTTCAAGCTCTTTATATGCTCGATAGAGTTCCTTATATTTATCAAGCAAAAAATCTATGTGTTCATCGACCTCGGCGGTATTATACCCCTTCATGACCTTTTTGAACACTTTCCCTTCAAGCTCGTAGGGCAAAAACATACCCGCGATCATTCCTTTCGAGAAAAATTGTACGTTAAAAAATTAAAATCTGTGGACAATGCGGAAAGACTCATGTATAAATGAGCAGTGAAATACGCACCCTGCCCTTTTTCGTTTCGGTCTGCTCGCAAAGCTTAAACTTGCCGACTCTTCTGACCGACACGATATCGCCCTCTTTGACGGTATCCGAAGGGTCAAGCTCCGACATGTGATTGAGCGAAACATCGCCGCGTGCGATAAGCTCCTTGGCTTTTTCGCGTGAGGTGTGCGCAAGCTCGGCGGCAATGGCGTCTATGCGTGCCGAGGCAACGGTGATCGAACCCTCGGTATATGACCGACGGTGATCGCTGTATTTTGAAATATCGGCGGTGCAGACCTTGACGGCGTCTCGCCCGACACGCTCGAGCGGATTTTCAGTCGAGAGTAAAAAGCCCGCAATAGGCGGTGTTACGAAAACCGTTCCGCCGCCTTCGTGCAGAAGTATATCACCGATCGAATCTCGGTCGATGCCGAGTGATGTCAGCGCCCCGAGAAATGAGCTGTGGCGAAGCGAAACGTATCCGCTCGTCTTTATTTCAACAGCCGCGATAAACTCGTCGATTGCCAAAGCGTCGATCGGAATATAATCGGGGCAAAGAAGCAGCATGCACCTCTCGGCATCCGGATATCCGCCAAGTCTTATTTTCGATATTCCGTCCGCACCGCCAAGATACTTCTCCGCCGCCGCCAGATCCTCGGGAGAGAGAAAAACGGTGCATGACGGTATGCCGCAAGCGGCTTTGGAGCACAACTCATCGAGCCTGCCGTAAAACAGGCTCTCGAATTTCATTTTATTCTTTTCGTTATTCATAGATCAAACAGATCAAAAGCGCGGAAGCAGAGCCTGGATCACCGAGAGAAGCAACCATGCGATGGTGAAAGAAAAATCGAACGGAGTGTTTCCGAAAAACTCGAATCTCTCAAGCACCGCACGAACCGGAATTACAAGCGGCTCCGTGACATAATAGAGGAAGGTATAGATCTTATTATCGTCGTCCGGTTGAAACCACGAAAACACTGCTCTTGCCAACATCAAAAGCTGTTCAAGTCCCAAAAAGATACTGACAGCCGAGACGAGGACATATGCAAACTGATTCAAAAACTACACCACTCTTCTTATCTTCTTTGTTATGATCACGGCTTTCGCCTTGGCGAAGGCGAGAAAGCCTTAACTCCGAAATCTGAAAATTGTTTTTCAGAGTTTCTGCCGCAGATCAAAACTCGTCGCTCGAGCTCTGTCCCTTGGCGTTCTGTGCATCACTCAACTGTTCGCCGCTTATCGTGACATTCTTGGGGGTAATGACAAATGTATTGTTTGCTACCGCCTCGATCTGTCCGTCGATGGAATACGCAACACCGTTGAGGAAGTCAACGATCCTTCTTGCAGTCTCTTTCTCAGCAGCCTCAAGATTAAGAACGACGGTGCAACGATTGAGAAGGTGATCGGCGATATGTCCTACAGCCTTATAAGATTCGGGTCTTACCACCTTGAGTTCAAGTACCGATGATGTGCCGTCGGTTCTTGTTGTTCTGTTGTACGCACCATTTGCCTCGGTTCTTGTGTTTTCGGTCTTTTCCATGGGTCTGGTCTCCTCTTTTCTTGTCTCGGGCGTCGCTTTTGAGCCTACCGTATCAATGTATTCCTCGTTTTCCTCGGAAACGCTCGGATCTTCGATAAGCTTGTTAAAATAATCCTTTAAACTCATTTTATCTTCCTCCAATATGTAATATTGATTTGTATATTCATAACCGCCGCATTAGACGGTATTTTGATAAATTCTTTTTCCGAACAGTGCCGATCCTATTCGGACGGTGTTTGCTCCGCACTCTATTGCGGTCTCAAAGCTGTCGGACATTCCCATCGACAGTATCGGCTCGTCGGTGACGATATATCCGCATGACATCATATCGTCGAGAATGAGCCTGGTCTTTGTAAAATACCCAAAAAGCTCTTCTTTTGTTGCCCCTTTTGGTGGAACGGACATCACGCCGACAAGCGAAATATTTTCAAACCCGCAAAGAGATCTCGCAAATTGGGTCGCATCATCGGGAAAAACTCCTCCCTTTGACGGCTCTGACGCTATGTTGATCTCGGCGAGGATATTCATTTTAAGCGAATGTTTGCACGCCTGTCTGTCGATCTCGCGCGCAAGCGAGAGACTATCGACCGAATGAATGAGGCAGACCTTGTCTATTATGTATTTCACCTTATTGGTCTGCAATCTGCCGATGAAATGAATATTCAAAAGATCGCGCCTGAGATCGTCATATTTTGACAGAAGTTCTTGAACCTTGTTTTCGCCAATATCGCAAAGTCCGAGATTTTCGGCGGCGTAATTAATAGTCTCGACATCGACCATCTTTGTAGCACCGACAAGCGTAATTTTTCTGTCCCCTGCGGCAAGCCTTATGTGTTCCTTAACATCGGCAAAGCGAGCCGAAAGGGCTTGGATTTTTTCGGGGTCAGTCAACAATTTTTCCGACATAGAGATCCTTTCCCTTTACTATAACGACATCATAGCGACTGAGTGCGGTATATCCTTTGTCAGGCTCGAATCCATCCTCCGAGAAGAATGCGCCGTCATTGCCGAATAATATCTTGATCTGACGAAATTCAACAACATTTCCGTGAAGCACATACACGCCCGAAACGCCATCAACCATACGAAGTGCCTCGGCAGGCAGTTCGTAGCCGTCTGTCTCACCGTAAACCACCGAAACGGAAGACAGTCTCGGATAGTCAAATGTGTTCGGCGTCTTGTTTGATTCAAAGAGAAGAGCCATTTTGTCGCCATCTTCCGATCTGATTACTCGAACGAGCGTCATTTTATGGGAAACAGTGCCGAAGTTAAGTTCGTATTCCCTGCCGCTTGCAAATCCCGCCGCTCTGTCGTTATCAACAACACAGAGTGCGTACCAATCAAATGATGTGACTACCTTTCCGACGCCTTCGGGTCGAGAGGAGGGGGTGCTCGATCTCACGCTTTCAACCGCCGAGATGCAGTCATCGAGTGTGAGCGAGTCAAGTGTCGCAGTCGAGAGCAGACCCTCGAATCCGTCAACACTCGCATAAAAGCTACCCGACTTATCGATCTTAACGGCTTTACCCGAAACCGATCTCTCAAGGGTGCTTTTTTGGCTTTCAAGGTTCGATATCAGCTCGCGACAGTTTTTGAGTTCGCCGCGAATTATCTTCGATGCCGCAAGAGCGACAGACAGTTCTGACGAAACGTTTGACATGGCAACTTTGTCGCCCGACTCGGTCAAGTCGCAGAGTGTCATGCGAAGATAGGATATCTTTTTCTCAACATCGACGATCGATGCTTTTGACGAAAGGGTCAGTGCCCCTTCAAGACAGGCGATCTCGCCCTCGAGGTCTTCTATCTCGGACAGTTTTTGTCGATTTTCATCACTATCATCGACTATCTCGGCGATCTTTTGTCCGGCGCTGACCTTATCACCGTTTGAAACGAGATATTTGCAAAGCGAACCGTCGGTGTCTCCGGGTATGACCGTTTCATCTCTGAAGATAAAGCATTCTCCCCGAAGCGACAATTCGGCAGTTGTTTTTTCTGCCGATACGGTCTCAACATCCTCGCTGACCGAGCTGAAAAAGTGGTAGCAAAGCTCAATGATGAGTGCGAGCGCGAAGATCGCAAGCAGAATGTATATCGCGATCTTTGACAGATAGCGTTTATCCATTTGCCCGACCTCCCATCGTACCTCGTGTTCTGTCAAGTCATTATTATATCACAATTTTGTGTATATTTCTACCGCGCGGTTTTTTTTAACAATAATTTTACAAAATCATCGATCGATTCCGGGTCGCAAATATCAAGATGCAGGGCATTTTTATATCGCTTAAACCACGTGATCTGTCTTTTGGCGTAATTTCGACTCGCCTGCTTGATATCGGCGATCGCCTTTTCGATAGTGCATTCCCCGCAGAGAGCGGCAGACAGCTCTTTATAGCCGATCGCCTGCCCTGCGGTCGTGTTTTTGTCGAGAGAGAGCCGTCTTACCTCAAGGGCAAGTCCGTCGGCAATCATCTTATCGACTCTGTCATCGATCCTGCGATAAAGATACTCGCGGTCGGAGCAATCCAGAACGACGATACGCGTATCATACCTGCTCGGCATCTCGCTCGACATTCTGTCAAACTCACTTTTTGTTATCCCCGACAAGCGATAGATCTCAAGCGCACGTATTACCCTTTTTTTATTGTTTTTATGAATTGCCGCCGCCGACTCGGGATCGACCGACAAAAGCTCGGCGTAATTTTCATCGATACTTCGTTCTTCAAGCATCTGCCGCAACAGAGGATCTGACGGTGGCGATGTCATGGTCCTGTCGAAAACAGCACTTTCGAGATAAAGTCCTGTTCCTCCGCAAAAGATCGGCATCTTCCCTCGTGATATAACGTCATCGGTCGCCGCACGTGCCGCCACCGTATAATCGGCGCAGGAAAATGGCTCATTTGGCGACACTATGTCTATCAAATGGTGCGGTATTCCCTGCATTTCATCCTTGGTCGCCTTTGCCGTGCCTATATCCATTCCGCGATAGACCTGCATCGAGTCGCAAGAAATTATCTCTCCATCAACCTCTTTTGCAATTCTCACCGCAAGCGAGCTCTTGCCGGACGCGGTAGGTCCGACTACAGCAAGGACGCTCTCTTTTGTGATCCCTTCAAGGAAATCGGCGGCATTTACTTTTTCGCGGTCATTTATCATCGGCGATCCACCTTTCTTACATCAAGTGATGCGGTAATTATACCACAAATCCCGACACTTTGCAAGTGATGCTTGACATTTTTTTATTTTATGCTATAATATCCTCATCAAGAGTCGAATTAACCAAAGGAACAGATCATGGAAAGAATTACTACACGCTTTACATGTCCGATATGCGGATACAAATTGTTTTTTGAGTCGAGCGAGCGGCGGTACATATGCAACGGCATGCACAGCTTTGACTGTGCGAGATCGGGGTATGTGAATCTGCTCATATCTCAAAAGGGCGGCGATCACGGCGACAATCGAGAAATGATGCTTGCCAGAAAAAATTTTCTTGACGGCGGATATTATGAGCCGCTTCGCCTGGCACTATGTGATGAGATAGGTGCAGAGATCGCCGACAATGCGGCAATTCTTGATGCAGGATGCGGCGAGGGGTATTATACAGAGGCAATAATGAAGACTCTGCCGCATGCCGATGTTTACGGGATCGACATTTCAAAAAGCGCACTTTCGCTGATCAGACAGAGAGAGCATCGACCGACATCGGCGGTGGCGAGCGTATATCACCTGCCATTTGGTGCAGAGGAATTTGATGCGGTGGTAAGCGTTTTTTCGCCTTTTGCAAAAGAGGAATTTCTGCGAGTGCTGAAACCGCATGGTATGATCTTTTCGGTCATCCCGTCAAGGCGGCATCTTTTCGGATTAAAGTCGGCAATTTACGACACGCCGTACGAGAATGAGATCGCAGCATACGAGATCGACGGATTTGAGTTTATTCGCAAGCGAGAAATATCCTCCATTTTGACCCTCGATTCAAATGAAAAGATCGACGCACTCTTCAAAATGACGCCTTACTGTTACCGAACGTCAAGCGTCGGACGAGAACGCGTTGCCGCACTCGATCGGCTGGAAACGGAGATCGGATTTGAGATACTTATGCACAAAAAGAAATAAAATCCGAACCGCCTCACGAAATACATGAGGCGGTTCGGTTTTAACAAAATATGGCGGAGAGAATGAGATTCGAACTCATGGAACATTTCAGTGTTCACACGATTTCCAGTCGTGCGCCTTAGACCAGCTCAGCCATCTCTCCGTGCATTGGTCAAACGAATGTATCATCCGTCAGCGGGACATATTATATCACAAAAAATCGTATTTGTCAATAGCTTTTTGCAAAATTTCTTAAAAATCGAACGATCCCCGGGTTCTCTATCAACATGAAGACTTGACAGGCAGTTAGGACAGTGATTACGATGATCCGTACCTGCGTTTTGCAGTGTGCAAAGTCTTCCGCAGACCTTGCATGTAAAGCTGTCGTCGCAGGCGTATGTCTTGTAGTACCCTTTTTCAAAGGTTTTGCTTTATTTTCGCGATTCATTTTTCCTCCTGAGAAGATGGATCATACCTTTCCCGAGAGGAGGGCGTGTGTATTATTTGCCAACCTCTCGGTCAGAACACACACTCCGATATTTGATTTTTGTTCTTCAAAAAATTCTCCTGATTTTGGGATAAGATTTGCTGTCTTGCGACAGCTGTTTTATTATGGCACATATTATTTTGTTTGTCAATGATTTTTTGAAATAAAAAAGATCTCGCAACACTTTCTCGGTTGCGAGATCTTGACAGCTGATAATTAACCCTCGGTAGTAACTGCCGGTGCCTCGGTAGTTGTGGGTACCTCGGTAGTTGCGGGGGCTACGGTCGTGGTGGGAGCTGCAGTCGTGGTGGGAGCTACGGTCGTGGTGGGAGCTGCAGTCGTTGCGTTTGCGATATCACCCATATCACCGTAATCAACTTTACCTCTGCCGGGTTGGAGGATGAACAGGAGAATAACGACGGCGACAAAAACAACAGCAAGAATTATTGTAAGCTTATTGAGCTTTTTGTCAACGGTCTTGCCCTTATATTTGCCGAAAAAGGTCTCAGCACCACCGCCCGAAACTACACCCGACATACGGGAATTTTTCGAGCTCTGCATAAGAACTGCTGCGATAAGAAGAAGGGCGAGAACGATAAGTACCACGCCGACGATAACTGTAATAGCGGTCATAACTTTTCCTCCGAAAGAATGAAATCATTTTAATAAGTAATAAAGATCAAGCAGAGCCGCATCTGCGACAAGGGCGACCGCCTTCGGCAACTGCCGCAGGCGACCGTCGTGCCCGAGATGCCGCATGACGTTGCGGCAAGGGTATGTTACATGGTGGGCCATCAGGGACTCGAACCCCGGACCAACCGGTTATGAGCCGGTAGCTCTGACCAACTGAGCTAATGGCCCTTTTCTCGGGTTCTGCTTGTCAAGCCTCATTAGTATATCACAAAATCTCGCACTTGTCAAGAGCAAAAAGCAATTTTTTTTAATTTTATCTCACTTTATCGAATTTTTATCAAATTTTCTCTTGACAAATCGTCAAAAAAATACTATTATAAGTAAGGAGTGCTCCCCTTTCGGAGCAAAGACCGAAAATAAACAGTAAAACGAGGAACAAAAAATGCCCGACCTCTACTCCGTATCGCTCAGCGATCTTATAAAAGAATTCAATCTGCATGTTCTCTACATGCCCGAACGTGATGTACGTATCGACTGTATGGACGTAAACCGACCGGGGCTTGCGCTTTCGGGATTTTTCGATCATTTTGAGCGCAGACGAATACAAATACTCGGAAACGTCGAAAATCTCTACATCAAAAGTCTTGGCGAGGACGAAAGAAAAAGATCGCTCGAATCTTTTTTGAAGCTGTCGCCCGTTGCCGTCGTCGTGACCCGAAATCTTCCCGTAAGTGACTGGTTTATCGATTGTGCCGCACGCCACAGTGTACCTCTTCTTGTATCGGCTCTGTCCACATCCGAATTTATGGCGGCACTGATCGGCTCGCTGTCGGTATCTCTTGCGCCGAGGATCACAAGGCACGGCGTGTTCGTCGAGGTCTACGGCGAGGGTGTCATGCTTACCGGCGACAGCGGCATCGGCAAGAGCGAAACTGCAATCGAGCTTGTCAAGCGCGGTCACCGACTTATCGCCGACGATGCCGTCGAGATCAAGAAGGTTTCGGCAAAAACGCTTGTCGGCTCCGCTCCCGAGCTGATACGCCACTACATAGAGCTGCGCGGCATCGGAATAGTCGATGTCAGACGAATTTTCGGTATGGGTGCGGTCAAGATGACCGAAAAGATCGATCTGATCGTCGCACTTGAGCCTTGGGACAGCGAAAAGGACTATGACAGATTCGGTCTTGAAACAGAGACCGAGGACATCATGGGTATAAATGTTCCGAAGCTGACGATCCCCGTAAAGCCGGGTCGAAACCTTGCGATCATACTCGAGATCGCGGCAATGAATCACCGTCAGAAAAAGATGGGGTACAACACTGCCGAGGAGTTCAACAAAAGGCTTATCGAACAATACGCATCCGAAATGCCCGATCAGTGACAGAAAAAAGATCGATCGGCGGTAAGTCTGTCCGTCGATCGATCTTTTGAAAATGTTACGATCAGCCCTCTCTTCCCTTTTTGGGGATCAGCAGGATCACTATAAGAACGATCACCGCCGCCACGATGATACCGATTATAAGTCCGAACCAATTGAAACCGCCATCGGCATTATCGTTATCGATCGTATTCGCCCCGGTGGTTGAAGGAGCGACGGTCGTGTTCGGTGTCCCGGTCGTTGTTCGAGGGACTGTTGTTATCGGACGCTCGCTTGTCAAAGTGCCGTCAGTATTCGCACTCGTCGTGATGCCCGAGGTCTCGGGTTCGGCGGTGTTTTCGCCGAGGGATGTGCGGCTGTCCGTTGTTTCATCCTCGTCGTGCGGTCTGACGGTCGGAGTCGCATCCGTCATTTTGAGTTTGCCCCTCTCGTGGCTGTCCTCTATATAACCGTCCCCGTCGAGATCGCCGAGAGTATAATCACTGCCCTTCACCCGAACATATGCCGAGTACTCGACATATTCGTCGGCAAAAGAGGAAACCGTACTCATAAAGACGATCGACAGAGCGGCAAGAACGATAGAGGCACGCGATATTTTAGAAATCTTTATTTTTAACATGAGGATATCTTCCTTTCGTTTTATACGTTTGGACAGATCGCCGTTTAACAAAGTGTCAAACGGTTCAAGATCAGTATGCGCAAATAAAAGAAAATTACACTGACAAAAGGAAAAAGCAATGGAAACAAAAAGATTTACAAAAAATGACAACGGATTTATTTGTCTTCACTGCGGCAGAGATGTTCCGCCGCTTATAAAGACCTCGCGAAACCATTGTCCGTTTTGTCTGTGGTCACTTCATATTGACATAATGCCCGGCGACCGCGCAAACGACTGTTTGGGCGCAATGGAGCCGATCGCCGTTCAGCCCAACCCTCGAAAGGGGTATATAATAATCCACAAATGTCAAAAATGCGGCGAGATACACCGAAACAAGGCGGCACTCGAGGGAAATGTCCCCGACGACAGATCACTGCTCATAAAGCTCACCGCTAATTCGATATGATATGCAAAAAGGAGATAATCAGAGTTGAAGAAAAAACATCTTATACTGCCGACATTTGCGACGATCGTCCTGCTTTCTGCCGTTTGCGGATGCTCGGATGATAGTTCCATCGAAAAAACGACTGCGGAGCAGACATCCGCCAACACGATCGTGACGAGTGTTACGAGCGTACAAAATACCGATCGATTGCCGTCAACTGATTCCCCGACAGTCACAACGACCGCATGGGTAACGACAGATGTGCCGATGACGACCGTCGGACAAACAGTGACAGACGCACCGATCACCACCGCAAAACCGATCACAACGACCGCACGAAAGCCAAACACCACAACGACGAGCGATGAAAAAAAGCCGTCGCAAAGCGATGTGACGACGACTCGCAGAGGCGAAACGCCGTTCGTGCCGGCGCACTGATCGATCCGATATCTCAAATATTCCGAAAAAAGTGTGGTGCTCGATCGCCCGTTCGTTTACGCGATAGTTGACAACGAGACGATGCTCCCGATCTTCATCGGAGAGATCACTGAAATGAAATAAAAAAGTTAAGATCACTGTCTCAAATGCAAAGAGAAGCATTTGAGGCAGTGATCTTTCAGATATCGGCGATCATATGGACGTGCTCGATGCCGTCTTCGATATAGGGCTCAGATGATATCTTGAATCCGACCTTTTCGTAAAGCGGCACGGCATACGTCTGTGCGCCGATGGTCAATCTATCGGCACCGAGTGTGTTTTTGGCAAAAGCCATCCCCTCTGAAAGCAGTTTTGAGGCATAGCCGAGGCGGCGTCTTACCGAGATCACTCTGCCGATCGAGGCACTGTCATATGTGACCCCTGCAGGCAGAATGCGAATATACGCCGCAATTCCCTCGTCATCTTCGAGCCACATATGATAGGCTGCTTTGTCGGCGTCATCGACTTCCTGATAGGCACAGTTTTGCTCGACGACAAAGACCGACACACGAAGCTTATATATCTCAAACAGCTCCTCTGTCGAAAGCTGTGAAAAATGCTTGACGCAAAGTCTTATTTCGCCCATACAACCCTTCCCGAAAGATAGTCTTCATGATCATTTTCGTCGGGACAGAGATCGGTATTGAAGATCGGATTTTGAACAAGTCCGCCGCCGCCCGTTTCGCCAACCTTGAGATAGGCGTTCTTTGTATCCGATCTGAAATCGACTCTGCAATTTGTCAGAATGGCATTGAACTTACCGACTGCCTGAAATCCGATCTCGACACCGCCGTTTGACGAATACCAATAGCAGTAGCAGTTGGTATAATTCGAGGTCGTTCCGCTCTGAAGACGAAATCCGACGGCGAAATTATCGGGATAGCAGATATCGTACCAGTTTGCGCCGCCCATATCGTCAAAACCGATGCTCCGGGTATAATCGATCGCGTCGCCGTAGATAAAGAGCGGATGGATATTTCTCATAAAATTGCCCGCGCCCACAAGCTTAAAGCCGGTCTGGAAGTTGGCAACACGCATATTTGTAAATGTATTATCGAAGCCTTCGACAAGAACACCGATCGAATCCTTTGTGCCCGCGCCGTAGATATTCACGTTCATTATATCCGAGTCGTTCGATCCGTACTCTTTATTGTACTTTACATATATGCCCTGTGTTACATGCTTGATCGACAAATATCTGACCGAGTATTCGCGCGCGCCCTCGATAGACAGTCCCTTTGCGATATTACAGCCATCGATTATGCCGCCCGAGATATAGTTGTTTGTTCCGTTTTCGTGAATGATAAATTCGGGATTTTTGCCGCCGAGTCTTATCATGCACTGCGAGGATCTCCATTTTGCGCGCATTGCCTTAATGATGGCAAAATTCGAGAGTTCGAGTGAAACGGCAAGCTCGTGATTGCCGCTGGTTGATATCGGTTTCGAGATGAGATATTCGCCATCCGGGAAATAAATGGTCTTTCTCGGGTTGTCATCGATGATCTTTTGAAGTTCATCCGCAACATCCTCTCCGGTATTCGGTTGCACATAATCGGTAACGATCACATAGCCCTTATCTCTTGCCTGTGTTTGATCTGTTGTCGGCATATCGGTATTCTCCTTTTTGTTTTGACCGGCATCTGTCGTTGTCGCGGCATCATTGCCCCCGTCCGTGGTCTGCATGCCCGAGTTATCATGTGTGCATGCGGGCAAGGTCGCAAATACTGCGGCGACAAGCAAAAGGGCAAGGGCTTTATTAATACTCTTCATAGCAAAGTCCTTTCCGCTATTTGTTCTTACGGATACATTCTACCACATATTGCGCAAATTGTCAACACAGCGGCGAGATTTTCTTGCAAATATTTTCATTGTTTTTTGAACGTAGGGTATTGATTTTTTCCACTCTTTTTGTTATAATGTATCACGGCATCCGAGATATGCAAAAATTCAACGAAACATCAATATTTTGAAGGATCACACACGATGAAAGCAAAATGGATATGGTATTACGGCGATTTTGAACTGCACCACAATATTCTTCTGCACTCGCGTCGTGAGGATTACGGTTTTTCTTATCCTCCCTTTTGGCCTCTGACATCTCCCTACATCAATGTTGTATTTCACAAGACCTTTCACGCCCCCGAGGATTTTGTTCTGACATGTCGATGCAAGGGTCAAGGCTTTGCAAGACTCGATGGCCAGGTGTTTCTTAATATAAACGGAGAAGATCGGATTCCCAAGGGCGACCACACCATCGAGGTGACCGTTATGAATTACGGCGGCCTGCCTTGCTTCTATGCAAGCGGTAAGCATCTTGTTACCGATGAAAGCTGGACTGCAACAAGTGTCAGCGCCGAGCCTGTTTCGGTTGGTTGTACACCCGAGTTTATCTTTTCCGATGATGACCCGCAAGCATTTCCGTTCGCATACAAGCGCATAGACCCCGCAGGGGTCTGCACCGTTGACGGCGGATTGCTTTACGATTTCGGTGCTGAGACATTCGGCAAGCGAGCACGTTTCACGTCATGCAAATGTCTTTGCTGTACTCTTCGATCTCGTTTCTGAAGACAGAAAGGCAATAATATATGAAAAAGTTCTCACTAATCCGAAGATAACCGCCATAACCACCCCGTATTTCGAACTTTATGAGCTTATGGCGTTCTGCTCCCTCGATCATATTGAAGCGGCACAGGAGCACATGAGCAAGTATTGGGGCGGAATGCTAAAACTCGGTGCAACAAGCATTTGGGAGGAATACGACCCGAACAAGGGTGTACCTGAATGCTATGGTATGTATGGCAGACCGTTTGAAAAATCTCTCTGTCATGCTTGGCCCTGCGGTCCGATCTATCTGCTCGGACGATACTGTCTCGGCGTTTATCCCACATCCCCCGGCTACAATACCTATCGCGTTGAGCCGAATCCCGGACTTTACATCTCATTTGAGGGCACTGTTCCAACCGAAAACGGAAGCATCAAGGTTAAATACGAAAACGGAAGCATCACCGTCCTGTCCGAGCTCGACGGAGGCACTCTGAGCTGGAGAGGAAGCGAATACCCGATCCTTCCCAACATTGAGATTACCGTATAACATTATAAAAGATAAAAAGACGAAATTTCCAAATGACGAGATGCCGTAACGAAAGCCCAAAACAAGTGTTAAGGGCAACCGATATGGTATATATGTATTTTTTGAAGGAGAAAAAATGAAAAAGCTGATCACGCTACTGCTTCTTGCGTCTCTTGTCATGCTCCCTGCCTGCAGTGGCAACAAAGGGACCATCGAGACGACAGGGGCACAAACGACTGCCGCACCTGTCGAAAAGGACATTGATATAAAAAGAGACGGCGACATCGGAGAATTAAAGATACATCTCCCAAGCGAGGCAAATACCACCATAACACTGCTTGTTATAAGCGATCTTTCGATCGAGAGCGATTGGAAGGCTCATCCCGATATGGTATACGACATCGGAGAGGTAACGCTTGACGAAAACGGTCGGGCATCGACAACGCTCTCGCTCGACTCTGACGGGGCACTCTATCTCATACTGACAGGGGCAAACGGTGTGCGCCGCGAGGAGATCCCCGCCGTAAATTGATATGTCGGCAAACCTACAAGGTGAAAGGAAGAGATGAACATGTTAAAAAAGATCGTATCATTATCGCTGACAGCGGCAACACTTCTTTCAAGTGTCGCGATCGGCTGCGTTTCGGCATCGGCGGACGAGGTTGAAACGAGAAAGACGCCGATCATGGGCTGGGCATCATGGAACGCATATCATGCCGACATCAGCGAATCGATAATATTCTCGCAAGCGGACAGAATAAAAGAGTACGGGCTTGACAAGCTCGGATACACATATGTAAACATCGACGACGGATGGCAATACGGCAGAGGAGATGACGGGCATGTGACAGTGCATCCGACACGCTTTCCAAACGGCATGAAATATGTTGCCGACACTCTTCACTCGATGGGGCTGAATGCAGGCATTTACACTGATGCGGGAAAGCTCACCTGCGGATATCAGGCGGAGCGTCAGTACGAAAACAATGACGTCGGTCTGTACGGTCACGACAAAGAGGATCTTGAGCGTTATTTTGCCGAGTGGGGCTATGATTTTATCAAGATCGACTGGTGCGGCGGTCAAGCACTCTCGCTCGATCAGCAGACGCGATACACCGAGATCGGGCAGATCATAAACGAGCTTGAGGGAAGGCTCGGCAGGGATATCATCTACAATATCTGCTGTTGGCGATTTCCCGGAGAATGGGCACTTGATGTTGCCGATTCGTGGAGAACAGGCTCAGATATCACGAACAACTTTACATCGATCTTAAAACAGCTCGACAATGTTAAAAATCTCGGCAAATACTGCGGACCGGGGCATTACAACGATCTTGACATGCTTCAGATCGGTAACGGTATGTCGTATGAGGAAGACAAATCGCATTTTGCCATGTGGTGCATGGTATCATCTCCCCTTCTCCTCGGAATGGACTTAAATGGCATATCGGACGAAACACTTTCGATAATCTCAAACGAAGAGCTTATTGCGATCGACCAAGACCCTGCGTGCATACAGGCAACTGTTGCAAAAACACTTGCCGGTGGGGCTGTCGAGGCATGGACGAAAGATCTTTATTCGGCAAATTCGGGAACCAAAGCGATCGCACTGCTTAACAGATCGGACGAGGAGCAATCGATAATCGTCTCGTTTGAAGAGCTTGGGCTGAAAAATGTCAGCTCGGTCAGAGATCTTTGGTCACACACCGATCTTCCTGCAAGCGAGCAGATATCGATCACGATCCCCACACACGGAACGGCAGTCCTTAAGGTGGTCGGCGAGAATGTCGAGATCACGACCGAAAGTAACGAAGAGTTTATCAAGGTGGACGATGTCACGGCAACCACCGAATGCACTGTCTCGGCAAGGCCGAGAGCGATCTCATTTGACAATATCGGAAACAGCGACTGGCTCTATTACAGCACATCGGGAGTTGAAAAGAAGATCAACTCCACGGGCGAGATAAAGGTCTTCACGAGTGCGCTTGCCGGTGATTATACGAATGCCGCAACGAGATATTCGTGGACGGACGGCACAAACAGAAAAAACTATGCGACATCCGAGGGCAGAACGGTTCCCGCTGAGGACAACGGGTATGCGATAGTTTCGACCCCCTGCGACGAAAAACAGCGCACGCTGACGGTCAGCGTCGGTGCATATTCGACCGATTTCAAAATAGAGTTCATGATCGGCGGAAAGGTAGTCAAAGAGGAGATCGTCAAGGGGCAAAACGGTGTCAAGGTATCAAAGCTTGTAACATTTACATACACGAGTAAGACACCGACAAATGCGTATGTCAAATGGACGGCAGTCAAGACTCACGGCTCGAATGTCGGACTTGATCTTGAGGGAATAGGTCTTAATGTCGAGTCGGATGTGGATATTGCCGAGCCGACGATCTCCTACGGCAAGGGTGTATACAATGTCACAATAAACGCTGCTGCCAAAAAAGGCACTGTGGGAAGCATCATTTGTGCATTCAAAGACACCGCCGGGAAGCTTGTTCACTTTGCAAGTCTTGATGTAGTTGATGGCTATCACGCATACAAGATCGAATACATTGACAACAAGCTTTACGCAGGACGGCTGTATGCATATTATTGGGACAGCGCGAACAATTCGATATCGCCCTTCAAAACGGTTGATTTTAATTTCAGCGCGGCAAGAAGCAACGAAATAGGATCGATGAAAGCACACGATCTGAAGGATACGGGTGCGATATTTCTTGATGTAAGAACGCCCGAGGAATATGCCAAGGAGCACATTGACGGTGCGATCAATCTTGAGCACACGAAAGTGCTGACTGAGGCATCGACCGTTCTGCCCGACAAAAGCAAGCCGATAGTCGTTTACTGCTCGGCGGCAAAACGGTCTGTGCAGGCGGTCTCCGAGCTTCTCGATCAGGGGTACACCGAGGTATACAATCTCGGAAGTATGCAAAACTTCTACGAAAAACCCACCGTCACATTCTCAAAGGATGTTTGTTCGGTAGTTACTGCGGGCGAGACACCGTCGGCTGTCTACACGGCAAACAGATACGACACACCCGAGGTATATTTCTCATACGGCAAGGGTTCTTCGTTTGCCGATGCCGTCCCCGAAAAGGATTTCAAGATCCCCGAGGGAAAGGATTATTACATCACGCTCAAAGCATATCTTGTCTACAACGGCAAATGCTACGCCGAGACGGAAAAGCAGTTCATCTATTGGTCCGAGGAAACGGTCATCTCGTTTGCGTCCGACATGGAATTTGTCAGCTCGACGGTCGGCTGGGGATCGATCAAGAAAGACAAATCGACAGACGGCGGCAAACTTCGTCTTGCGGGAAAAACCTTCTCCAAGGGTATCGGCACTCACGCGACATCGGATATCGTCATAACAATTCCCGAGGGTGCAAACAAATTCGTCAGCGTCGCGGGTGTTGATGACGAGGTCAAGGGCAGCGGAAGCGTCATATTCTCGATATACATCGACGGTGAACTCGCAGGCGAAACATCATGGATGCCCGGATATCAATATTTCGTATTTGACATCGACATTCCCGAGGGAGCAAAGGAGATAAAACTCCGTGCGTTTGAGGGATCGTCGATCTCGGGCAACGACAGCGACCACGCAGACTGGGCTGTTGCCGCATTCTGCAAAGTCGAGAAATAACAGTACTTCAAAACAAAGAAACCTTGCGTTTTCTCAAGAAAAGTGAGAAAATGCAAGGTTTTTCTTTAGTGCTCTGCAAACTGCGAATTGTAAAGTTCGGCGTATATGCCGTTTTTCTTCATCAGAGCGGCATGAGATCCGCGCTCTTTTATCCCCTCATCATCGATCACGACGATCTCATCGGCGTTTTTGACAGTCGAGAGCCTATGTGCAACAACAAGCGTTGTCCTTCCCTTACAAAGCTCATCGAGCGATCTCGAGATCATCTGCTCGGTTGCGTTATCGAGTGCGGAGGTCGCCTCATCGAGTATGAGTATGGGAGGATTTTTCAGAAACGCTCTTGCGATCGAGATACGCTGTTTCTGACCGCCCGAGAGCTTTACTCCGCGCTCTCCGACATAGGTATCGTAGCCATCGGGCAAGGACATGATAAAATCATGAATATTTGCTCTTTTTGCGGCGGCGTAAACATCTTCGGTCGATGCGGACGGGTCGCCGTAAGCGATATTTTCGTACACAGTGCCCGTAAAGAGGAAGACGTCCTGAGCTACCATACCGACATTTTCGCGAAGAGAGTCAAGTGTCATCGATCGTATATCCATTCCATCGATGGTAACACTGCCCGATGATATTTCGTAAAATCTCGGAATTATATTACAGATCGTTGTTTTTCCCGCTCCCGACGGACCGACAAGTGCAAGCTTTTCGCCGCTCGGGATCAAGAGATCGATATTTGTCAGCACATTTTGGTGTTCGTTATACGCAAAGCTGACATTATGAAATTCTATTTCACCGTTGAGTTTGCCGACGATACGCGCATTTTTCTCCTCTTTTTCGGCAGGAACGCTCATTATCTCGCAAAATCTCGCAAATCCGGTCATTCCGTTCTGATATTGCTCAACGAATGATATCAGTCTCTTGATCGGGTTCATGAAAACATTGACAAAGATGATAAATCCGGCGAAATCGCCGACATTGATCCATCCGTTATAGACAAATATACCACCGCTGACCATTACAACGAGATTGAGAAAATCGCTCATGAAAGCGGTTATCGCCTGAAATTCGCCCATAACTTTATACGATCTTGTTCTCGCCTCGACAAAACGGCTGTTTGACTTTTCGAAACGCTCGCACTCGTACTCTTTATTGGTATAAGCCTTTGATACACGAATGCCCGAAACGGCATTTTCGAGGACCGCGTTGACCTCGCCGACCTCGACCTTGGTCTCCTTAAACGCTTTGCTCATCGCAAGCCTTCTTTTCATTGTATAGACCAAAAAGGCGGGGATGGCGGCAAATACAATAAGGGTGAGCCAAAGGTTGATGCGTGCCATCAAAACAAAGGAACAGACGAACAAAACGACCGACAAGAATAGATCCTCGGGACCGTGATGCGCAAGCTCGGATATGTCGAAAAGATCGTTGATTATGCGCGACATTATCGTTCCCGTCTTGTTGTCATCAAAGTAACTGCAAGGCATATCCTGCAGATGAGAAAAGACCTCGCGACGCATATCCGCCTGCATACGAACGCCCATAACGTGACCGTAATAGGAGATGAAGTAGTTCAGCCCTATTTTGATGATATAAATGCCGACGGCGACGCACGACCAAATTATCAGCATGCGCATGTTTCTGTTTGGTATATAATCATTGAGCATATTGCGTGTTATCGTCGGATAGAACAGATCGGCAAGTGCCAAAAGCAGGGCGGCAACGAGATCGGCGATGAACACCGTCATGTGCGGCTTATAATATTTTGCGAAGTTCTTAATCATAGATTTTATTTTCCTTTGCGAAAAGATGTGCCCGAAAGAGCGGCTACCTCAAACGGCAGCCGCTCTTTCGAAAAGTCTCGAGATGAATTCAAGATCACTTCTTTTTATTGAAGATATCAAAGAGGGTATCGTAGTCGTCCTTGGGAGTCTCCTCGGCAGGCTTTGCGAGATCGTCGATCTTCGGCTTTGATACAGGAGCCTCAACGGGTTTCTCGACAGAATCGTTCTTTGCAAATCCGGTAGCGATAACGGTAACGCGAACCTCGTCATCGAGATTTTCGTCAACTACATAACCGATGATGACTCTTGCGTCGGGATGTGCCTCATTTGTGATGAGATCTGCGGCAACATCGAGCTCGTCCAATGCGAAATCAGCCGGGCAGGTGAAGTTAACGAGAATGCCTCTTGCGCCCGAGATAGAAGTCTCAAGAAGCGGGCTGGAAATTGCCATCTTAGCGGCAACTTCTGCCTTATCCTTACCCTGAGCCGCACCTACGCCCATGTGTGCGTATCCGGCATCCTTCATGACTGCCTTAACATCGGCAAAGTCAAGATTGATAAGACCGTCTTTGGTTACAAGATCGGCGATCGACTGTACGCCGTGTTTCAGAATGTTATCAGCCTCGCCGAACGCGTTGAGGACAGTGATGCGGGTGGACGAAAGCTGTTTCAGGCGCTCATTGGGGATAACGATGATGGCATCAACATTCTTGCTGAGTTCGGCGATACCCGACTCTGCCTGTGCCATTCTCTTCTCGCGCTCGAACTTAAAGGGCTTCGTTACGACAGCAACGGTGAGAACGCCCATTTCCTTGGCGATCTTTGCAACGACGGGAGCGGCACCTGTGCCAGTTCCGCCGCCCATGCCTGCGGTGATGAACACCATATCAGAGCCTTTGATGGCAGCTGTGATCTCTTCTATATTTTCCTCTGCCGCAGCGGTACCTACCTCGGGGTTCGAGCCTGCACCCTGTCCCTTTGTAAGTTTTTCTCCGATAACGACCTTTTCATCGGCTCTTGAGCGGAGAAGTGCGGCACGATCGGTGTTTACTGCAATAAACTGGACGTCGGACACGCCGCCGTCGATCATACGGTTAACGGCGTTATTTCCGCCGCCGCCTACACCGATTACCTTAATTTTAGTGGAACAATCTACTTCCATTTCCATTGTTTCAAGTGACATATCTTATAAATCCTCCCGATTTTTTGATACGAATATACGTTTGACTGATCGTAAAAATTCTCATGTAATATAATAATATTTTTTCGCTCGATTTGCAATAGTTTGAGGGCAATTTTAACGGATTATTTACATTTTCGAGGTATATCAACCTTCTTCGCCAATCTGCGCGATACCTTTATCAACATCGCTTAAGACAAGCGTTCCCGTCGTGGTGTCCGAGTAATAGTCGATCATCTTCTCGGCAAGGGCGAGCTTGTCCGCAAAATCGACGTAAGTCCCGAACTTCAATACAAAGCGATCCTCATAAACGAGCGTCAGATCGAATCTGTTCGAGAGATCGATCTCGGTAAGCTTTCCGTATCGTTCCCACCCGATAAGTGCGACAAGAGTATCATCGGTATGCTTTGAGTCAAACTCGGAGCGAAATGCGAGTTTATCGCCTGACACTGCCCTGCCCACGGTCGGGATCTTAACGAGCATAACATCGGGATTTTCATCGGATAGAGCTTTTTGGCTTTGATATCTGTCAAGCACCTTCATTTCGCTGTTTATGAGAAAATACTCACCATCCATCTCGAATGCGTATGCGGGCACTTCTTCCTCGATAGTCATTCTGACGGTTGACGGAAACTCAAGCTCGACATTGACCGATCGAACATAGGGCAGTGCTGACACGAGCCTTTCGGATATTTTGTCCTCCGAGAAGGTGAATATGCTCTCACCCTTGGAAACGCCTGCGACCTCGAGAAGGCGTTCATAGCCGTAATGACCGACGCCGTCGATGATTATGGTTTCAACGCTGAAAAACATGTGCAGAGCGATAAGGGCAAAAACGACGAGCAGAATGATGACACCGACAACGACAAATGCGGTCGTAAGCGTGCGTCCGACCCTGTTTTGCTCAGAGAAATCGCCAAAAACTCTGCTGTCACGCGGAGCATCTGCCACCGAGCCGCCTTTCTTTTTCATCGTCATCACCGCCCTTTATGCTTTTTTCAGGTTTACTAATTACTTTCCTTTATTATCGACAGAAGTCCGTCAAGGATGGTCTTATTGGTATCATGCACGGCAAAATCATATGCCGACTGCCGCATCTTATCAAGGTTTGACCCATCAGAGAGAAGTCGATCGACGGTCGTCTCAAGACCTGCGGCATCAAGGTCGTTATCGCGAATTATCACGGCAGCACCCCTATCCTCAAGGAGCTTTGCGTTTTTATATTGCTGATCGTTGGTAACATTCGGTGAAGGGATCAGCACGGATGGTGCACCGACCGCACAGAGCTCGGAGAGTGTTGATGCGCCCGAGCGGCATATAACAAGATCGGCAGCCACCATTCGCATCGGCATATCATAGATATATTCGACAAGCGAAATGTTTTTATATTTGTCAAGCCCAAGCTCTTCAAATTTCTTTTTCATTTCGGGATACGCCTTTGCTCCCGCAGCGTGTGTAAAGCCTATCTCGGGATGCTTTGTGAGATATGACTGCATAAAGCCAAGCACCGAGTCGTTGATCTTTGCCGCGCCGAGACTGCCGCCGAACGAAAGAAGGCTGAATTCTTCATCCGGTGTGAGCTTTACTGCATCTTTCGCACTCTCGCGATCGATCGTTGAAAAGCCGTGATCTATCGGCATTCCCGAATGAACCACCCTGCATTTTCCGTCACTCAGGAAATTTCCCGCATCCTTGAAATTGACGAAAACGATATCCGCGCGGTTTTTAAGCATTTTTACCGCAAACCCAGGCTCAGCGTTTGCCTCGTGAAGTGCGACAGGGATGCCGAGTTTTGAGGCTGCATAGCAAACGGGAAAGCAGACATAGCCGCCCGTTCCGACGACGAGATCGGGCTTTATCTTTTTGAGAAGCTTTTTTGATGCGGCGACCGATGTGACCGTTTTCCACGCTGTTTTGATATTTTGAAGCGAGAGACTTCTGCGAAGCCCGTAAACTTCGATAAAATGTATCGGATAGCCCGCTTTCGGCACGAGTTTTGCCTCAAGTCTATCCTTTGTTCCGATAAACTCGATCACGGCATCGGGAAATTTTTCTTTTATGATCGATGCGATACCGAGTGCGGGATTTACATGCCCCGCCGTACCGCCGCCTGTCATAACAACCTTCATAAATCTGCCTTTCGTATTATTTACTGATTCTTGAGTATCTCGAAATGCTGAGCAGTATTCCCATCTCAGCCATAAGTATCACAAGGGAAGATCCGCCGTATGAAAAGAAAGGCAGAGTTATACCCGTATTGGGAATGACCGCCGAAACGACCATCATGTTCAAAAACGCCTGTATGCCGACGTGTATGGTTATTCCGACTGCGGTGACTGCCGAAAATGTATCGGGTGTGCGTCGTGCGATATAAAGTCCCCGTCCAATAAATGCGATGTAGAGTGCTATGACGCAGAGTGCGCCTACAAAGCCGAGTTCTTCGCAAACAATGGCAAATATAAAGTCATTCTGCGGCTGTGAAACGAACAGATGCTTTTGAAGCGATTTACCGAATCCCCTGCCGAACAGACCGCCCGATCCGACTGCGATAAGACCTTGGATCGTCTGCCACATATCCGACTGCACATCGAACTGCTCGGGGTAAAGCCACATATACACACGTTTTTGTGCATAATCGGGGAGAAAGGACACGACCTCATCGGTAAACATTACGACCATACCTATACCGACGACAAGCAAAATAACAAACGCCACATACCATACCTTCTTTCCGCCGCCCGCCCAAATGACGGACAATCCGATCAGACCGATGATTATCGTTCCCGACACGTGCTTTTCAAGAAAAACGAGCAGGCAGACGAGGGCAAGTAAAATCCCCGGAATAATGGTCGAAAAAAGAGTCGTTTTGAAATATCTGTGCTTTTGATGTATTATCCTAAAGCATTTATCGAAATAGAGCGCGAGTATCAGGATGACGGAGATCTTAGCTACCTCCGAGGGCTGGAATGATATTATTCTCAGATCGAGCCATCGTTTTGCCTCGCCCTCCCTCGTTCCGAACAGAAGCACCGCAACAAGAAGAACTATCGACAGAGCAAAAATCGCCGGCGTGAATTTTTTTATGATCTTATAGTCAATAAAGCTTATGCCGACCATGGCGACAAGACCGAGTACAACGAAAAGCAACTGATTTCTTATAAAATGTGCACTGTCTCCGTATTTTGACAATGCGTACGCATAGCTTGCCGAATAGACCATCGCCGAGCCGAAACAAAGGAAGAAAATGATAATAAAGAGCATGGGGCGATCTATCTGTCCTCTGACCACTCGTGTCAGCTTAAAGATATGCTGTCTTTGACCCTTGTCGGGCTTTGCGAGCGACACATCGGCATTTTGGGACTTTGATCTTCTGTCGGTTGCCATTGATCACATTTCTCCTTTCGAAATTTATGAAAAACTAAACTCTGTAATTATTTTGCGAGTCCGAAAAATGCGACGACGCAGAAAAGTGCTGTCACGAGGGAGAAAACACCGACGATCTTGTTTTCGCTCCACCCGCACTTTTCAAAGTGGTGATGGATCGGTGCCATTTTGAAGAAACGCTTTCCGTGAGTAAGTTTGAAGTATCCGACCTGTATTATATCCGAAAGGCTCTCGCAAACATAGACTATACCGGTCGGAACAAGGATCAGCGGATTGTCGATCATAAACGCAAGCGCGACCACCATACCGCCCAAAAAGAGTGAACCGGTATCGCCCATGAACACCTTTGCGGGATATGCGTTATATACCAAAAATCCGAGCGTTGCTCCGATAACAAGAGCCGAGATCACGACCTCGGAAAGGCTCTCGATCCTGAATGCGGCAACTGCGAAGAAGCTGCCTACAACGAATGTGACCGTCGAGCAGAGCCCGTCTATACCGTCTGTCAAGTTAACGCTGTTTACGATGCCCGTTATCAACACGAGTGCAAAGACGTAATAAAACCAACCAAGCTCAAGATTTTTGTCAAAATACGGAATATAAAGTCTTGTCGATATGTATCCCGCGTAGGTCATGACAAAGAGGAACACGCCTGCGAGTGCGAGCTGGAGAAGATATTTTTGAGATGCCGACAGACCTTTATTTTGCCCTTTCGCAAATTTCGTCATATCATCGACAACACCGATCAGTCCGTTAAGCAGAGCGAACAGGACGCAAATAATCGGTTTTGCGAGGCTCATTTCGGGATCGGTGACAGCTATCACGACAGATGCCGCGACAAACACAACAAGGATGGCGGCAATGAAGACGATACCTCCCATTGTGGGGGTACCCTCCTTGCCCTTATGCCATCTCGGTCCGATATCGAGGATCTTTTGCCCCATCTTTTTGCTTTTCAAAATGGGTATCACTTTTTTAAGTCCCAGAGCCGTCAGCAAAAATGTGCCGAGCACACATGATATAAAATAGCAAAAAAGCTCACTTTTCATTGTCCTATCCAAGCCTTTCCTCAGATTGATACGTTCTTTATTTTATATTTTATTGTTTTCTCACAGCAGTTCGATCACTCGCTCGAGTTTGAGTGCACGGCTAGCCTTAAAGAGCAGAATATCGCCCTTGCCCGTTTTTTCGCGGAGAGCGTCCGCAAGCGCGGCGGGATCGTCTATATCTTCGAAGACAAACACCGATCTCTCGTTCATTCCGCACTTTACTGCCTCATCTGCGATAAAGGCGGCGTCATGACCGAAGGTAAAGAGCATTTTGACATTCGATCTCGCAACATCGGCACCGATCGATCTGTGGAAGCTCTCCGAATAATCGCCAAGCTCGCGTATCTCTCCGAGCACTGCGATCGGACGACAGCCCTTGGAATCGGCAAGAGAGCAAAGGACAGAGAGTGCCGCGTGAACCGACTCGGGAGAGGCGTTATAGCAGTCCTCGATGAGCAGTCGGTCATTTTTTGTAACGAGATTTTGACGCATACCGACAGTGCGATAATTCTTGAGTCCGCGTCTGATCTCAAATTCGCCCATACCTGCGTAAAGTCCGACCGCATATGCCATGGCGGCGTTCATGATGTTATGCTCGCCGAGCGCGGGGATCACGATGCTCTCGATCGTTTCGCCGTTTATGGTCAGATCAAATGCCGATCCGTTTTCGGTAAGGACGGTATTGTCAACATAAACATCGGCGTCTTTATTATGCATCGAAACATAGCATGCGCCCTCGATACCCGAAAGGAGCGGTTCGTCTCCGTTCAAGATCACTGCCCCACCCGGCCGAAGTCCCGTGAGTATTTCGAGTTTTGCGTCGCGTATTGCCTCTCTTGAACCGAGATTGCCGATATGCGATGTTCCTATGTTTGTAATGACGGCAATATCAGGGCGTGCTATCCTCGACAGTTCGCTTATCTCTCCGCTGTGGCTCATGCCCATTTCAATAACTGCTGCATCGCATTTATTTGAAAATCCGAAAAGTGTCATCGGAAGTCCGATATTGTTGTTGTGATTGCCCTCTGTTTTAAGTGCCGCATATTTTTCGGCAAGCACCGAATAGATAAATTCTTTAGTCGTCGTTTTGCCGATACTTCCCGTAACCGCAACCGTAAGCATTTCAAGTCGTGCTTTATATTCAGCCGCGAGTCTGCCGAGTGCCTTTATGCTGTCATCAACGGTGAAGACCGCCGCATCAGCGTCCAGCCTCTCGAATGGTCGCTCGCAAATGACGCAGGCGGCACCGCTGTCTATTGCGGCGTCAACAAAATCGTTTCCGTCAAAATGCTCGCCCTTGATGGCAATAAAGAGCGCACCATTTGTCACCATGCGTGAATCGGTGGTAACAAGGCTGACAAATTTGTCAGGTAGAGACTGTGCGGAACATCCGAGAGTGCGTGCAATGTCTCTGACGCTGAGTTTTTCAAGTAATTCAACCGTCATATTCAAACCGTACCTTTCTATGGCGGCAGCGCGGATATCCGATCCGCGCAAAGATCTGCCGATATCGCACTTATCTCAAAGAGACAGTAGCGACTCTATTAATTTCCAAAGCGATGTGCGATCGCTTTTTCAACCTCTTCTTTTTCGGAGAACGGGTGTTTACCGTCCTTCTTTATCTCATAATTTTCATGACCCTTACCCGCAATCAAAATGATCTCATGCTCCTCGGCATTCTCGACCGCATAAGCGATAGCCTCGCGTCTGTCGGGGATCACTATATAAGGCTTCGATGTATCGACACCGACCAAAATATCCTCTATTATGGCAGTTGGATCTTCGGTTCGCGAATTATCGCTCGTTATGATCGAAAGATCGGCATAATCTGTCGCGATCTTGCCCATTATGGGGCGTTTGGTCTTGTCTCGATCGCCGCCGCAACCGAATATTACGGTAAGCTTTGCGTCGGGGTCTTTTGTTTTTATGGTCGATGTGAGCAGCTTTTCAAGTGCATCGGGCGTGTGTGCATAGTCGATTATCACGGTAAACGGAAAATCGGCAGGGGTGATACGCTCGACCCGCCCGGGAACGCCGTCTATTTCGCTTATCGCACGAGTTACGGTCTCAACATCGATGCCGAGCTCAAGTGCGAGTGCGGCGGCGCACATTGTATTATAGACAGAAAACTGACCGGGTATTTTGCATTTGATCAAAAGATCGTCTGCGCCTTTTCTTTTCAGCGTATAGGTTATTCCGCGCATCGAGTCATACTTGATATCCGATGCCTTAAAATCAGCATCGACCTCATCCTCTGCCGAGGCGGAGTAGCTGTCACATATTTTCTTGTTATACGCCGCTCTGACATAGCCGTCATCGATATTAAAGACGGCAAGTCTGCTCTGCTCAAAGAGTATCTCCTTTGCGAGAGCGTAATTTTCCATAGTCTTATGGAAATCAAGGTGATCACGCGTTAGGTTCGTGTAGATCGCACCGTCAAAGCAGATGGGTGCGACTCTGCCGAGTGCGAGCGAATGAGAGGACACCTCCATCAGCACGACCTCGACACCGCTGTCCCGCATATCGGCAAGCAGTGCGTAAAGTCTCTCGGGGTCGGGGGTCGTCATACCGACATCAACATCGTGCCCCATATATGTATTTTTTATCGTTCCGATAATTCCGGTCGAATAGCCTGCATCCTCGAAGATCCTCGACAGCATATATGTGGTACTCGTTTTGCCGTTTGTACCCGTGACACCGATCATACGCATGCTCGACGAAGGATTCTTATGGTAATTCGAGAAAATATAAGATGCCGCAAGTCTTGCGTCGTCAACGACCACACAAGGGATCGGAGAGTTTGGGACAGAATGCTCAACGATGGCAACAACGGCACCCATCTTTGCCGCCTCGCCTATAAACTCGTGACCGTCAAAATTTGTCCCCGCAATGCAGAGAAAGGCATATCCTTCTTTAACATTTTTGCTGTTCCCGGTCACGCCGATTATATTCATATTCTCACAGCCGTTAAACGCCGCGACATCTGTTCCGACAAAGAGATCTTTAAGTTTCATATTAAATTCCTGCTTTTTCCTTTCTGTAGGCTGTAAACGCTCGACCGTCAATCAATACCGCCTGCGTCGCCGTCAGCCGTATCGAGATATCTGCATGTGATCTTGATAACACTTCCGTATTTTGCGCTCTCGCCAGCCTTGATGCTTTGTGCGATGACGGTAGCACCACTTCCGAGAGCGTAATTTGACGTTCCTTCAATATAGATGTTGAACCCGAGTGCATAAAGTTGCTTTATGGCAACTGCCGCACTTTGACCTGTTATGTTCGGCACGGTGATCGGTGCAGGCTCGGTCTCTCCGCCTGTATACAAAATAACCTTACCGTTTATATTGGTAACATATTCGCCCGATTCGGGTATCTGAGCGGTCACGGTCTTACCGTCTCCGACTATCTCATAATCGATCTCTTGCTTCTTTGCTTGTTCGATCGCGTTTTCGACGCTGAGTCCGCTGTACTTTTTCACCTTGACGGCAATTCGCGACATTTCGTCCTCGGAATACACACGCTCAACACCGAGATAGGGCAAAACCTGCTCCAAAACCGCGGCGACATAGGGGGCAGCGACATTCGAGCCGTATTTGTTGTTGATCTGAGGTTCATCGACAATGATTATCACGCATATCTGCGGATCGTCTGCAGGCGCGATCGCAACGCACGAACCGACTCTTGCGGTCTCATCGGGGTTATCTCTTTTTTGTGATGTGCCCGTCTTAGCGGCAACACGATAGCCTGCGACATATGCGTTGGCGACGCCGTTTCCGGTGGAGACGCCATCTCTGAGGACATCCATGATCGAACTGCTGACAGCCTTGCTTATTACCTGCCGTTTGGTTCCCGAGTCAAATGAAATCACTTCATTTCCGTTTTTGTCGGTGATCGCACTGACTATGTGAGGTGTAACAAGATATCCGCCGTTTGCGACCGCACTTATCGCCGTGATCTGCTGTATTGGGGTAGTCTTAAAGGTCTGACCGAAGCTGTAGCAAGCAAGCTCGACAGCGTTAAGTCCCGACTGCTTGACAAAAAGTCCGCTCGATTCGCCGGGCAGGTCGATACCTGTTTTCGATGTATATCCGAATGCCTCGAAATATTTATAGAAGTTTTTAGAACCCACTCTTGCGGCGACCTGCATGATCGTCGGGTTACAAGAGAGCTGGAGGAGCTTATTAAATGTTTGCGTTCCGTGACCGCCTGCTTTATGGCATCTGATGGTGCTTCCTGCGACCTTCATGCTTCCGCTGCATGTAAAGCTGTTCGAAAAACTGACAACATGTTCCTCAAGTGCCATTGCGGTCGTTATCATCTTGAATGTAGAGCCCGGCTCATAAAGATCGTTTACTGCCTTATTATTCCACATTTTATAGACAAGCGTCCAAAAATATTCATTTTTTGCCTCATCTTCGGTCTTTCCGTCGGCACTGTCGGGATCATAAGTCCAATTCTCATAAAGATCTGCAAATTCCTCTGTCAGTGTATACGGATCGTTGAGATCAAAATTCGGGTATGTACCCATGCCATATATTTCGCCGTCATTCGGGTTCATGACGATGCCGGTCACTCTCTCGGCTGCCTTTGAGTCGGTATAGGTCTGTTTAAGCTGTTTTTCGAGGATGCTCTGTATGGTAACATCAATGGTCGAAACAACATTAAGTCCGTCTTCGGGTTCGATATACATATTGTACTGCGACGGCATATTCTGACTTTGCGCATCCTTATTTGCGATATAGCGACCCGGAGTTCCGGTGAGATAGCTGTTATATTTCAGTTCGATTCCGATAAGTCCGCCGTCGGTTCCGTTTAGTCCGATAACAGATGACGCAAGCGATCCGTAGCGGTAATATCGTTTGGAGGATGCCTCGAGATAGACCTGGAGCGAAAATTCGTTATCGGCAATTACCTTTCGAATTTCTTCGGCTCTGTTTGCATCGACATTTTTCTCGAGCGTGGTATCTTTTTTGGTGCTGTATTTATTGATCTGAGCGATAATCTCCTCTTTTGTAAGCTCGCTTACCTCGGAGAGCTTTTCCGCAACGAGTGCTATCTGCTCATCGGCGCACTTTTTCTTGCCGGACTCTATTTCATCGGCACTCATTCCCGACTTTTCTTCAAATTTTGCCTGACCTGCCTTGATGATATCGGATGGAGAGACGAAAAATCTGTAGGTGGTGACATTGGTCGCCAGTGCCACCATATTTCGGTCATATATGAGTCCGCGATCGGCGGGAACTACCGTCTCCTGCTGAATATTGTCAATTACCTTGCTCCTGTATTCGTCATAGCGTTTGATCTGAAGATCAAAGAGCTTATAAACAAGTATTGCGCAAAGCACGAGCATAAACGCCATGAGCCACATACAACGGTGATCTATCTCGCGAAATCGTCTTTTCTCCATCAGACACGCTCTCCTTTTCGAATTTTCGGTGCTTTTTCATAACGCAAAATTGAGAGTACGGCAGACCCCTGCCCTTACTCTCAAACTCTGCCATAACAAGTTTATTCGCCTTTGCTTATTGTATTCCATGTGCGAACGAACGATTCGGATATTGCCGAAAGTATAGTTCCGAAAACGCCGTCCATCAGCTCGTCCTCTGTCTCGTAGACCGTAACATCCTCATTGCCTACCGAGCTTACATGTACCTGATCTGTATCCGAATCCTTGACCATACCCGAATTATTTATGTAATCCTCGACGGCGATCATATCGACCGTTGCCTCGATCTTGGAGTTGAGGTTGTTTTTTTCTTTTTCAAGCGAGCTCAGCTTGCTTTTCAGCTCGGATATTTTCACGGAAGTTTCGCTTATCTCGACTCTTCCCTGCACCATCATAACGAGCATTACCGCAAGGATAGATGCTATAATTATTGTTCCGAGTATCGACTGCTTTCTGACCTTTGACTTTCCGACGACCTCGCGCCCTTTTTTGGGGTTGCTTCGAGCGGGGGCTTTTTTTGGTGCTGTCGTATCGGTAATCACGACGGCGTTTGATGTTCCTTGGCTTTTACTGCCATCTATGTCAACGGGATCGACCCACCCGGTGCTTTCGGTATTGTCATATCTGACTTTTGAATAGTCAAGATCGACATCAAGATTCTTCTTTGACCTCGCCATCGCATATGCTCCTTACTGTATTTTTTCTGCTATCCTCAATTTTGCACTTCTCGATCTTGGATTGACCTCGAGTTCTTCCTCTGAAGGAAGTATCGGTTTTTTATTTACAAGCTTTATTTTGGGTTTGTTTCCGCAGACGCATATCGGAAATGATCTCGGACAGGTACACCCCTGTGCGAGAGATGCAAAGGTCTGCTTTACTATTCGATCTTCAAGAGAATGGAATGTAATGATCGCTATCCTGCCGCCGGGTGAGAGCCTATCGACAAGTGCACGGATCGCCGGCTCGATCACCGAAAGTTCACGATTGACCTCGATCCTTATCGCCTGAAAGCTCTTTTTAGCAGGGTGATGACCACCGACGAGCGCCTTTGGAGGCATGGCGGAACGAATGATATCAACAAGCTCGAGTGTGCTCCTTATCGGGGCACTCTCACGGTGTCTGACTATCGCCGCCGCAATAGACGATGCATACTGCTCCTCACCGTATGCGTACAATATTCTTTTTAGTTCACTCTCATCATATCCGTTTACGACATCGTACGCCGTAAGGGTCGCACTCTCGTCCATTCTCATATCGAGAGGTGCATCATATTTATACGAAAATCCGCGTTCCGGTGTGTCAAGCTGATATGACGAAACACCGAGATCGATCAGTGCGCCCGATATTTTGTCTATCGACAGCCTGTCCAGTGCCGATGCGATATTTTCAAAATTTTCATTAACAAATGTCGTTTTATCGAGATAGTCACAAAGTCTCTCGCGTGCCGCCGATATTGCGGTCATATCCTGATCGACCGCTACAAGCCGTCCGTTTCCGATATGCTTTACTATCTCAAGACTGTGTCCGCCGCCGCCTGCCGTGCAATCGACATAGACACCGTCCGATACGGCGAGTCCATCGACCGCCTCATGAAGCATTACCGAGTAATGCGAAAAGCCGCTCATGTATCTTCCCTGCTTTCGAGAAGGGCGCGGATGCCGCCGACATCCATGCCGACATCCTGCTTGTCAAAGGTTGCCTCATCCCAAAGCTCAACATGATCGAACGCACCCGAGCTGACAACGTTTTTCTCAAGTCCGGCAAAATCTCTGTATTCGCCCGGCAAAGCGATCCTTCCCTGCGAGTCGGCTTGAAGCTCCTCAGAGTTTGAGCCGAGCCACGAAAGCATCTCACCCGCCTTGACCTTGGGAAGTCTGCTCAGTGTATCCGCGACATAGCCGTCAAAGCCTTCAAGGCTGTAGATCCTTATACAATTGCCTGTAAGCGATTTGGTCACGAAGATCCTGCTTCCGAGTTTCTTCAAGAACTTGGAAGGAATAAAGACACGGTTTTTATCATCGATGGTATGACGCTGTTTGCCTATAAGCCACTCTGCCACTGCTCTATCCCCCACTTTCCTGTTTTTTATCCGTTCGATTGGCGTTCTTTTATTGTATTTCGCTCCACGGCACGGTCTCATTATAATATATTCGTCCCGTGAATGCAATAGTTTTTTTTGAAATTTCGGTTCATTTTTTTCTTTTTTTTACAGTGCGAAACAGACATTTGCTTTTGGCCCGTTCTGCTCTGAACAAATGTTCTTTCAATGGGGTAAAAAGGAGACTGCGTGCATCGCTCCGATCGAAGGCAGAGCGATGCACGCAGAATGACTATCGTGTAATTTTATATGAGTTTTGCTACCTCCGGGGGGAGATATTTTTCGAGATCTTGATGATATTTGATCATTTCCCTTGCGACGGTCGATGAAATATGCATGTGCTCGGGAGAGGCAGCAAGGAAGATGGTCTCAATCGGCGAGATCGTCTTATTTACCCGATCGAGTACGCACTCGTAATCAAGATCGAGCGGCGAGCGCACTCCTTTAACGATCGCATCAATACCGTTTGCTGCCGCGAACTTTGCGACAAGTCCATTACAGACATCGACCGAAACATTTTGGAGATCGTCTGTACAAGCGTGAAGCATTTTGATCCGCGTCTCAAGAGAGTATGCGTACTTTTTCTCGCTGTTTTCGGCGAGTGCCACAACTACCTCGTCAAAGAGTGCAGAGGATCGTTTTATGATATCAAGATGCCCGAGTGTGGGAGGGTCGAAACTGCCGGTTATCATTACTCTCATAAGCTGCTCTCCTTTTCGAGAAGTGTGATATACACCCTGCCGTATCTTGCAAATCGCTTTTGAGCAAACCCATCATATACGACAGGCTTGTCCGAGTCGGTCTCGCAAATGATGAGTGCCTTATCGGACAGCAGATCTGCCGCAACAAGGCGACGCAGGGCATCGGGAATATAGCCCGAAGAGTAAGGCGGATCGAGAAAAACTATATCAAATCTGCCGCCGTCTCCCGTGCGCATAGTATCGATAAGCCGTTTATAATCGGATGAGACGACCCTTACCTGATCCTCGAATTTAGTTTTTGCAACATTTTCTCTGATGACACCGACCGCATCTTTATCGGCATCGGCGATAAGAGCATAAGACGCACCTCTGGAGAGAGCCTCGAGAGCGAGTTGTCCGCTACCGCCGAACAGATCGAGCACGCGAGCACCCTCAAGATCGAAATTGATCATTGAAAAGAGGGCCTCTTTTACCCTTTCGGCTGTCGGGCGGGTAACATCCTCGCCGCTAAGTGTTTTAAGTTTCATTCCCTTTCTGCTTCCGGTTATAATACGCATATCTCATTCCCCTGTTCGGTATACTTATTTTTTGCCTTTTTCGGCTCTGGTTGTAAAATAATTGTGAACATTTTCGGCATCACGTTTTGAGATACCCTTGACCTCTGCAATCAGCGAAACATCAGCCGACGCTATGGCACCAATGCTCTTAAACGCAGCAAGAAGTGTCCTCGCCTTGGACTGACCGATTCCCGGTATCTCTTCGAGTTTCGAATGCTTCACCGACTCGCCCTTTGCGCGGCGAACCGTTCCGACCGTGAATCTGTGGACCTCTTCCTGGATCCTGTAAATAAAGCGAAACACCGATTGCTCGCGTGCGATACTTATTTCGTTTTCGCCGTCTGTCAGTGCCCTGGTCTTGTGAAAATCATCCTTGACCATTCCAAAGATCGGCGTATCTATCCCGTATTTGTCAAAAAGCGTGCGAATGGTCGAAACATGCCCTTTGCCGCCGTCAAGCAAAAACAGATCGGGGAGCGGATTTTCGTCTCGCCTTTGCAGTCTGCGCTCGAGTGCCTCGGTCATTGACAGATAATCGTTTTGCGAGTCGGTAGACTTGATCTTATATGTTCGATAGCCCTTTTTGTTAAACTTGCCATCGCATATCGATATTATGCCCGCGGTGATATTGTCGTCGCCGTAGTTTGATATATCGATCGCCTCTATGGTTTCGGGAACGACCTCAAGCGAAAGCATCGTCGCAAGATTTACGAGCGTTTCATCATCCTTTTCGCTCTCGGCAAGATATTGTCTTGCATGCAGGGCGGCATTTTCGGCAACCATCTCGCAAAGTGCGCGAAGCTCACCCTTTTGCGGCACACGCACCTCGACGCGTCTGCCCGATGTCTCGGTAAGCAGATCGGACAGCAGATCCTCGCCGTGATCGCCGAGTTCAAATCCAAGAAGCACAGTCTTCGGGATGTACTCTCTGGAGGCATATATTCTCGAGATGACCGACAGAAGTGTCTGACCGTCGATGATATTATCAGCTGCGAATATTCGATTGTCCGAATCGATTACCGCGCCGTCGCGAACATAATAGGTCGCAAGGCAGGAGCAAAGATCTGATGTGTAGAGTGCGAATATATCGTACTCCGAGTCGGGCTTTCCGACGACTCTTTGCTTTTGCCGCAGTGCCTCGACCGCAAGAAGTCTGTCCCTATATCTTGCCGCCGCCTCGAAATGAAGATTTTCGGACGCAAAGCGCATTTTTTCGTCAAGTGCGCTCTTAACATCCGAGTAATTTCCGCGAAGGAATGATATGACCTCCGAAAAGCGTTCCGAATACTCCTCGGGAGGCAGTTCGCCCGTACAAGGTGCGCAACATTGTCCTATATGCTTATAAAGGCAGGGGCGGCTCTTTCCGATATCGCGCGGAAAGGAAAGCTTACAGCTCGGGAGCATAAACACCTTTCGAACGGTCGTGAGCAGATTCCACGCAACCGTATTTCCCGAATACGGACCGAAATATTTTGCCTTATCGGGAAGGCGTTTTCTGGTCAAGCTGACAGTGGGGTAAGGCTCGTCGATGGTCACCTTTATATAGGGATAGCTTTTGGCATCCTTGAGCAGGATATTATATTTCGGATTGTGAAGCTTTATCAGCTTATTTTCGAGCACAAGTGCCTCGATCTCGGTATCGGTGAGCATATACTCGAAATCATAGACCGAATCGACCATGCGTGCGGTCTTGATATTCTTTTCCGAATCGGTAAAGTACTGTGTCACTCTGTTTTTGAGCGACTTGGATTTACCGACATATATGATCTTATCGCCCGCGCCGTGCATGATATAGACACCCGGAGACATCGGAAGTCTGTTTGCCTTTTCGCGAAGCTGATCTTTTGTCTTTCTTTCGACAGCCATTGATCATCCCACCGTTACTTATAAATAAAATATAAAGTCTGCAACAAAAAAGCAGACCGCATATCATGTGTGCAGTCTGCCGATTTGATATCGGTCTCCCGATATCCGATTATTCCTCACAGCCGTTTGCGATAAGCTCACAAAGACCGTCGAGTGCGTCAGCCTCGTCGGATCCGTCGGCAGAAAGAGTGACGGTAGTATCCTTCACTATGCCGAGCGAGAGAACTCCGAGCAGGCTCTTGGCGTTAACTCTGCGTTCACCCTTTTCGATCCAGATCGTGCTTTTGTACTTGTTAGCCTTCTGAATGAAAAAAGTTGCGGGTCTTGCGTGAAGCCCTACCTGATTGTTTATCTTAATCTCGCGAGTGATCATTGCTTTTCATAACTCCTTTTACATTTTACACTTCGGGGACTTTTGTCCAAACAAACATAACTATCTCTTTTATTATAGCACTTTTTTCGGCAAAATCAAGGGTTTTTCACTTTTTTTTTCAAAAATTGAAAAATTCGACAGTTTGCTCAAAATCAATCGACTCGAGTTACCAAAATAGTATAATTTTGCCCTTTATCCGAGAGCGTGAGTGTCATCCCGACGGCAATTTTTTCCTTTCCCGCAAGATAAAACCCGCTGTCCTTTCGTGCACCCACTGCCGAAAGCGTTCCGCTGATCTTCTTTTTTGTGCTGTCACCGACACGCACGAACTCGTCGATCCTCGTCGTGTCCGGATTGACGGTCGATTTGAAAATGACCGTATCGGCATCCGAAACATCTATATATCCCACCTCTCCGAACACCTTCGAGTCAAGGTAGAGAGTAGTTCCGACCTCCAGGGTGTTTGCCACCCGAGGATCGGCATCGGTTATAACAAAGCCGATGCTGACGCGGTCGCTTGCCATTGCCTCGGTCATCAGTGCCTCAAGACGTCCTCTGAAAAAGAAGGACACCACGGAGGCGACTATGAGCAGAAGGAGCAGGAGGTCGATAAGATTTCTGCGATATTTCTTTGCGCCGATCTTCGGTCGGCGATTGTTTTGCTCGTTGTACTCCATGTTCATCATCCCTCCTTATCAACGGTCCGATCGTCAGCATCGTCAACATCGATCTTTTGCACATCGGACACGGTCGCATCAAATTGGGCTTTTTTCGTTGACAGTGCAAGCGGCGCACCGATCTTTATTTCGCGATCGGCAACAACATAGCCCGAATCGGTCTCTTTGCCTTGAGCCTCTATGGTTACAACAAGATCAAGATAACCGGGATAAGCAGCGTACACGAGAGAACCGTTTGAGTTGTCAAGTCCCGTTTTGACCATATGATCGGCATGTCCTATATGTGTGACCCTTCCGACAGCCTTTCCGTCAATATAGAAGGTATCACCGACCGAGAGAAAATCGCAAACTGCATCATCTCCCTGAGGTTCGACCGAATAAACGGTGGTATCTATGCCGCTGACACAAAGCGAAAACGAAAGATCGACCGTCTCGCCGTCATCTTTACCGATCAGTGAAAAGACATCGGTGCCGCCGAATATCAGCAGAAGAGCAGTATAAACAAGTGCAAGTGCAAGAATAACAAATCCGATCAGAACGGCAGTATCGGCAATGCCGAAACTCTTTTTATTTTTGGTTTTCATCTGTTATCATCTTCCTTTCATTGAGCCTAAATATCGATAGTCATATCGCCCGATGACGGTCCGACATCCATACGCAGTGCCGCCGTCTCTTCCTCGAAATGCCGCTTAACGGCAAGCACTATGCCAACGAGAACGCAGAAAAGTTGTGCACAAACGGTATAGTCGAATATCCAAACGGTCATTCCGCAAACGAGAATTGAAAACATGGCTGATATACATGCACACAGTACCTCTCTGCCGCGTTTTGCTCTCGGCATCCGCGTCAAGGTCGAGATCGCCGCCCTGAAACAAAGAAGAACTGCCGCCGCAAACAGAATCGTTCCGACAATTCCGGAGGTTACGAGCATGCCAAGGTAAAGACTTTGTGCATTTGATGCCGTGCATCCATCACTGACAACAGAATAAAGATCGGCAAAAGTTTGGGAAGAAAATCCCATACCGCAAAGAGGTTCAAACTTAACGAGTTCAAGAGAGCCCTTCCAGACCTCAAATCTTGAAACGAGCGAGGCGTCTCTAAGAACGAGCACCGACAGTATCTTTTGAAGAACACTTTCCGGGAGCAGAAACAGCGCGATCGGCGATGCCGCAACGGCTATGAATACTATGCGAAAGACTTTGCCGACAGTGAGTGCCGCCATCGCAAGAATGCCGACGGCAAGAGCGATCACCGCACTTTTCGAGCCTGTAAGGACGAGTGCCGCAATTTGAACGACAAGCGAAACAGAGCCGGTCGAGATCGAGATCTTACGACGGCTGAGCAGAGCTGCCGTCAAAAAGATCGAGGCAAGCATCCAAACGGCAAGCATCTCGGGGGTTCGCATGATATTGCCCGTGCCGATAGGTCTTTGAAGGATCACCGCGCGTGCGATCGCAAGCATTCCGACAAGCGTTGACGATGCACAGACGCAGGAGAGGAATTTGTCAAGCCATCTGCCTCTGACGAGAAGATTCTTGCAAAGATAGCAGATACAAAAGCAGGACGCCGAGGACAAAGCGTGGGACACATCGCCGCCGATCAGCTCGGCGACAGATATAAATCCAAAGAATATTGCGAGAGTTCCGTCAAGAGCGTCAAATGATGCAAGTCTGTTTCCGAGTGCCGCCTTTGCCGCAAAGGCAAGCGTCAATGTGATCACAAAAACAGCTGCAACAAGATCGGCATTTTCAAAGAGAAATGCAAAAGGTGCAAAAAAAGCAAACACGAGAAGCCCTGCCTCGGGAACCGATACAACGGCAAACAGTATAAGTGTTACGAAAACAAGAGAGATGACCATCGATATCGGAACAAAACAGGTAAAAAGCCCGAGTACAAGACCAAAGCAAAACGGGAGGACTCCCGTATAACCGCCGTATGTTTCGGGTGAATCGGCATTTTTTTGCTTTTTACCGAGAAGATCTTCCTTACCAAACATCGGAACAACGATCGCCCTGCCGATTCGACTCTCAAAAACATAATCCATAAGTGTGATGTTGTTTTTCGGAAGCAGAAACACAGACAGAATAACGAACGGAAAAAGCATTATCAAAGAGAAGAAAATCGACGAGAGATCAACATCACTTGATGTAAAAAATCCCGCCATGCAGACAACTATCGATGTAAGCGAGAGTGCGAGGAGAAAAAATCCGAGTGATGATGCGGGTACCTCGGGAATGGCGGCAAATCTGTCAATGACCGATGAGACGATCTTGTTTGAATGCACGGCATCACGCAGTCTGCTGCTTATCGGACTGCGCACCGTCTGTCTGTTATATATCCTCAGATTATCGTCGATATGCTCTGTTCCGATCTCTCTTTTTGGGTGATATTTTTTCTTGTAATGCCGTCTGCGTCTGTCGGCGGCAAGACTTACCGTTTTTGAATTTTTCACGCGGCGGTCGAAATTTTCGTAGGATGTGAAATATCTTCCGAAAAGACTCTTTTCGAGAAGCGACGCATATCTTTTATCAAAAAAACCGCATATTCTGCCGAAAATTGTGCCGTGCCGTTTTTCTTTTGTTTTTGATCTTTCGGTTTCGCCCATCTGCGTCACCTCCGTTTCTTTTGTATTTTTTTTATTATTTATTCAACATTGTCCGTTTTTACAGAAGATCGGGACGATTTTTTTCGGTCAGACGGAGAGACTCGACAGCTCGCCATTTTTCGATCTGCGCACGATCTCCGCACCGAAGCACCTCGGGCACTTCCCTTCCGCGAAAGACGGGAGGGCGAGTATACTGCGGATATTCAAGTGCACCGCAAGCGATGCTTTCGTTTTCGAAGCACTCGGGATCGGCAAGCACGCCGTCAATCATCCGTGCCATGACATCAATGAGTATACATGCGGGAAGCTCGCCGCCGGTCAGGACATAATCACCGATCGATATTTCCTCATCAACTATCTCGTCAACGATCCGTCGATCGATTCCCTCGTAATGACCGCAAAGGATGGTAAGATTATCATATGAAAGCAGTTCGGCGGCTCTTTTTTGAGTGAGTATTTTTCCTTGAGGTGACATATAGACACAATGCGAGCTGCCCTGTTGCATCTTTCTGACGCTGTCAAAGCAGTCGCAGACGGGCGGTGCCGCCATCAGCATGCCTTTTCCTCCGCCGTAGGGAGTATCGTCAACTCTTCTGTGCTTGTCCTTTGACCAATCGCGGATATTGTGTGCCCTGACAGTTATAAGTCCAGCCTCTTTGGCTCTGCCGATTATGCTCGAATCTGTGACGACATCGATCAGCTCGGGAAAAAGTGTGAGTACGTCGAAATTCATGAGAACATGCCCTCGATCGGATTAATGAAAAGTCCGTGTTCGAGATCGGTCTTTTCGATAAATTCGGGAACAGCGGGGAAAAGTCGGACATTTCCGTCATCATCGGTGATCTCGTACACATCGGATGCACCGTAGCTTGACACATCGGTTATCTTTCCGTAGATCCTACCGCTTTTGGCATCAATTACATCAAGTCCAAGCAGATCGGCTATGTAATAGCTACCCTCTTTCAGCGACGGAAGATCGTTTCTGTCTGCGTAAAGCGACACGCCTTTAAGGCATGACGCAGTTTCTCTCGAATCAAATCCGTCTATATGAACGAGCATCACTCCCTCGCGATGACGAGTATTTCTCGACAGGTTACAGAGTGTATACTTTTCGCCCCGAACAATGCAGATCCTTTTAAGCGAGCGAAAGACGTCGGTCGAATCGCAAAGACAGGCGACAGTCAGATCGCCCGACACGCCGTGCACATTCTGCACGACGCCGACCTCGAGATATTTTTTATTTTCTGATATTTCAGACATTTGGGACTGTTTCCTCATTGCTTTTATTGCCGGCTTTTTTATCGAGAACACCGACGATCTCGCAAATGTATATCTTATGATAATCTTTTATGGGATACCATTTTTCGACGCTCTGATCAAGCAGATTTTCGGGACGGAGCGTATCGGTGTACAGCTTTTTCAAAAGATATACGCGATCGGCTTCGTTGACACCGACAAAGCCGTCTTTTTCAAAGGTCGTAAATCCGCAAAGCTTTGCCTTTTCGACATCTCTGCCGCTCTTTGTGCCGCATAGCTTAAGCTGATCCCTGTATTTTTCGTCAAACACCGAGACGGTAAGCGTGTCGGTCTTATCGGCAAGCTCTCTTGTATACCTGCCCGGGCGAACGAAAAGCGTACATATAGGCTTGCCCCAAAGCACGCCCATAGTTCCCCAGCTTGCAGTCATAAGGTTAAGATTATCCTTTTCGTCATCCCGACAGCCTATTATAAGCCAACGGTTTCCTATCTCATCAAAAACGTTACCGCACAGCTCATGCGGCTTTACATACTCAAAATCAAACATGTTACAGACCTTCCGTTAAGTTGCCGATCAACTGCAAATCACCAATAATATCGTCAATAATATCGTCGCAAGATCCGGCTCTGTTGCTATTATATACTTTTTTTTGGATTTCGTCAAGAGATTTTTTCGAAATTGCTTTACTTTTGAGAGAAATTATGATATAATAGAACGGAACGGACGAAAAAACCAATGAAAAATGGAAACATTTGGAAAAGGCAGCCGTGTGGGCACCTGCAACCGTCAATGAAAGGACAGTTATGGATATTCAAAATCAAAACGATCTTCAAAAAATACCGTCAAAAAAGCTGTCAAGGATGCTGCTCATACTTGCGATAGTCCTCGGTGCGCTCAGTCCGACATCGGGCGGCGTATTATTGACCGCGATCGCCGTCACGGTTGCGACCGTCCCATTTCTCTGTCTTTCTGCAAAGGGCGGTCGTCCGCGGATGCTTGCCGTTGCAGGGCTGTCATATGCCCTATCCTGTCTCGGAGCGGCAGCGATATCCCTCCTTGCCGATGGAAGCGTTTCGCCGACATGTCTGAGTGCAGGAGCATATGCAGTGATCGCACTCATAACAGCCATTTGCGTATACTCGCTGAAAAGTCGGCTTTTCACAGAGTCCATGGCATCGATTGCCCTTTCGATCGTTATGATATTGACCGTCTCACTATCGGCTGTCTATTACTGCAAGGCAGAGGGTATAACCGAGTTCTCTTCGATGATCAGGCAACTGGACACCGTCATTGAAAAGCAGCTTATCACCACATTTGAAGACACCTTTAGAGAAAGCGGGATCGCCTCTTACGAAATCGAAACACTTAAAGAACTCATAAAGAGCACATGGTTTTATACCAAGCTGCTCTTACCGAGCATCGTTTATCTTTCATCGCATATTATCATTCACATTTCGTGCGGCATATTCAGACGGATAATGCTCGGGTATTATTACGGAAGCAGGAAACTTAGCGGTTGGCTGCTCTCTCCGTCACCGATCTGTGCGATCTTGTTTTTGCTCTTCACTCAAGCGGTAACCATATGCGATCTGCTCGGATCCTTTCTTGAAGACAAGGATCTCACTACTTTCACGATTCTCATAATGAACCTTGTACTCATAACGATCCTTCCTTGTCTTGCCTTCGGTTTCAGGTGGCTTAAGGCATCGATAAGATCGCACAAGCCGTATTCCGTACTGTTTCTTATTATTCTCATTTTGATCGCCCTTGTTGCCGGGTATTTTGCCATCTTGATACTTGCGGTACTCGGCGCAATCGTGAAAATAATGGAATACGTGAACAACATGGCAAAACGAAGGTCCGACCGCGAGCAATAAAGCGAAAAAACACTCACAACTCACAAGGAGAAAAAGGCATGAAAAACAGATTAAGAAGCATCTGCAAGGCTTTGCCCGTGCGGCTTGCCGCCGTGATCGCACCTGCGATCATTGCCATGATGTTACTTCAATATTTCACTGCAAGCAGAGGTGCATCTCTTATCGTCTTCATCTCGATCTCGCTTGTTTACATCGGGATAATGACGGTCCTATTCTTGGCACGCAGATCAAGCGGCAAACACGGCACGCCCGATACCCATACGGGGTTTACCCCCGATATAAACACCACTCTCTACAACTCGGTCAGCTCACCGATATGCGCCTGTGACATGTACGGCTTGATCAGATGGGGCAACAAGGCGTTCAGAGAGATATCCGATTCAGCCGGACGCAATATCCGCAGATTTTCGGAGATCGCGGGTATCGGCATTGACCAAGTGAAGTCAACAATAGACGGCAGCAAGGAGTGCATGATCACCGTTGCGGGGAAAAATTACAGGATCGAGGGCACCGTTCTCGGAAGTGACCAGGACATGCTTTACATCACCATCTGGCATGATGTGTCCGATCTGGAGCGAGTACGTCAGGAGCTGTCGGACAACGATGCGCTGATCGCCTATATTTATATCGACAACCTCGAGGAGCTGGCACAGATAGAGCGTGACAACTATGCCTCTGCGACAGCCGCCGCAGAGCGAATCTTATTCGAATGGGCAGCAAGTGTCAACGGAGTCCTCATAAGCTACGAGCGCGACAAATATGTCCTCTTTTACAAAGCAAAATATCTGACCGCCTTCATTGACAGCAAATTCGACATTCTCGACAAAATAAGGGAGATACGCGTCGGTTCGGGATATCTTCCGATCACTATATCGATCGGAACGTCCAACATAGGCAAGAACTTCAGCGAAAAGCGTGACAATGCATACTCGGCACTAAAATTCGCACTTGCCAAGGGCGGTGACCAAGCGATGGTCAAGACCGAAAAGTTCAGTTATCATTTCGGCGGCATGACCAAGACCTCGCAAAAGCGATCGGCTGTCAAATCACACACGATCTCTCGTGCGCTCTCGGCGCAGATCTGTCGCTCGTCGAATGTTTTGATAATGGGACACCGAAATCCCGATTTCGACTGCTTTGGCTCCTGTGTCGGCATGGCGCGACTTTGCACATATCTCGGCGTCGAATGCAACATAATCATCGACAAGAGCAGTCCGAACATCGAAAAATGCTTCCCTTTGCTCAATGGGCTTGACGAATATGACAATATGTTCGTAACCTCCACCGAGTCGCTCGATCTCATCCGCAATGACACGACGCTGATAGTTTGCGATGTCAACAACAACTCGCAGTTTGAGTTGCCGGGTCTTGCCGACAGAGTCGGAAATGTCGTGTACATCGACCATCACCGTCAGACCGAGGAATTTACCACCACTCCGCTGCTTTCATACATTGAGCCGTCGGCATCGTCGGCGTGCGAACTTGTATCCGAGATCCTCGAACAGGTAAGCGACAGTCTTCTTCGTCCGCAAGAGGCAAATCTCATGTATGCCGGCATCGTACTTGACACAAAGCATTTTGTCATCAACACGGGCGTTCGTACATTTGAGTCAGCGAGATACCTGCGTTCTATCGGCGACCCGGCAGAAACATACGATCTGTTCAGAACCGGACTTGACGAAATGGCAAGAGAGGCGCGATTTGAGATAAGCAAAGAGCCGTACCGCAAAACCGTCATGATAGCACTCAACGATCTTGACGGCAACGACGAGGGTGACATTACAATAGGTGCGAAGATATCCGACAGGCTCTTAAATGTCGAGGGAATCGAGGCGACATTCGTTATTCTCCGCCTTGACGGAGCGTTCAGGATATCTGCACGCTCATCGGGCGACATAAATGTCGAGACGATACTGCGCAGGCTCGGCGGCGGCGGACATTTTAATGCGGCAGGGGCGAGCTGGAACGAGAGTTCGAGTGCGCACGACCTAATAAATGCACTCAAGAGATCGATCGACATTTTCCTTGACGAGGAGCGCGGACGACTTGAGGCAGACTAACAAACAACAAATTTCTGTTCTACAGTAAAAGCAAGAAAGGAAACACACAATGAAGGTAATACTCACACAAGATGTAAAATCACAGGGTAAAAAGGGCGATGTCGTAAACGTATCCGACGGATACGCACGCAACTTTCTCTTTCCGAAGAAGCTCGCCATCGAGGCAGACTCCAAGGCATTAAACGAGATCAAAGCAAAGGCAGAATCGCAGAAATACAAAGAGGCGACCGAGCGTGCAAATGCTCTGGAGCTTGCGAAAAAGCTTGAGGGATGCATGATGGACTTTGCGATCGCATCGGGCAGTGACACAAAGCTTTACGGTTCGGTAACATCCAAAGAGATCGCCGAAAACATCGCAAAGAAATACGGCATATCGATCGACAAGCGCAAGATAGTACTTGACAAACCCATCAAGAATTACGGAATCTACACGCTTGACATAAAGCTCTACCCCGACATCGTCGCGCATGTTAAGGTCGAGGTTCATAACGTCAAATAAGCTTTAGAAAAAACAAAAAGTAAGACACAGGAAGGAAGCTTTCGCCAGCACGAAAGCTGTGATCATAAAAATGCCAACCGAAAGCACAAGTACTTTGGGCGTGAGAAAACTGCCGTTTTCTCTTGAGGCGGAGCAATCGGTGCTCGGATCGATACTTATCGATCCGGAGGCACTGAGCGATGTCGCCACTCTCATATCGGCAGACGATTTCTATCTTGAGGAGCATCGAGAGATTTTTTCCGCGATGCAGAGACTCTTTCTGCAGAGCAGGCAGATAGATCCCGTCACCCTTATGGACACGCTGACAAAGAGCAATGTTTACGACAGCGAGCGATCAAAAAGTTATATTCAAACGCTCGTTGAGATAGTACCGTCAACAGGCAACATAAGGGACTATGCGTCGATCGTCAGAGACAAAAGTCTCCTCAGGCGGCTTATAAAGGTCACCGAGGAGATATCCGAGGATGCGTATGCGGCACAGGACAAAGCATCCGACATAATAAACCAAGCCGAGGCGAAGGTCTTCGAGATCGCACAAACAAAGGAACAGCACGATTTTTCGCACATACGCGATGTCATCCTCGGCACATATCAGCAGATCAAGGATGTTGCTGACAACAAGGAAGAGGCAGTCGGCACGCCGACCGGCTTTTCGTCGCTTGACAGTGTTCTCGTCGGAATGGGCAAGAGCGATCTGATCTTGGTCGGCGCACGTCCGGGTATGGGTAAGACCTCCTTTGCGCTGAATGTCGCAACGAATGTCGCAAAAAAGACAAACAAAGCGGTCTGCATATTCTCACTTGAAATGTCAAAAGAGCAATTGGTTTCGAGAATGCTCTCATCCGAGGCACTCATCGAAAGCAACACGATGAGAAGCGGCATGCTCTCAAACGAGGACTGGTCAAAGCTTGCCGACGCATCTTCGATACTCGCCGAAACAGAGATATACATTGACGACACAACGAACATCACGGTCACCGGAATGAAATCTAAGCTTCGCCGAGTTAAAAATCTCGGGCTGGTCGTTGTTGACTATCTCGGTCTGATGCAATCCGACAGAAGGATCGAGAACCGAGTTCAAGAGGTTGCAGATATTTCGAGAAACCTGAAGGTAATGGCAAAAGAGCTGAGAGTGCCCGTTATTTGTTGCGCACAGCTGTCGCGCGGTCCAGAATCAAGAACCGACAAGCGACCCATGCTGTCAGATCTGCGTGACTCGGGTGCGATCGAGCAGGATGCCGACGTCGTTCTCTTTCTTTACCGTGACGAATACTACAAGGACGATCCCGAAAAGCAGAATGTTGCGGAGGTCATCGTTGCCAAGAACCGTCATGGCGGAACGGGAAAGATCGAGGTGGGCTGGTTCGGAAAATACACCAAGTTCACGACCCTCGATAACAGAGAGGAGCCCGGAGCATGAGTACACCGAACGATCAGGCACTGCGAAAGGTCATCTCATACATCGAGGACAATCATCTTCTGACGGATGTATCCTCGGTAGTGGTCGGTCTGTCGGGCGGTGTCGATTCGGTAGTACTTTTGCACATGCTGTCTTTGATCTGCAAAAGGTGCGGAATTTCCCTTCATGCGTTTCATGTTCATCACGGAATACGCGGAGATGAGGCAGACCGCGATCTCGATTTTTGCCGCGAGCTTACAAGCAGGATGGGAATCGAGTTCTCGTTTGCCTTGGTTGACGTACCATCGGTCGCGGCGACAAGAAAGCAGGGGCTTGAGGAGGTCGCCAGGGACCTTCGATACGAGGCTCTTGAAAATTATCGAATATCGGTCGGTGCCGACAGGATCGCGGTAGCGCATCACGCAAACGACAATCTTGAGACGCTGATCTTCAATATTGCACGCGGCTCTGCCGCAAAGGGCGGCACGGGCATTCCGCCGATACGCGGACGACTGATCCGTCCTATGCTTTCGTTAACAAGGGACGAGATCGCAAACTATGCGATCGAGCATGATCTTTTGTTTGTCACCGACTCGACGAACAGCGATGAAAATTACACGCGAAATTTCATCAGGGGGCAAATAGTGCCTTTGCTTGAAAAGATCAATCCGAGTGTCACCGTTGCGGCATCCGGATTTTGCGATGCCCTTCGCGCCGATTGCGAATATCTTGACAGGGTAGCCATGATGCACACCGACGAAGACGACTGTGCGACACTTGTCTTGCTTGATCGTGCGATACTTTCGCGAGTGATCGAGTACAAATACATGCGTGCATCGGGCGGCGAGCGTCTGTCGTCCAAAAATCTTCGTGCGGTATCCGAGCTGATCAATAAGAATATCGACCAAAGCAGGCTCTCGCTTCCCTGCTCTGTCAGTGCACTGATAGACAGAGGAAAGCTCCTTTTTATAAGAGATTACCGTACAAAAGAGGTAAAGCAGTACGAAATAAAGCTTTGTTTCGGCGAGAATTATATACCCGAAACCGACGCATATATATATCTATGGAAGGGCAATGATCCTGCCGCAGAAAATTCAATAAAACAAAAACAGAATATTTACAAATTATCCATACAGAAATCATTTGCGTCTGATAAAATATCCATCGGCAATCTTTCGGCAAGAAGTCGTCTTGACGGAGACAAAATACGCATCGGCAACATGACGCGGAAGGTAAAAAAACTGCTTTGCGACAGCAAAATGGACAGAGATCTGCGTGCGATCTTACCGATCATCACAGACGAGAGCGGTATACTCTGGATACCGAGTTTTCCGTCACGCGACGGAATATTGCCGACAAATGGTTGCGAGACCATCACGATCTGCGTTCTTATGCAGAGATACACAGCCATATGATCCGACAGTAAAGAAATGACAACAAACAACAGTTACGGAGGAACACATGAAGGGAAGCCTTAAAAAAGTACTCATCTATTTGATCGTACTTGTTCTTTTCGTTTTCGTCGCATATCAACTTCTCGGCGACAGGACGGAAAAGGTCATTTACGAAGAGATAGTCAGCTACTTTCACAACATAAAAAGCGATAGCGAGGACGCTGTCCGTGTCAAAGAATTTACGCTTGATGATCAAAACGAGCTGACCGTCAGCCTGTCCGATGGGCGTATTATAAGCTACACGCTCCAAGACAGAAGCAGATTTTACAAAGACTGCTATGACGATTATGTTTTCGATGATAACGGAAATGCGCTCGTAAAATTCGATCTCAAAGAGCCGACGACCTACCCGGTTTGGGTATCTCTTCTGCCATATATCATCGTAATAGTCGCAATGATCGCACTCTTTGCCTTTGTTTTCAGAGAGGCAAGCGGCGGAAAGGGTTCGAAGATCAACAGTTTCGGTAAAGCACGCGCAAAGGTTGCCCTGTCGGGTGATAAAAACAAGGTAAGATTTACCGATGTTGCAGGTGCTGACGAGGAAAAGCAAGAGCTTCAGGAAATCGTCGAATTTCTCAAAGATCCCGCAAAATTCACAAAACTCGGTGCAAAGATACCACATGGCGTGCTTTTGATGGGCCCTCCCGGCACCGGTAAGACTCTGCTTGCCAAAGCGGTCGCAGGCGAGGCGGGCGTTCCCTTCTACTCGATATCGGGTTCGGATTTTGTCGAAATGTATGTCGGTGTCGGTGCATCCCGTGTTCGCGATCTCTTTGACACGGCAAGAAAAAATCCCGCATCTATCGTATTCATCGACGAGATCGACGCTGTCGGTCGTCACCGCGGAGCGGGGCTCGGCGGCGGACACGACGAACGCGAGCAGACACTCAACCAACTTCTTGTTGAAATGGACGGTTTCAGCGGAAGTGAAGGAATAATCGTCATGGCGGCAACCAACCGCCCCGACATACTCGACCCTGCCCTTCTCCGTCCCGGACGTTTTGACCGTCAGGTAACGGTAAACTATCCCGATCTGCGCGGCAGAACCGAGATACTGAAGGTTCACGCAAGGAACAAGCCGTTTGAGCAGGACGTGGATCTCGAGGTAATCGCAAGAGGAACTCCCGGATTTACGGGTGCGGATCTTGCAAATCTGCTCAACGAGGCTGCCCTTCTTGCCGCAAGACGCGGAAAGAGCCTTATCGGCATGAACGATATCGAGGACTCGAAGATGAAGATCATGGTCGGAACGCAGAAAAAGACCCTTCACATCAGCGAGGACGAAAAATACAAGACCGCCATTCACGAGGCAGGTCACGCAGTCGTGCGTCACATCCTGCCGGGGCTTGATCCCGTTCATCAGATCTCGATCATCCCAAGCGGTCGCGCCCTTGGTTACACGCTCTATCTGCCAAACGATGACAAGACGAGCGAGTACAAGAACGAGCTGAAATACGAAATTTCTTCCCTGCTTGCAGGCAGAGTTGCCGAGGCGGTATTCTTTAACGATGTTTCGGGAGGCGCATCCAACGACATTCAGCGTGCGACAGAGATCGCACGCAAGATGGTTACTCAGCTTGGAATGAGCGACAAACTCGGTCCGATCCAGTTTGGTTCGGGACACACCGAAGTTTTCCTCGGACGCGAGATCGCCGACGATCAGAACTATTCCGAAAAGACGGCGTCGATCATCGATGACGAGATCAAAAACATCATCGACACCGCGTACAAGAAGGCGGAAGAGGTCATCACCGCAAACAGAGGCAAGCTTGAGGCGATCGCCGCGTTCCTTATCAAAAACGAGACAATGGACGAGGCACAGTTCAAGGCACTTATGGACAACGATCCCGAGCCGACAATCGAAGAGCTTGAGGCGATGATGGATGAGCGACGCAAGAGAAGTCGCGAGGAAAACGAGGCTGCCGAAAAGCGCATGCGCGAGGAAGCCGAGGCAAGAAAGAAAGCTGAGGAAGAGGCGGCGCGTCAAGCTGCCGAAGATCATGCATCTTCTTCATCTGACGACAGAGGCTCGGATGACGAGCAAAGCGGCGGAAATTTCTTCTCCGATCTTTAATAAACATTTTCCCCGATACCTTTCTTTTTCGGTATCGGGGAATTTTTGTATATTCAAAGAATTGAGTTTAGCTTTTTCTCGATCTTGTCATTGTACGGAGTTACGAGCAGGATAACATACCGCCCTCTGACGAGTATTTTTGCGGGAGCTATCGCACGCTCATACCAATCCTCGTCATAGAGCCTTATATCGCGAGTCTGAATAAGTTCTATCCGCCTTTCAAGGATGTCGCAAAGAAGCTCCGACCGATCGGCTGAGGGAGCGCAGAAAACATATATCTCATATAGCCGATCGCGCTTTGATCTGAAAAAAGCAAAATCTGACGCCGAGGTACTCGGATCGACACCGTCAAAAAGATCGGAAAGCTCGCCCTGTGCGACTGCGTTCAGACCGTAACCGTTTTTGAAGCAGATATTCATCTCGGGTGGCTCATCGATCACCGATATAAGCTCCGTGAGAAGATCGGTTGCGGTATAATCAGTCCGAAGACAGGACACAAGCAACGGAAAAACAACAAGGGAGAGGACAGCGCCTGCAAAGACCCTTTGTTTTTTTGTTCTGTTTATCGCAAAACACCTCACATCAAGCATTTATTTACATTATTATATAGATTTTTTTGTTTCAATATGATAAAATACATTAAAATGGTCAACAAGAGAGGGTTTGGAGGAAATGATATGCAACGAAACAAAAGAATGAAGAACATTTTCAAAGCGGTCATAGTTGTTTTGATACTGCTTATCCCGACATATTTTGCGATCGGCTCGTACTTTTCGGCAAAGGATGCGCCTGTCGAACGAAAATCCATCACTTCTCTCGAATTTTGCGATATAAACGGTGCATATACATCATTTGACAGATCGACGGACGAGGGCAAGCGGATCATCGACATCCTCACCGACATTCACGACAGTGCAAGGACGATCCCCTCCCTTCCGAAGGAACTTGAAGATGCACCGTCGATCGAGGTCAGATTTCACAGCTATGATCTGACCACAAAATACAATTACTATTTTTCAGCAACAAAACCGAGCAGCAGTTATTACACCGATCACGAGGGCAATGCGTTTTTAATGGATGCATCGGCTGCCATCGCGTTTCTTGACAGCAATTTTTCCGCCTCTCTGTACGATGCCTCAACACCTCCTTGCCTGACGCTTCATAACACCCTGCTCAGACCGACAGAGGCTGATTGGACATACAGCTCATACAGCGGTATTACGCATACACCGAGCATAGAGTTTGCTGATGACAGCCTCAAGATCAGCTGTTCATACCGCGAATTTTACCCGACATTCGACCGCGAACCGACCTCTGCCGATGTCAAAGTTTCGGACGCGCTCGGCAGAATGCTCTTTGAAGGAAGTCTAACCGAACTTTCGGAGAGCGAATTTATAAGAAAAAACATCAAAGCCGACACAAAGCTTAATTTCGATATCGACGCACTTTGGGAAAAGAGCGGCGGAAGTAATGCCGGCGGACATTTCACATATCGGCTGAGCGTTGATATCATATTCGATCCGCTCGCATCATTCTGGCTCGGAGAGAATGAGATCGAGGACGGCGAGTTTGTCGTTTTGTCGGGCAAATACACAGATGTCAGCAATCTGTCCGAGATCAAAGTTTCAATCACCCCCGATATTGGCTACACACCGAAATTTTATAGTGACGGGGACTGCATACGCGCACTCATTCCGTTCGGATATTCGAAAGTCGAGTCAACGACCGAGTACAAGATAACGATCGAGTATCTCGGGAAGACGATCGAACTGCCGATCAAAGTTGCCCCGCTGAGTGCAAAGATCAAAGAGCGCAAGTACAATTACAAGGGCGTGATCGACATGTCAACACGCTCAGACGAAAATTTCAAGGCTTTCTCGGAGCTTATCGCAACACTTCCGATCTGTGAGACACGCTATTTTGACGGTGCATTCCTGACGCCCGACGAAAGTCAAAACAGAGCGAGATTCGGCGACACGGTAAACAACGGAACAGAAGAGCAAAAACACATTTCAAACGGAATTGCTTGGGTATGCTACAAGACGCAGTCAGTGTCGGCGGCAAACAAAGGCAAGGTCAGCTATGTCGGCGAGACAAAGATGGGCGGTGTTACGGTAGTCATCGATCACGGGTTCGGTCTTCGCTCGGTTTATTACTGTCTTGACAGTGCTACCGTGTCCGAGGGCGACATTGTCGAAAAAGGAAGCGAGATCGGCAAAGGTGGCGGCAAAAAGGGCTACACCGACGATCACACCTGCTATTTTGAGCTTTGGATAGGCGATATTCCCGTATCCTACTATCCGCTTATCGAAGGCGGAAGAAACGGCAAGGTCGCGGTAGGCAGTTATGAGTAAAAGGAGTGCGACAGCTTTGATCAAACATGCATTTTTCGGCGACGCTCTCTCGATTGTTCTCACCTGCCTTGCACTGCTTTTCGTGATGTATTATTTTGCGGTCGGCATATTCGCGGGATTTGGAATGTCGATACTCTATGTCTGGCCCTTCTTTTCGGGATGCATCTGCGTATATCTCATAGTCAGATCGCTTATCGGATGCGGTGTGTTTACTCTGCCCAAATGGATCATCGCCGCCTTTTACGCCCTGTTTTTCATCTGTCTTACGTTTTTCCTCTTTGTTGAGGGATGTATTATAAGCGGATTTTTCTCAAAGTCCAAAGAGTCGCTTGACTATATCATAGTACTCGGAGCGAAGGTGAACGGTAAAAGCCCTTCATTATCGCTCGAAAACAGAATAAATGCGGCATACGAATATCTTGCGAACAATGAAAACACGCTCTGCATAGCATCGGGCGGTCAGGGGGCCGACGAGATGATCAGCGAGGCTGAGTGCATATCGCACGAGCTTATCCGCCGTGGAATTGACGAAAAACGGATCATTCTTGAGGACAGATCGACCTCGACATCCGAAAATCTCAAATTCAGTGCAGAGATCATCGGTGATGCAAGCAAAAATGTTGCGGTCGTCACAAACAATTTCCATGTTTTCAGGGGCATGGCTCTTGCGCGGAAGTGCGGAATAAGGAACATATACGGCATTTCGGCGGATCTTCCGTCCATTCTCCTGCCGCACTATCTCATCAGGGAATTCATTGCGGTCACGGTTGACACGATCTATCAAAATACATCTTTTATATAGCCAAAAACATCCCGAGAGTTGTTTCTCGGGATGTTTTTTGATCACTTGTTGAACCTGTTCATTACGTCGATGCCGAAATCAAGAGCATCGTAAAGTCCGTTTTTGCTGAACTGTTTAAGTATTCTTTCGTGCGGCTTTTTGTTTGTATCGGTGCTGACCACCTGTCCGAGTATCAGATCGGGAACCTCGACCTTTATTGCGGGATCCTTTGTTGAAATCGTTTTATTTGACATTACCATGAGGAAAAGCACGCTCTTATTTTCCATACTGCCGTAGCATATCGTGTTATTCTCTCTTACAAGAGGCAGACCTTTATATATAAGGTATTTTCCTTTTACCGTTGTTGCCATGTTATCCTCCTACCATTGACTCATCTATTTAATTTATTATACACTATTTTGCCGACATATGTGTGGACGATATGTAAATTTTCACAGAATTATCGGCTTTTGCTTGTAAAAATCCACAGGGAGATCGCAAACAAGTGAATATATCTCATCACACATGAGCGAAAATCTCTGTTTATCCGAGTGAGTGGTTGACAAAATCTCGATATCGCCGTTTGTATTTCTGAGAAAGTCACGTCCCCGGGTGTTTGCGCCGAGAAGTCTTACCGATGTCGGCGGTGTATGGAGCATCTCCTTTGTAACCCTAAAGAAGGCGAAAAAGATCGCGCGTTTGATCCTTGATCGTGGATAGCTTTTACTTGAGAGCGTGTCAACAAGTTCCGAGAGCGTTCGAGACGTCCGTGACGCATAAATCATACTGCAGGCAAGATCGTATGTCACATCGGCGTATGACACGAGCACACTCGGGTCGGACTGTCTGAGATATGGTATGACGGTTTTTGAAAAATCATCAAGCGTTATAGCTTTTTCGTGCTCTGAAAGTTCAAATGTCGGCTCACCGAGGACAAAGCGATCATTTTCACCGAGCAGAATCGATTTTCGCGCACCGCTTGCACTAAAGCTCGATTGACGCTTTATGACGATCGGGCGAATTTTTGAGCCAAGTCTCTTAAGTGCGCACAGATATTCGAGGGCAAGTATATCGTTGGCGTCACTCGGCAATTGCCGCCCCGTCAATTTTTCGAAAGCCATCATACGCAGTGCGGCATAGGACACGCTTTTTTCACTTAAAACAAGCATCGAAAGCTCTTTTTCAAACGCATCCGACAAAATAACATCGGCGGCATATGACAGAGCCCCAAGATCTCCGCACTCACTGCCGAAGCAAATATAGTCCACAGTGCCAAGGCGATCAAAAACGGTGACCGCGTTATAGGCAAACTCTTTTGCGGGACCCATTGAATAGGGGAACGGATATTCGAGAACGAGATCGACCCCCGAGGCAAGAGCGGCATTTGCGCGCAGGTACTTATGATATATTGCCGGCTCGCCTCGCTGAACGAAATTGCCCGACATCAGGGCGATCTTTGTGTTTCTTTCGTTTGGAAGTTCGTGATCGATCATGGCAAGCTGTTCGGCGTGACCCGGATGAAAGGGATTATATTCGCATATTATTCCGACATTTGCCATAAAGTTCTCCTTAAAAAGTTTTGTGAGTATTAAAAAAGTCCGAACGGTAAGTTCGGACTTTTTTATGGTCGGAGTGGCGCGATTCGAACGCGCGGCCTCTTGGACCCGAACCAAGCACTCTACCAAGCTGAGCCACACCCCGATATTCAACAGATGATATTATACCACATCTTTTTTGCTTTGTCAAGACTTTTTCGAACTTTTTGCAAAAAGATCTGAATTTTTGTGAGCATTGATCTTGAAGTGCGGTCATACACTTGATACCGAGGTGATGGGCAATGATGAACAAAAGACGATCGGCGGCACTTTTGACCGCCTGCATTGCGATAATATACATAATTCTTTTGCCCAACATCGGAACGCTTATGCTTTTTGCGGCAATTGCCGTCCACGAGTTTGGGCACATCTTGGCGATACTTATCATCGGCGAGAGGATCACGGACATTTCGGTATCGCCGTTCGGGCTGTCGATAAAACGCTCGGGGCGGCTTTGCTCGTACAAGTTTGAACTGATCGTCTATCTGTCCGGACCGATCACGAACATTCTTCTCGCGATGATTTTTTCAAGAGTCAAAAACAACATTTGCGAAGCTTTTGCCGAGCAAAATCTGATATTCGGGGTACTGAACATGCTGCCGATCAAATCGCTCGACGGAGGCTCCGCTCTGCGGTCGGCTCTGCTCATGATATTCTCCGAAAAAGTCGCCGCGACTGCGGTTGACCTGCTGTCGGCGGCGACTGTCTTTATTATTTGGATCTGCTCGATCTGGTGTCTGCTCTACATCGGAGGAGGGCTGTCTCCTTTTTTCTTTTCCTGTTGGCTGTTTTTCTCGCTCTTCTTGAAGGACATCAAAGCTCGACCTTAACTGAAAGCGGATAATGATCGGAAAGATATATACCGTTCCGTTCATCAGTCCAAGCCGTACACTTTCCGACCATGGGGAGATTCGAGAAAATATAGTCGATCTTGCATTTTCTTTGAAGTCTGCCGTAATCGTGGAAGGAATGATCGATCGATGCGGTAAGATCGGACAGTTTTGGATGCGAAAACTCGTCCGCACGCAAGATGCACGCCTCATCCTGCTCTGCGTTAAAATCTCCGCACAGGAGAACGGGGGCATCCGTATTCAGACTGTCCTGCTCAATAATATCAAGGACACGATCCATGCCGAGAAGTCTCGCACTCTCGCTCACATGATCAAGGTGGGTACTGTATATGCGCAGAGGCGTTCGCTCATTTCCCGCAAGCAGAGTCGCGTATACGCAAATTCGCGGGCACATCGACTGCTTGGCATATCTTGTCCCCGGGATATTCGGCGTTTCGGACAGCCAAAACTGTCCGAAAGACAGAGGTTCGAATTTATCCTTTCTGTAGAGGATAGGATTTGACTCGCCGCGATAATTTGCCTCTCTGCCCTGCCCGATCATTTCATAATCGACAAGTGTTGCCGAAAGCCAATTTCTCATCGCATCGCTTGTTTCCTGAGCGCAGATGATATCCGGCTTTTCTTTGTTGATCTTTTCAAGTATGAACGGTGCACGGCAGAAAAAATAATTTTTCCCGTCTGCAGGCACGTCAACTCTCATGTTAAATGTTACAACCGTAAGCTCCATGCTGAAATTCCTCGCTTTCTCGTATGATCAGAGACTTGGGATGCTGTATTTTGAGGTAATATCGAGATCGATCGATATATCCTTTGTGTATGCCGAAAAATCGTTTGTAAACTTCTCGCTGTTTGCATATGACACAAGGTAAGAAAACTGATCCGAATCGACCGTCGATGTATATGCGCCGTCGATAAGGGCATATTTTTTTACAACAAAATAGCAGGACTCGTTCTCGACAAATCTGACCTCGCCCTCTTCCATATCAAAAACAGCCTCGGTGACCGCTGCGGTATGGACGGCATATTCATCGGGTGTGATATAAAATCCGTTCGGATAATTTTTAATTATATCCGTCACGTGCTCGTTCATATACTTATCGAGATAATAGTCTATCGTATCCGAAAAGCCGTCAAAGCTTTTATTTGCCCTAACATCGGCGAACGCCTCCTCGGCATTGGCTTTGACCTGCTTTTTCTCTTCCTCAGTCAGATCCTCATAGACCGCATGTCCGTCTTTATCGGTAACGAGCTTGCCGTCTTCGTCGTACTGTTTTTTGCAGTCCTTAAGGAACATAACATACTTTGCGCGTGCGTAGTAGTTTTTATAATACTTGTCGATCTCATCAGCGGTCGCAGTCAGCTTGCCCGACGTGCCGTAAAGATAATCGTAGACCGAGAGATATTTTTCTTCCCATGTATATATCTTCTCAAGTGTCTTGAGATCGATCCCGTATTTTTTCTCGAGTGCATCATTGCATGCGGATCGACTGCCGTAGTAGTTCAGCTTATCATCGATATATCCGCTGATCTTCTTCTTGGCATCACTGCTCAAAGACAGACCGTACTCATCAAAGAGCGACTGTGAAACAAGGTAGTATTTTATTCTCGTTTCGATATTGTCCCTTATATATTGAGCGTTTGTCTGCTCAGAGCCCTCTGAGGTCATCGCGTTCCAATATTCGTCGGTGTCCTCGATATCCGAATAATTATTTACAAAGTTTTCCTTCCAGCTGATCATCCAGTACTTATACATTCCCTCGGACAGCTTATATCCCTTGTATTCCATTGCATATGCCTCATCGGATGCGCAGGAACAAAATCCGATGGCAAGTGCAATGATCGTTAATATTGCAACAATACGACAAGGTGTGCATTTCATGGCGGTAATTCCTTCTTTTATTTTATTGATCATCTTTTTCTTTCAGTGCGGTCGCATAATCGCCGAGAACCTTCAGAACAAACTCAGCCGGCATGATGCCTTGCGGCGTTTTCAAAGTAACGGTCGGGGTCTGACCGAGGCTGACGAGTATTCTGCCGCTGTTTTTCGCTGACACCTTACTCCATGGCTGAATATTGAAGTTTTCGGGATAAAGGACTGTCGAGCGATCCTTTGCGGCGATCTTTGTAACAGCGCATTCCGATCCGAGCGAGCGTATGAGTGCTATCTTGAGCAGATTAGTCACCGCTTTCGGCGTATCTCCGTATCTGTCGAGAAGCTCGTCCGTAACATCGTAGAGGTCTTCATAAGTGCGAATGAGTGATATCTTCTTATAAGCCTCTATGCGCCCATTCGGATTGTCGATATATTTTTCGGGGATATAGGCATCAATGCCGAGATCGACATTGCATTCGGATCTTTTCTCGACCTTCTCGCCCTTTTCCTCGAGTATCGCCTCATTAAGGAGCTTCATGTACATATCGTAACCGACACTCATGAGATGCCCATGCTGATCGGCACCGAGAAGATTACCTGCACCGCGTATCTCGAGATCGCGTATGGCGATACGAAATCCCGCACCGAACTCGGTAAAATCGCGAATCGCCTCAAGTCGCTTTTCGGCAACCTCGGTCAGCACCTTTCCGTTCGGATAGGTGAAATATGCGTAAGCGCGTCTGCTCGATCTGCCGACTCTGCCTCGTATTTGATGGAGCTGCGAGAGACCCATTTTATCGGCATCCTCAATAATGAGCGTGTTGGCGTTCGGAACATCGACACCCGTCTCAATGATCGTCGTGCAGACGAGGATATCAACATCTCCGTTTATCATTGAGTGCCAGACATCCGAGAGCTCTTCTTTATCCATTTGCCCGTGTCCGACACCGATCCTTGCGTCCGGCAGTGCCTCTGACAGCCTTGCGACTATCCGATCAAACCGTTCGATCCTGTTGGAAAGATAAAACACCTGACCGCCGCGACGAAGTTCACGCCTGATCGCCTCGTTTATCAGCTGATCGTTATACTCGGTAACATAAGACTGCACGGGAAGACGGTCTCCCGGTGCCTCCTCGAGCACCGACATATCGCGTATTCCGCTGAGTGCCATATTCATGGTTCGCGGTATCGGCGTTGCGGTCAGCGTCAGAACATCGACATTTTCGGTAAGAGTTTTGAGCTTTTCTTTTTGCGACACTCCGAAACGCTGTTCCTCGTCGATAATAACAAGTCCGAGATCATGAAATTTCACATCCTTTGAAAGCAGACGGTGCGTTCCGACTATGATATCGACCTCACCTCTCTCAAGGCGTCTGAGAGTCAGTGCCTGTTGCTTGGGTGTACGAAAGCGCGACACCATATCGACACTTATCGGAAATCCGCGCATTCGAGACGTGATCGTCTGAAAATGTTGCAGTGCAAGTATCGTTGTCGGCACAAGTATCGCCACCTGCTTATTTGATTGGACTGCCTTGAACGCGGCTCTGAGTGCGACCTCTGTCTTGCCGTAACCGACGTCACCGCAAAGCAATCGATCCATCGGTTGTGAGGATTCCATGTCGCGTTTGATATCGGCAATAGCCTCAAGCTGACCTGCGGTCTCGTCGTATTCGAATGTGTCGGCAAACTCGCGATCCATGGCATCGTCCTTTTCGAAGGCAAATCCGCTCTTTCGCATTCTTGCGGCATAGAGTCCTATCAGCTCTTTTGCCATCTCGCGTGTTGCCGCTTTGACTTTTGCCGAGGTCTTCGCCCAATCGGGAGTTCCCATCCTTGAGAGCTTGACACTCACGCCCTCTGCGGCACCCACATATTTTGACAGACTGTCGAGCTGATTGCAGGGGATGTACAAAAGATCATCGCCGGCATATTTGACCTTGACAAAATCTCGCCGTCCGCCTCCGACATCAAGGCTTTCGACCCCGCAGAACAATCCGACACCGTGAACCGCATGAACAACATAGTCGCCCTCGTCAAGCTCGGTATAGGAGAGTATTTTTTCGGCGTTGGTCTTCTTTTTCGAGCCGACACGCACTGCCGCTTTGTTTTTCTTGACTGCTCCGCCTCTTCCGCGGCAGACAGACAAGACAGCAAATTTTGCACTGTCGATCTCAAAGCCCGAGAGATCGGGAGCGACGATCAGGCGAATTTTCGCCTCTGTCTCAGTAATTGACGGACTGTAGCCATGATCCGACAGCTCGCGGCGCAGATTTTCGGCACCTTGATCTCCGTCACAGAGTATCCGCACGGTATATCCGCCGCCCAGAAAGCCGTCAAGCTCTTCAAACAAGAGCGACGGGTTGTCCGCGTATCCGCTTGTGGGGCGTGACGGCAAAGAGTATATCTCAGACAGCGGCATACCTCCGAGTGAGACAGCGAAAGTGTTCATTATGACCGTTCTTCTCGATCCGATATAGTCAAGAAAGAAGCTTTCACTCGCAAAATGAGTGCTGTAAACGGCATCGCAAGTTCCGGTCTCGATCAGCTTTACAAGGCTTTCGTTTTCGGTGAACTCATACGAATGCATACGGTCGGCAGTTCCGTTATAATCCTGAAGAAGCACGCATGCATCGTCGTCAAAATAATCGAGCAGGCACTGCTTTTGCGGATAAATGAGCGAAATATACTTATCTATCGAAAGCAGTTCTCTGCCGCTCGTAATATCCTCAAGCTCGCGTGCGTAGCACTCGGATGCCTCGGCGTTTGAACGATATTTTTTGAGTTTAGCCCTTATTGCCTGTTCAAGCGTCTTTTTGGCGTCCTCATCCGGGATGACCTCACGCACGGGTGAGATCGTAACTGCGTCGAGATCATCCACCCTTCGCTGAGTCATTACATCAAACGAGCTGATCCTGTCGATCTCGTCGCCAAACGATTCAATACGCACGGGATCATCGGTCGTCGGCGGAAAGATATCAAGAATATCTCCTCGCTGTGAGAACTGTCCTTGAGAATCCACCATCGGGACACGAACATATCCGCAGTCGATAAGGGTCGAGATAACCTTCTCGGTGGAGATCGGAGAATTTTTATCAAGCGTGAAGGTTCTTGAAACAAGGACATCCGCAGGCATCGTATACTGCACTGCGGCATCCGGAGTGGCGAGTACGACATCGCAAGAATTATCAATTATCTCGCCAAGTGTCGAAATTCTCTCATATTCAAATTCGTGAGATGCCGACATATTGGTCAGCACGAAGTCGCGCATCGGATAGATCTTCGTTTTAAGCCCGAAGTTGCCGAGGGATGCCGCAAGTCTCGAAATTTCCTTCTCATTCGGAAGGATCGCGAGTACGGGCTGTCCCTTGACGGCTCTGTCACTTGTCAGTGCGGCAACGAAAAGTGCACGTTCGCCGTCGCACATTCCGGTGACGAGCGACGGAAGCTTTTTTCCGCGATTATCCAAAAGTCGCTTACAGAGCTGTATATAGTCGCGCCGTGTGCGCATTAAGTTAAGTAGTTCATTCATATCAAATCTAAGTAGAAAATCTCGTCGTGGTGTCAGTTATATTTGTTCATTGCTTGATCGATCTTACCGGAGATCACCAGCCCTGCGGCGGATACCGCATTGTCAAGTGCTCCGCTTAGCTTTTCCATATCGGATGTCGGATATCTGCCGAGCACCCAGTCGGCAAGATCGTAATCGGGGTGCGGCTTATTGCCCGTTCCTATCTTGATCCGCGGAAAAGCGTCGCTTCCGAGTGCCTCGATTATGCTTTTAAGTCCATTGTGACCGCCCGCACTTCCGCGTGCTCTCGTGCGGATCTTTCCGACATCAAGCGAGATATCGTCAGACAAAACAAGCACTTTTTCGGGTGGGATCTTGTAAAAGCTTGCCGCCTCGCCGACAGCGATCCCCGAGCGATTCATGAGCGTCTGCGGTTTGATCAGCAAAACACCGACGCCCTCAAGTGTCGCCCTTGCGGTAAGCGAATGAAATTTGCTTTCGGTAATGCGCACGCCCAGCCCGTCCGCCATATGGTCGATCGCCATAAAGCCGTTGTTGTGTCTTGTCTGCTCATATTGCTTGCCGGGATTTCCAAGCCCGACGATCAGCCATTCCACCTGTGCCGACACGGGCGATTTTTTCTCTATCTGCTTAAAAAGGTCAAAAATATTGCTCATTGGTAATCTTTCCTGTTATTTTTCCTTTCGGTTAAGCTCGGCAAATCTGTCTGCCCAACCTTCTTTGTTGATCTGCCTCTCACGCGCGATAGCGAGCGAGCCGTCGGGAACGTCTTTGTTGACAGTCGATCCCGCGGCGGTATATGCACGATTGCCTATGGTAACCGGTGCTATCAGGTTGGTGTTACATCCGATAAAGGCATCGTCGCCTATCTTGCAACGACCCTTGGTATATCCGTTGTAATTGCTGGTCACCGTGCCGCAACCGAAATTGACGCGTTTTCCGACATCCGAGTCGCCGATATAGGTCAGATGCGAGGCGTGGCTGTTCTCGCCGACTGTTGAATTTTTGATCTCGACGAAATCGCCGATCTTGACACCCGAGCAAAGATGCGAATTCGGGCGAATATGCGAGAACGGGCCGATCTTGACGTTATCGTCCATTACGCTCTCGTACATTTGCGTTGCGTTGACGGTGCATCCGTTTCCTATCTTACTTTGTGATATGACGCTCGACGGTCCGATGTCGCACCCCTCGCCTATCTCGACCGAGTTTCGTATCTCGGTATTTGCGTGTATGACCGTGTTCTTACCGATCTTTGCAAGCGGCGACACAACGACGCCGTCGAGCGACAGGAAACGAACTCCGTTCTCCATGTGATTCATCGCCGATCTGACGGTCAGCGTCATTACGAGATCAAACCAATCAGCGATGTTCTTGACGGCAAGCAGCTCGCTCTCACCGACGATCGATGCCGCATGGAGATCGTATATATCCTCAAAGCATATTTTTGTATCGGTCGGAAGTCCGATCGAGGCAAGTATTTCTTCTATTCTCTGTCTTGTAAGCATTTTATCCACCTCTAAAAACTCTTCTTTATATTTTACACCAAACGGAGCTGTTTTTCAATAGCAAAAGCGAAAATTTACAGTTTCTCAAAAAGTTAATTATTTGTAAATATTCCCACGAGGGATTGATTTTTTTTAATTCTGTGATATAATTAAACGGTGCTAAAAAAACCGTTAGTATATTTCAGAATTTTGTGGAGGTATAAAGATTTATGGCAAACAAATATTGCTATCTTTTTACAGAAGGTAACGCAAGCATGCGCGAGCTCCTCGGCGGTAAGGGTGCAAACCTTGCAGAGATGACCAACATCGGTCTTCCGGTTCCCCAGGGCTTTACGATCACTACAGAGGCATGCACTCAGTATTATGAAGACGGCAGACAGATCAACGATTCCATCATGGCTGAGATCATGGAGTACATTTCCAAGATGGAAGAGGTTACCGGCAAGAAGTTCGGTGACAAAAAGAACCCCCTTCTCGTATCGGTTCGTTCGGGTGCGCGTGCATCCATGCCGGGTATGATGGACACGATCCTCAACCTCGGTCTTAACGAAGAGGTCGTCGAGACCATCGCCGAGATGTCGGGCAATCCGAGATGGGCATGGGACTGCTACAGAAGATTTATCCAGATGTACTCCGACGTCGTTATGGAAGTCGGCAAGAAGTACTTCGAGCAGCTCATCGACGCAATGAAAGAAAATAAGGGCGTTAAGTTTGACGTAGATCTTACCGCTGACGACCTCAAGGAGCTTGCAAATCAGTTCAAGGCAGAATACAAGAGCAAGATCGGTGTGGACTTCCCCTCCGACCCCAAGGATCAGCTCATTGGTGCTATCAAAGCAGTTTTCCGTTCGTGGGACAACCCCCGTGCGAACGTTTATCGCCGCGACAACGACATTCCCTACAGCTGGGGCACTGCCGTTAACGTACAGATGATGGCATTCGGTAACATGGGCGATGACTGCGGCACAGGCGTTGCATTCACCCGTGACCCCGCAACAGGCGCAAAGGGTCTGTTCGGCGAGTTCCTGACCAACGCACAGGGCGAGGACGTTGTTGCAGGCGTTCGTACTCCTATGCACATTTCCGAGATGGAAGAAAAGTTCCCCGAGGCGTTCAAGCAGTTCAATCAGGTCTGCGCAACCCTCGAAAATCACTACAGAGACATGCAGGATATGGAGTTCACCGTTGAGCACGGCAAGCTCTATATGCTTCAGACCAGAAATGGTAAGAGAACCGCTCAGGCAGCTCTCAAGATCGCTTGCGATCTTGTTGACGAAGGCATGAGAACCGAGGAAGAGGCTGTCCTCATGATCGATCCTCGTAACCTCGACACACTTCTCCACCCGCAGTTTGATGCGAAGGCACTCAAGGCAGCAAATCCCGTAGGCAAGGGTCTCGGCGCATCGCCCGGAGCAGCTTGCGGAAAGATCGTCTTCTCTGCAGAGGACGCAGTTGAGTGGAAAGAGCGCGGCGAAAAGGTCGTTCTCGTTCGTCTTGAGACCTCTCCCGAGGATATCACGGGCATGAAGGCTGCACAGGGCATTCTGACCGTTCGCGGCGGTATGACCTCTCACGCAGCAGTCGTTGCACGCGGCATGGGTACCTGCTGTGTATCCGGTTGCGGCGACATTAAGATGGATGAAGAAAACAAGAAGTTCGAACTCGCAGGAAAGGTATACCACGAGGGCGATCCGATCTCCATCGACGGAACCACCGGTAACATCTACGACGGAATCATCCCCACCGTTGACGCTACCATCGCAGGCGAGTTTGGCAGAGTTATGGCATGGGCTGACAAGTTCAGAAAGCTTCAGGTAAGAACTAACGCCGACACTCCCGCTGATGCAAAGAAGGCTCGCGAGCTTGGCGCAGAGGGTATCGGCCTTTGCCGTACCGAGCACATGTTCTTCGAGGCAGAGAGAATTGCCGCATTCCGTGAGATGATCTGCTCTGACACCGTTGAGGAGAGAGAGGCAGCTCTTGACAAGATCGAGCCTATGCAGCAAGGCGACTTCGAGGCTCTTTATGAGGCACTCGAGGGCAACCCTGTTACCATTCGTTTCCTTGATCCCCCGCTCCACGAATTTGTTCCCACCGAAGAGGCTGACATCGAGCTGCTTGCAGCAACTCAGGGCAAATCGGTTGAGACCATTAAGAATATCATCAACTCGCTCCACGAGTTCAACCCGATGATGGGTCACCGCGGATGCCGTCTTGCAGTAACCTACCCCGAGATCGCAAAGATGCAGACCAAGGCAGTTATCAAGGCAGCTATCAACGTTAAGAAGGCTCATCCCGATTGGAAGATCGTCCCCGAGATCATGATTCCTCTCGTAGGCGAGATCAAAGAGCTTAAGTTCGTTAAGGACGTCGTTGTTAAGACCGCTGATGCTGTTATCGCAGAGGCAGGTGCTGATCTCCATTACGAAGTCGGCACAATGATCGAGATCCCGAGAGCAGCTCTTACCGCTGATGACATCGCACAAGAGGCTGAGTTCTTCTGCTTCGGCACAAACGACCTGACTCAGATGACCTATGGCTTCTCGCGTGATGACGCAGGCAAGTTCCTGAATGCTTACTATGAGACCAAGATCTTCGAGAACGATCCCTTCGCAAAGCTCGACCAGGTTGGCGTAGGCAAGCTCATGGAAATGGCTACCACTCTCGGCAGAAAGGTTCGCCCCGATATGCATATCGGTATCTGCGGCGAGCACGGCGGTGATCCGTCCTCGATCGAGTTCTGCCACAAGATCGGTCTGTCCTATGTTTCCTGCTCGCCCTTCAGAGTGCCGATCGCACGTCTCGCAGCAGCACAGGCAGCTATCAACAATAAATAATCACTCGGTCTGATTTGTGACCGACACACAAAACCCACCTTGCAGATTTTGGTCTGCGAGGTGGGTTTTTATTGAGCTATACATTTCTTTCATTGCAAGCAGCCGTTACAGATCGGTCTTGATCCGCAGTCCAAGCAGTTTTTGCCGTAATACAGTTATTCGGGCTCGATCATCTGTCCGTCCATGATTTTTATATAAACAGTTCGACAAGAAGCACGCTGACGCAGGATGCCGCCGAGACGACAAACAGATTTCCCGAAAAGAGTGCGGTGACAACGCCGACAGCAAGTGCAATGATGCCCGAGATCGGTGAGGATGTTGCATGTATGATCGCGGGAAACGCCATTACCGTAAGCGTCACATATGGCAGATAATAGAGAAACGAGCGGATGAATTTGTTCTTTATCGGCTTTTTGATAAGTGTCAGCGGCAGAATGCGGATCACATATGTAACAGCAGCCGCGACAAAAATATATATATACAATTCAATGTTCATTTGCATTTTCCTCCTTTATCGGAAACAGGATCGCCGCACCCGCCGCAATGATAACTGTCAGAATGATCACCCTAATGCTCTCAGACAGTGTGCTGAGAATCGGCAACAGCGAAAATACGAGTGAGAAAATCGCAGATGTCAAAACGACGGCTGCAATTTTGGCATTTCGCTTGGCCGTGGGAACGACAGATGCGACAAACATTCCGTAAAGGCTCACTCCGAGTGCGCTCTGCAATTTTGTGCCGATTATATTTCCCACCGCGACCCCAACGCCCGTTCCGACGCACCATCCGGGAACTGCGAGAGTCATCATTCCGAGGTAAAAATAGGGATTCAACTTTCTACTCTGCATGATACCGATGCCAAACATCTCATCGGTTACTGCGAAACCGAGTAAAACTCTATGCCAATTTTTTGTCCGTCCGTCGAGCTTTCCGGACAGTGCGCATGACATTAGGAAATATCGCATATTTGCGACGGCGATCGACAGAGCGGTCTGGAGATATCCGACACCGCCCGCAAACGCCGAGAAGAGCGCATATCCGCCGGCGGAGGCATTTAGAAGCAGGCTTGAGAGCGATGCCGAAAAGACATCAAATCCCGCCCGTCCCGCGGCAAGACCGAGCGAAAACGAGACTGCGAAATATCCGAAACAGATCGGTATGCCGTTTTTCATGCCACGTTTGTATTCAGAAAAATTTTCTTTCTTTTCTATTATTTTATCAATTTTATCTGCCATAACTTGTAAATTCTTCTCCGCTTTTGGGTTTTTCGACTATTTATTATACACCTAAATTTGCCATCTGTCAAGAGGAAATTTTACGAACATTTGTTCTTGACATTTTGAGATATATGTGGTATAATATATGTAAACAGATCAGTCGAGGAGGTAAGTGTCATGAGCGGTGAGGAGAAAACATATTTTGTGATAGACCTGAAATCATTTTTTGCGTCGGTCGAATGCGTCGAGCGCGGGCTCGATCCGATGAAGACGTTGCTGGTCGTTGCCGATCCCGATCGAACCGAAGGTACGATATGTCTGGCTGTCACGCCGGCGATGAAGGCACTTGGCGTCAAAAACAGATGCAGGGTCTACGAAATACCGAAATCCATAAATTACATCACCGCGCCACCGCGAATGAAGCTGTACATCGATTATTCGGCGCGCATATACAGTCTGTATCTGAAATATTTTTCGGCAAGCGACATGCACATATATTCGATCGACGAGGTTTTTATCGATGCAACGCATTATCTGTCACTCTACGGAAAATCGCCTTGGGAGCTTGCCGATTTCATCATGAACGAAATTTATGAAAATATCGGCGTTCGCGCAACCTGTGGGATCGGGACTAATATGTATCTTGCCAAGATCGCGCTCGACATTATGGCGAAGCATTCGCCGAGCTTTATCGGGTACTTAGACGAGGAAATTTACAAGGAGTCTCTATGGGAGCACCGTCCGCTGACCGATTTTTGGCGGATCGGGTCGGGGACGGCGGCAAGGCTCGAAAAACATCTGATCTACACCATGGGCGACATCGCAAGAGCACCCGAAGATCTCATATACAAGTTATTCGGCATTGACGGCGAACTGCTGATCGATCATGCGTGGGGGCGTGAACCGACATCGATTGCGGACATAAAGGCATATTCGCCGCAAACAAACTCGATATCATCGGGGCAAGTCCTGCCGCGCGACTACAGTTATGACGAGACGAAAACCATCATCAAGGAGATGGTCGATAATCTTGCGCTGTCGCTTATTGAAAGAGGTGTACTCGTGCGGTCAGTTATGCTCGACATCGGCTATTCTGCGCGATACAGGGTCGAAAACTCGCATGCCAGTCTTACCCTTCCAAGCCCAACAAGTGCCGCCAGCGTGCTGATATCGACCTTTATGGAGCTTTTTGAAAAAATCGTTGACAGATCGGCAAAAATACGCAAGATCAACATTGCGTTCTGCCGATTGACGCGAGATATTGACATCGAATATGATCTTTTCACCGATATCACCGCGCTTGAACGCGAAAAGCGATTGCAGACGACGATTTTGTCAATAAAAAAGCGATTTGGCAAAAATTCGGTGTTAAAGCTACTCAGCTTTGAGCCAGAGGCGACAATGCGCGAGCGGAACTCGCAGATAGGAGGTCACAAGAGCGGTGAATAGAAAAAAGATGCCGATTCACGAGCGAGCAAAGCAATTCGCACCGTATGCCGCGCTGCCCGAATTGTCACCTACCCTTAGGAGGATCGAGGCGGACAAACACGAGGAGCGGATCGAGCTGTCTGATTATGTCGCCGCCCAAATAAATGATCGCCTGCTCTCGGCGCGTGTCGGGATGTGGGCATGCGTGCAATATTACGATGGCAGGCGTTATGTTGCGGAAAGCGGGAGGGTAGGTGCGATCGATCTGGCATTTCAAACGATCAAGATCGACGGCAAGCTGATTTTCATGGGGGACATCGCCGCCGTTTACATTGAAGAAGAAAATTCCAAAAAATCCGTCAAATTATAATAAAATACTTGATTTATTACGAGTTTTGTGATATAATTGAGTTGCAATAATACGACATTTTGGAAGGTTTTTGAAATGAAATGCAACAATTGCGGATATGAAGAGAACGGAACGTTCAGATTCTGCCCTGCTTGCGGCAAGGATCATGGCGGTGAGCAGATCTTCACACCACCAACTCCGACAGTACGCGACAAAGCACTTGCGATGTTGAAAGATGACGGATTCCTTGTTCTATGCATACTTGAAACGGTGGCAGTTTCAGCCGGGCTGTTTAGCGGAGCCGGAAATCTGCTTAGCATACTGTTCACGATCTTTTTGTGGATGGCATGGGCGAAGGGACGCAGAGATGAGCTTGACATTGGCAGCATGCGCAGAATAAGCGGAACGATCTTTGCCAACTATATCATCAACTGGGTCTTGTTTGGGCCCGTGACTCTTTCCGGCATCATAGTCACCGCACTTGCGGGTGTGATAGCATCGATGAGCGAAATCGAAGACCTCTTCAGAGAGTTCAGCATAACCTATGAGTTTGATGAATTCAAATATGCGTTCGATAACTTATTTAGCACAATCGATTTTGTCCCCGAAGTGCTTTCAGTTGTAATCGTGGCGATAGGCATAGTGCTTATACTTGTCGCCGTCGTTGTCGCACTTGTCAATGTACTTGGTGTCGGAAAAATGCACAAATTTGCGAAATCTCTTTACATTTCGGCAGGAAACAATGACAACTCGATTGTATGTCTGAAAGGTGCAAAGGTTTGGATGCTCATTTGCGGGATCTGCTCGGCACTGACGACGATCGACGCCTTGATGACGATCACAACACTACCGCTTGCGTTTATATCAAACGCATGCACCGCGGCGGTCTATATTGTCGCTTTTATACTGCTCAACAAACATTTTGATAACCGATGATTCCATAAAACAAAAAACCTCCGAAATCGGAGGTTTTTTTGTTTTATAATTTTAGATCAAGCTTCTTTTACAGGGCCAAGAACGATAGTCGAATTTCCGTCGCGGTCAAGGTTTGCGATATATTTCTTAAGGAGAATGATATCGCTACTGTTGATCTTGCCGTCGCCATTCGCATCAGCACCGAGAGAAACCTCAATAGTCGAAGCACCTGTCGAACCATCATAGTTTGCAACATATTTTTTGATCATAATGATATCAGCCGAGTTGACCTTACCATCGCCGTTTGCATCACCGTAGACAAATGTAGGTACATAATAACCGCATTCGCAGTGACCATCGTCAGAAAGGAGATGGTCAGCCACGTCAATTATCTTCTCACAATCGGCACAGGTATGCCAATGCTTGTCAGCATCAAATTCCCACGCATCAGAAGCTGTGTGACCTGTGGGTCTTGTCTGGAATTGTGCGATAAGAAGTTTTCCGCAGACAGTGCACTTCTTGCCTTCAGAAAGACCGGGCTCGGTGCAAGTAGGATCTTTGCCGGGGAGAACTTCCTCGGTGTGTTCGAGTGCGTCGACTACTTCCTGAGCGACGAAAACTTCGCTACACCTTGCACAGTGACTACCTTCGGTAAGACCTGTTTCTGTACAAGTGGGATCAACTGCCTCATCAACAACAATCTGATGTCTAAGAGGCGGAAGATCGAGCTGAAGCTTAACAAGTTTCTCACAATAAGAGCAGTGAGTGCCGGCGGTTCTACCGGGTTCTGTGCATGTACGTATTACAGCTGCATCGACAACCTCAGTATGAACATGCGTTGCCCAATCGACAACCTTAAGTACACAACCACTGGTGGAAACAGTCAAGTTATCGGCTTTACCATCTGCGTCAACGATATTTTTCGTTGAGGTCGAGAGATTAATGCTTGTTACGTCCTCATAGCCTTCAGCAATATTGAAAGTTACAGCGACAACAAAACCGGTCTGCTCATAAAGAGTCTTGCTGAATCCGGGCATCGTACCGATTGTTATAACGACTCTGCCTCCGGATTTTGTCATAACTTTAACTGCCGAGGGGAACTGCGTGCCTTCTGTTGAATAATTCGGATCGTCTTTGTCTTCGACATAAGTAAGGACATCGGTGTCATATGTCATTGTGACCTGAGCCCATGTAAAGCCCGCGTTTACAGGAACATTTACATTTACGGTAACGGTGCCGCCTGCTGACACGACGGAGGGAGCCTCCGCCGTGAAAGCAAGATCAGGATCAGCAACCTCTACAGGTTCGGAGGCGGATGCCGAAATCGAAAGCGCAAACACTGCAACAATGACAAGCAACAGGGTTATAAGCTTTGTTCTTTTCACTTCATAATCCTCCTATATCCTAATCTGAGCACAGAATCATTCTGCGTCCAAAGGTGCGCGGCCTACAAGCTGTTCATAGGTAACGCTTCCGATATAGTGATCGAAGATTGCAAGATAGTCAACCATCGTGATCTCACCATCTCTGTCAAGGTCAACGAGAGCTGTGTACTCGATCGACGACTCGCCGGTGATGATGTTGTAAATAACATACATATCATGGATGTTGAATTCGCCATCCTTATTGACATCGAGGAACATCTCGATATCGAACGTGGTATTGTATGCGATGGAAGTAACATCTTCAGATGTCTCGCCCTTTGCCTCAACGGTATCGATGCAATCGATAGTGAGCGGTACATCCTCGAGGTTGCCGGCATAGTTGACACGGAAGTAGAGAACTACAACATTGGTCATCTCGCCGATGGTAGCGTTGCGGACGGTTCCGTCCTCAGCGTTGAAGGTGTTAGCTGCAACGGTAACAAATGTGCCGTTGTCGCTTACTTTTGCGAGAGTATTGAAGTCGTCGCAGACGAATTCAGCCTTCTCAAATGCAAGGATAGTGTTGTCATAGTTGAGGTTGAACTTGAAGCCCCAAAGGTCAACATTATCGCCGTCAAGTGCAACGGTAACAGCGATGAGCGAGCGGTCGGTGATGATCGCGCCCTCGATGTCAGCGTTTTCAACAGATACATAGTAACCAACGCCGTCGATGGTAGGAATTACTTTTTCCTCAACATCATTACAGAATGTGCAGACATATGTAGCAAGACCGGTGGTATGATAGGTCGGTGCAACATATGAGGTGCGCACATAGTTGTGATCGCCGAAGTCTTCGCCGACTTTGATCTTTTCCTCGTACTCACAATCAACACAAACGCTGAGTGTGTAAGCAGGAGTAATGCAGTTAGCAGGGAATGTGACAGGATCGGTCATGTTGTGGCTTGTACCGATCTCAAGTTGGCAATCTGCACAGGTACGATCCTCAACATCAGCGTTAAGGCAAGTGTCAACAAGCTCATCGCCTGCCTCGTTGTGGTGACCCTTAGCAGGAATTACATTCTGCTCAATGAGTATTTTGCCACATACCGAGCATACCTTACCATCGGTCAGACCGGTGGTCGTGCAAGTAGGCTCAACGCCGTCAACCTTTTCCTCGGTGTGACCTGTTTCGTCGTAATACTTAACAATGTACTCGTCATCGCAGTTCGAGCAAACATAGTGTTCCCAACCATAGTTAACGCAGTCAGCGTCACGAGAGTCGATCAGCTCATAGTTGTGAGTAAGAGCGTCATCCTGCTCACCGCATCTCGAGCAGACAGAGCCCTTTCCGCAGGTTGCCTCGGAGACGATGTCATGTCCGAGCGCGTCAAGAGCTTCGGACTCCGTAACAACTGTGTCGCAACGGCTGCAGCTTTCCTCTGCTGTCCAGCCTGCCTCAAGGCAAGTGGGAGCTTTGGCATTCTTAGAAACATAGACGGCGTGTTTGCCGGTGCCTTCCATCTCTACAAGAACTACCTTATCACAATCAGAGCAGTAATACTTGTAAAGACCAACGATCGAGCATGTGCCGGGTCTGAATACATCTCTGTATTCGAGGTTTTCATGAGCTTCCTTTGCTTTAGTAAGGCTGTAGATGGGAAGATACTCAAGGGTGGTACCCTCAACGAGAACCTTTACCTCTCCGCAACCATTCGCACATACGGTATATTCGCATGCTGCGATAACGCAGGTTGCTTTTACCTTTACAACTTCGCCGGTCCAATCATGACCGGTAGCTTCCTCGGTCGTGATGTCCTTTGTCTTGTCGCAACGAGTACACTTTACTCTGTAGATCTCATCGGTCGTACAGGTCTGGCTGGAGAGCTTCTGCTTTTCAGACTTTTCGAGATCAAAATCGTGTCCGAGTGCAGGGATGCCGGATTTAACATATCTCGCACTACAATGTGTGCAGAAGAAAACAGAGTTGCCGGGTTCGGTACAGGTAGGCAGGTTGACTTCAACTTCCGTTCTGTACTGTGCGTCATGATTGTCTGTGTTCAGACCGAGATCCTTGTAAACTACAAGGGAGTTCTCAACATAGTACACAGGTGCTCCGTTGATTGCAACGACGAAATCACCGAGTTCGGGGTGAGTTGCAACAGTAGCATATACTCTGCCCTCGGTCTCGTCGCAATTGTGTGTGCAGTACTTATAAGAATAAGCATACTGTGCGCAGGTTGCAGGAACATTGACCTCAACAACATTGCATCCGGTGGGATTAACCGTTACGCTGAATGTAGCAGAGCAACCGGGATTCTGGCAAGTCCAGCTGTAGGAACCGCTCTTGGTGCATGTGGGTGCTACATATACGAGATCGCCTTTGTCCTCTTTGTCAAGTGCTTTGATCTGCTCAAGAGAGGTGTGACCTGTGGGCGGGAGCATACGAACATCCGTATCCTTATCAAACGCACCGCATGCGCTACAAGTGGAGATCTCGAGACCGTATGTTGTACAGGTGGGTGCAGTGTATTGGCTTACGATAGGAGAATGAGGTGCAAGAGGAAGCTCGAAAGTGTCGATCTCGTCGCAATTTGCACACTGGATCTTGTTGTAACCCTTTACGGTACAAGAAGAGTCAACATGCTCCTTAATTATGCCGTTTTCGTAATCGTGACCAGTTGCTTTGTCAACTGTATCGGCAAGAGTAACCTCATCGTTACCGATCCAGTACTTATCGCAGGTCTCACAGTAAACATACTCAAAATTACCATCTTCGGTGCAGGTGGGAGCAACTGCAGAAATAATCTCAACATCGTGCTGATGATCGGAGATGATAACAACTTCCTTGGTATCGCCGCAGACTTCGCAGGTATACTCAGCAAGACCATTCTCGGTATGTGTAGGCTTTACAAGGATAGTGGGAACCTTGTTCCATGTATGTGCTTCGTCGGAGCCATCTTCTTCAACATAGCTACAGGTTGTGCAGGTTCTTGCCTTCTTACAACCGGTTTCGTTCTTAACTGTTGTCCACTCGCCGAAATTATGTCCGGTAGCAGAAATGGGAGTAACAGCTCCGCAAACGCTACAGGTCTTTTTGCCTGCTTCGGTGCAAGTGGGCTCCTTTGTTACCTCATTTTGGCAGGTTCCGTTAGCAACAACGAAATCGTCAGCAAAATAAGCGTCGCAAACAGGGCACTGATACAGGGTGTAACCCCATGTTTCGCAACCGGGCGCGACTGTCTTGATCTTTTCTCCATCCGGGCAGGTCACGAGAGTATGATCTTCAGCCTTGCCGGGACAGCTGTGATTGCATTCTTCGTTATGAACATGTTCTTCGGCAGTGACAACAAGGACTGCTGCATTACCTACGACCATGATCAGAGCCAAAAGAAGAGCAATCACTCTTGAAAATGCATTCTTTTTCATGTTCTTTTTCCTCCATAGAAAAATATAATCCGGATTGTTGGTTACGGGCCAACCCGACGCCTTTATTATGGAGTACGATGTGTGACGGTGGGTCATGAAAGAAACTTTAAGCGAGCCATCGAAGAAACTCCCGATCACTTCGAGGACAGAACTTAAGTGCACTTTTTGACCTTAACCGACATCGCGTCGTACATTCGGATCGTTCCCGTTTGGGTAGCGACCCGAGTCGGGACATGAACAAAACACACGCATCGCACGAGAGATGGTGACCGAAAAAATCACAAAAAGTGAAAAAATCGGGGCAAGAGACGCACGCTATCAAAAAGCAGACCTTTTGGCATTTGGTCTACACAATTGCCTTTGCAAGGAAAAAAAGGCAAAAAATTATTTTTCAGTAAATTTTTATCAAAAAATTTCGATTTAGGTATTGACATATCGTAAAAAAAATGCTATAATCCCTACATGGATAATCGTTTTGGACAAAATGTGAGCACTGTCAAAAGGTCTACTTATTGACAGTGCCCTGCTTTTTTGAAGAAAGACTTATTTTAT
>CAZORL010000003.1:0-86429 GCA_964582375.1 uncultured Lachnospiraceae bacterium
TAGCTCAGTAGGTAGAGCATTTGACTTTTAATCAAAGGGTCTGGAGTTCGAATCTCCACAGGAGCACCACAAAAAAGCACTTCTTCGGAAGTGCTTTTTTTGGCAAATAAAGAGATCATTGTCGGTTCTCGGATCTGTCTTTGAACATTTTTTCTCTGAGCGTATCGTAAAAGTCGTATTTTTCGGTTCTGATCAAAGGAAAATCGATATCTGATATCGATATATCTACCCTACACCCTGCCTCGAGCGGAATGTTGTCTACGCCGTCCGCAGAAAAGATCGGCATCGTCTCATTGTCGGGTATACTCGGTATGAATGAGAGTCGATCGTCTCTCATTAAAACGATCGAACGAGAAAAAATCCCGTGCGGACAGATCGGAGTCATTATGATGTTCTTGGCAATCGGGTTCACAAGCGGACCGCCTGCCGAAAAATTGTACGCCGTTGATCCCGATGGTGTGCACGCGATTATGCCGTCCGCAAGAAATGTGTCCATATAAGTGTTGTTTATGTAGGTCTTTATCGACAGCATACCGCCCGGAACGCCTCTGTGTATCGTAAAATCGTTAAAGGCGTGAAATCTTGCGCATTCTCCGCTTGAATATGTTATCCTTCCGTCAAGAACGGCACGATGTTCGACAAAAAAATCTCCACTAAGTATTCTTTCGAGAATATCGTCAAGTTCATATGCACCCGTTTGAGCTAAATATCCGAGCCTTCCGAGGTTGACACCGAGTATCGGAGTGTCTGTTCCCGCAAGTGCATGTGCGGCGGAAAGAATCGTCCCGTCGCCTCCGAACACGATCGCAAGGTCGTATGACATCTCGCTCTCTTGTCTTTCGATGTTGCCGATATTCAAAATACGAAGCGCATCTTCGGGTGCGTATATGTTCATTTTTTTGGAGATAAGGAAGGGAACGACCCTTTTGGCACTCTCTATCGCCGCACTCTTACCCGTGTTTGGCATAATGCAAATGTTTTTCATACACGCCTCCGATTTTTGACTGTTTGTTTCATTGTCTATATTTTAGTCGTTTTTATTCGATTTGTCAATAGATTTGCGAACTATATTTGAAAAATTTTGAAAAAATGATTTTTTTGCGGATGGTCGTTATATCATCCTTGATTTGGCAACAATGGAAATATCATGTGTATTCGTAATTTTTGTTGATCATATTTTGTAAACTTTGAGAAAATTCTCTTGACTTTTTTTTAACTTCATAGTATACTTATCCTGATGTTGAACTCGGCACTAATGAGTAATTTCATATGCGGAAGAAAGGTTTATTATGTCTGTTTTTCAAAAAAGATCGGTAATGTTCAGATCTGCCTGTACTCTGATGGCACTTTGTCTCTGCATTGTGTCCTTGCCTTTTTTTGCTTTTGCCCTCGATGAGGATGATACCGACTCTGTACCCGAATATGTTGAATGGAGCCAGTCGGACAGCAGATGGGGGAATAAAAAGATCTCGAAAAAGACAATGGCAAGCGTTGGATGCCTGGTTACCGCACTTGCAAAACTGATGGTTCATTCGGGACAGCGCGACCCTGCCGTTTTCGATCCGGGAGTCTGTCTTGATGAACTCAAGTCCTGCGGAATTTTCAAAGGCAGTGATGCCATGTATATGGGACTTCTCGATACCGATTATTTCCCTACATACGCCCCCGAACTTACAAAGGTCATAAATTCGGGAAAGTTTTCGAGCGCATGGAGCGAGGATGAGGCGGCAGAGGAAATATCCGAGTTTATCGAAAACGGCTATTATGTTATAGTAATGTCAAATACCACTCGCGGCACGACCCATTGGATGTGCGTTGACAATGTCAGAAACGGCAAGCTTTATGTAATGGATAACAACGGCATATCAGATCTGTACGCGAGATCCGAGTATATGGGCGTGTCGCGTTATATGCTCGTTAAATATTCGGGAAACAAAGAATACCCTGCATACAGCGGCAGTACAAAGCCGTCCGAGCCGTCGGAGGAGATACCCAAACCGGCAGAGGTCTATTCCGCACCGTCAGAACTTCGTGTTCGCAAAGAGCCAAGCCTTTCGGCTACTACCATGCGCTATCTTGATCTCGGTGAGCTTATCACAATCGACAAAGTGACGGTTGCCGACGAATACACATGGGGACATTTGACGAGCGGCGGTTGGTGCGCAATATCCATATGCACATATGTCAGCGGCTCGATCTATTTTATCACATATGACGTCGGATCGGCGACATTTGATATCTCATGGCAGGAAAAACCATTCGGTGCGACTGCCGCGATAACCGACCTTGTTCCGACGCTTGACGGATATACATTCGTCGGCTGGTCTACAGGTAAAAGCGCTGTTGAGGCGGAATATCTGCCCGGGGATACTATAACGGTCAGCGGAGATGTTACACTCTATCCGGTATGGAAAAGCGGTGATTCCGAGCCAACGCTTACCCCTCTGCCCGATCGTGTCGAGCGATATGTCACGCCATCGGGACTTCGCGTTCGATCTCTTCCGACCCTCTCATCCGAGAGTGATGTTTTGTCCTACAGATCGATGGGTGATATTGTTTCGATCGATAAAGTGACCGTGTGTGATAATTACACATGGGGACATCTAACAGATGACAGCGGATGGGTGGCAATATCTCTTTGCTCTTATCTCGACGGCTCGCTGTACTTTACCTTCTACGAGGGCGGGCTGACACCTCACTTTCAGCAAAATCCGTCTTCTTGCGGCATAACGGTCAGATCTGATGCTCCGAAGCTTGCGGGCAAGAATTTCCTCGGATGGTCTACTGTGGAAAATAGTTCGAGCGTTGAATATACGGCGGGTGACACGATAAAGAAAGACTCGGATTTCACGCTCTATCCCGTCTGGCAGGACGGATGCGATCATGTCTTTGACGAAAAAACCGTCGCACCGTCGGATGATGACTGCGGATATCTTCTTCGCACATGTTCACTCTGCGGCAAGATCGAAAAGAACGATCTCGTTGATTCTCTGGGTAATCTGTCGGTCGAAAACGGCAAGATCGTCTATCGGCTGATGCTTGCCAAGACTGCCGTTTCCGCCGACTCATTGTCATCGGTGATCATAAACGGCAACGTTGTTTCTTCCGATCTTACAAAGATCGATCTTGCCGAAGAAGACGGTGTGACCGAGATAGTTGTAACCGTACTCGGAAAGAATGTTCCGAAAGGCGATAATATCACGCTTTCGCTGATCGTCGGCTCGGATGAATACACAAAATCGATCGTGTCGGACAAGACGCTCTTTGGTTACGACAGTGCCGTTGTGTCCGCATATAAGGATCTTTGCAATATTACGCTCATCTCCGATGCTTTGTCGGATGTTGTTCACCTTGGCGACACTTTGATGGCGATTGACGAAGAGGGTAATGAATACAGCTTTGAGATCCTGCTTGCGGCTGGGAACGAATATGTTCTTTCATGCCAAAACTTCGATGGCGGCGATACTCTCTCGTTCGGTGAATGCGGCTTTGCGGTGTTTGCGAGTAATGCCGAAGAAAATGTTAAAAAGCTTTCCTGCCCGTCAGATCAGTATTTTGTACCTTACTATCAGGAAAGACAGGCAGATGACGACGCCGCAATGAAGGATCTGCGCTTTGTCTTTGTCGGAAATTACGAAAAGCTCCGTTTGATCGACGCGGCGGACGTCGAAATAGTATTCACCAAAAACAGTACCACCGTTCGCAAGGTAAGCGGCACACTCGGAGGAGCGGGCAGCGATTACATGCTCTTTACCGCACTTACGGCTGTCGGCGATATATATGTTGCGGATGAAGGATATGCTGTCTTCGGTCAGGAGATCTTAAACGTTCCGCTTGATGCGTTTGACAGCTTCACGATCCGCATAACAGACAAACTCACGGGAGCGGTGCTTCTCAGTTGCTCCCTCGGTTAAGAAAATCCCAAGCGGCAGAACGTTTGATCGTTTTGCCGCTTTCAAAAATATCAGAAAAGGTCAGATCACTTATGAAAATAATACATACAGCCGATCTTCATATTGACAGCCCGATAAAAGGACCGTCTGCCGAGCATTCGAGAGAGAGACGGCAGGAAATACTTCATACATTCGGAACGATATGTCAAAGGGCGCGCGACAACTCGGTCGATGCCGTTCTTATCTCGGGCGATCTTTTTGACAAAAGTACCGTCGGAAAATCATCGCTTCAGTATGTTATTGCATGTATAAAGAGAACCGCCCCGGTCGTTTTTTTGTATCTGCGTGGAAACCACGACGAAAAAGACGCGTTTGACGGTTTTGAACTTCCGGACAACCTTGTTATCCTGTCGGACGGGAAGTGTCCTGTCGATTTTTCGGACGATGTGGTGGTTTACTCGTTTGAAAGCCACGACTCTCTTGCAGCATGCCCGCCGCTTGATGAGAAAAAGTTCAATATCGTTATGTATCACGGCGACCTTAATCCGATCACCACGGATATATCGAATAAAAACATCGATTATCTCGCTCTCGGACATTACCACGGACGCGACTTTGGCAGTATAGACCGTCGAGGGATATGGCTTTATCCCGGATGCCCGAACGGAAGAGGATATGACGAGTGCGGAGAAAAGAGTGTCGAGCTTCTTGAAATAAGCGATCATGTGTTAAGTCATATGCCGATCATGACATTTGATCGCCTGTACCATGATATTCATGTATCCACCGATAACATCGCATCAAATTTTGAGCTGTCCGAAGTACTTGTGACAAAGCTTGCCGATGTGCCTTGCGATGACTGCGTCAGAGTTGAATTTGAGGGCAAAGCAGACAGCATGATATCGCCGTTTTCGCCGCTTGTGCGTGAAGTGCTTTCCGATTTTTTTGATTTCAAGATAGTTGACAGCACAAGAGTTTCCATATCTGACACCGAGATAAGCTCTCTTTCGCTGAGAGGAAAGTTCGTCGAGCTGATAAGGGAGAGCGATGCTGCTGACTCGGTCAAGGAGCTTGCGATAAAATATGCGTTTGCCGCACTTTCGGGAGAGGAGATGCCGAGATGAGACTTATAAGTTGCCATATCGAGAGTTTCGGTAAACTCGTTGACACGGATCTTTCGTTTGACGGCGATTTTTGTCCTGTTCGTGCCGATAACGGAAGCGGTAAAACAACATTTGCGGCTTTCGTGAAGGCAATGCTTTACGGTTTACCGTCAAACAGAGTTAAGGACAGCAGCAGAAAAAAATATACGCCGTGGTCGGCAGGAAAAAAGCCGTTTGGTGGGACGCTGATATTCGAAGACGGCGGCAAACAATATCGACTTGAGCGTGTTTTTTCAACGTCAAAGGAGACATCCGACGAATGTCGCCTATTCCTGAACACAACTCACGAGGAGATTGACTGTCCCGAATCGGTGGGCGAGCATTTTCTCGGTGTTGATGAGCCGACATTCGAGCGTTCTCTCCTTCTTGTCGGATCTCCATATATTCATACGAAGGGCGTTAAAGCCGACAACGGATCTATCATAAAAAAGCTGAGCGGTATCCTTTCAGCAGAGGATGATGCCGAGAGGCTTGCACACGCGCTCGAGTGCCTGACCGATAAGAAAAAGAGCTATAAAGCTTTAAGAGGTGACGGCGGAACGCTTAATCAGCTATCGCTCGAACGTGATGAATGCATGTCAAAACTCGCACGGCTTGACCGATTGTCACAGACTCTTTCGCAAAATAGTGAGAGGATATCCAAACTCTCAAATGAAGAGATCGAGACCAAGAAGAGGCTTGCCGAATATGACGCTGAGTACACGCGCGCCATCGACGCCGACAGCATGAGAGAAAAACTCCTCAAAAAAAATCGAGCCTTGTCGGAATATGAAAATGTAAAAAAAGAGTGTGATGAGTTGTCGTCACTTTTTATCGGTGAACTTCCGAGCAAAGAGGATATCGAGAGAGCACGAACGATCAGCGTAAAACTCGACTCTTTGGAGAAGGACGCAAAAACATTCGATTTTTCTTCCGAAAAAGAAGCTCGACTCTCCTATCTTTCGTCGCTTGATGCTTTGGATGAGGACATTTCAAAACTTGGCAATATCGCAACCGCTCAAAGGGAGTTCGAACGCGATATCGAGCGACTTTCATCCGATCCTGTGTACATATCACTTTCTCAAAAATACTCGGACGGTAAAGGATCTGCAATAACCGCAAAAAAACCGTCGATCGGTTGGCAGCTTGCTCTCTCGGCACTTATTTTAATGATTGGCGCGGTACTTGCGTTTTTTGCCCCAATGGTCGGTTTAGCGATCGTTCTTGTTTCAATGATCTTGGCAGGTGTTTTTGCCTTTCTCTATCTTAAGAAGATGTCCGAGTACCGAGATGAGATGTCAATTTCCGAACGCGAGCATTCGGAATATCTGCTAAAAAGTGCCGAAATCAACAAGTTTTCGACCAAAAGATCCGAGCTTGAAAACGGCTGCTTGTCAATTTGCGCAAAATACAAGGTCGGATCGCTTGAAGAGCTTTCCGCACTGGTCGGCGAGCGAGATACGCTCTTTGCCGAAAAGGAATCGAAGAGGGCAAGACTTGCCGACATCCACAATGAGTCTGTCGCTCTTCGCGCAAGACTTGAAGATTTTCTTTCGGTAACCGCCGCGATCGGTAATAATTATCAAGAAAAGCTCTCCTTCTTGACCGACCGCATATCCGAGCTTAGGTATTCGCGCACAAAACTCGATCTGGCAAAAAAGGCACTTTCCGAGTTTGATGATTTTGTCATAAGCGAGGAAGATTTGAACGAAATGCGAACGCAGAGCGAGGTTAGGTGCGACATCGATGCGTGCAGAGCCGAGTGCGAGCGTATCGCGGCAGAGCTTAATGCCGCAAAAAATGAACGATCCATGCTTGAGGCTGAGATAGATAAAGCACCCGAGCTTGAAGAAGAACTTGCCGCGATATCCGAAAAGATCGTTGTCTCAACAAAAAATTATGAGGCGATCGAGCTTGCGATAAAATATCTCCAAAAGGCGGCCAAAGAACTTGAAGAAGGTTATCTTCCAAAAATGCAGACGGCTTTTGACGGCTATTTTGAAATGTTCAAGCAGGACAGTGCCCCTGACTGCTTTGTCGGGCGAGATCTTGCCGTCTCGTACAGTGAGGCGGGAAAGACGAGAGATCTGTCGAGCGAGAGCAGTGGTCTTCGTGATGTCATAGAACTTTGCGCAAGGCTCTCCCTTGCCGATGCACTCTTCGAGGGAAAGCGAGCATTTGTTTTGATGGACGATCCCTTTGTAAATCTCGACGATAAAAATATAAGCTCCGCCATCCGCACCTTGTCAAGTTGCTCGCAAAGATTTCAGATCATATACATGACATGCAGTACCTCGAGGATGCCGACAGATAATATTTGAAATTTTGTGCAAATTTCATGCAAAGATTTTCAAAAAGGGCTTGTAAAAAACAAAAAAATATGGTAGAATAGAGGCAAATATCAAGTGTATCGAGAAATGGCTCGATGCCGTACATATATTCTAAACAGGAGTAGGTAATTATTTATGAAAATTCTCGTTATCAATGCAGGCAGCTCATCGCTTAAATATCAGCTTTTTGATATGCCTGCCGCAAAGGTTCTCGCTAAAGGCATGGCTGACTGCATCGGTATGGATGCGGAAGGTCTTGCGAAGGTTGGCAAACCCAACTTCAAACATACTCTCCCCGGAAATACGCCCTACACAGAGACGAAGCCTTTTGCCAATCACGCAGAGGCAATCAGAAAGGTCGTTGACTGCCTGATCGACCCCGAGCTTGGCGTTATCTCGTCCATGTCCGAGATCGATGCCGTTGGACACAGAGTCCTGCACGGCGGCGACAAGTTTACATCATCGGTCCTTGTTGACGGTATGAATGGTGCTGTTGTTAAGGCGATCACCGATTGCATCCCGCTCGGACCTCTCCACAACCCCCACAATCTGACAGGCATCCGTGCGTGTGCCGAGATCATGGGCGAGGATCTTCCTCAGGTTGCGGTGTTTGATACAGCCTTCCATCAGACGATGCCCGATTTTGCTTATACTTATGCAATTCCTCATGAATATGCCGAAAAATACGGTATCCGTCGTTACGGCTTCCACGGTACATCGCATCGCTATATCACATTGAAGGTTGCCGAAATGCTCGGCAAGAAACCCGAAGAGCTTAATGTCGTGACATGCCATCTCGGCAACGGATCGTCGATTTCAGCTGTCAAGGGCGGAAAGTGCTTTGATACAACCATGGGTCTTACCCCGCTTGAGGGAATTATGATGGGTACTCGCTGCGGCTCGATCGACCCTGCGATCGTTCCGCTTCTCATGAAAAACGAAAACCTCACCCCCGATGAGATCGATACGATCATGAATAAAAAGTCGGGAATCCTCGGTGTTACGGGCGTAACATCCGATAACCGTTGGATCGAACAGCACGCAAAGGACGGCGATCCCAAGGCGGTGCTCGTCGAGAATATGCTTTGCCATCAGCTTACAAAATATATCGGAGGCTTTGCGGCATCCATGGGCAGACTCGATGTGATCGCTTTTGCCGGCGGAATCGGTGAAAACAATCCCCAGTATCGTCGTCGCGTTGCTGAAAAGCTTGCGTTTATGGGCGTTGCGATCGATGAGGAAAAGAACCTTGCCGCAGTTCACGGCGGAGAGGGCGATATTTCGACTGATGACGCATCCGTGCGCATGCTCGTCGTTGCTACCGATGAGGAGCTTATGATCGCCAAGGATACGTTCGATATAGTCAGCGCACACTGAACCTATCGGTGAAATTCAGCAGTCACGTTTTCTCATGATGTGACTGCTCTTTTTCATTTTTTTACAATCTATACACACATCCGTTATCAAAATGTTGTATAATGGGATGCAACCGCAGATCGCTTTTTGAGACCGAACTTTTTTCGATCGGTTGTCACGGATTACTCTTTTGATGCGTCTTTTATCAAAGGAGAGGTCTCCCTGTATCAATATAGAAAGGATTTTTGTGCACGTGCGCAAAATGCCGGTAACGGATATATGAAAAAGAAACTGATATTTACCATCTCGCTCATTCTGTATGCTTTTTTGCTCGTTCTCGGAGCATCAATGCTGCTTTCGAAGGTCAAGGGACAGCTTGCCGAATATGAATCCGCTCAGCCCGAGAAAGCGGTGGAAATGAATATAAAAGCGTTTGTGAATGCGGCAAAAAACGGCACCATCTCGCAGATGATCACTCTTCCAAAGGGCTTTATCGGAGAATTTGACGAGAACTCGCCGTTCGTAAAGCCCTATGTTGACCTTATCGCCGAGGGTAATATCACATACAAAAAGTTGCTTGATGAGGGTGACTCCGATTCGAGCGGATATGCTCTTTATTCGGGCGATCGTCAGGTTGCGAAAATGAGGATACGCGGTGTCAACGAACGCACAAAGCTTCTTATTTTTACATGCAGCGATTGGGAACTCGTCTCGATCGAGCCGATCACGACTGCATCGTTTAATCTGACATTTCCTGACGGTATCACCGTGACGGTCGATGGCAATAAGATGAGCGGCATCCTCGGAGCAGACGGAAATGTTTCATATTCCGCATCTTCGTTCAGCGAGATCAAAACAATAACAGCCGAGGACGAGTACGGTCACGTTGTCGAGGTCGATACCAATAATGTTGATAAGATAAAGTACAAGTCCTTTGAAATAACCGTCCCCGATTCGTTTAAGGTAGAAACGGGCGGACAGACTCTTGTGTCTGATAGCCTGTCAAAGATCGAGATGACGGGTTTTGACATGATCAAGGAATACATGTCAAGCGTTCCGAGCCTTGTTACATATAAGTTCTCCATCCTTACCGAGGAGGGAAAGACCCCCGATGTCAAGGTGACCGATAATATCGGAGGGAATGTCGAGGTTGACTACGAAAAAGGTTATCTCAAAGTCACCGAACTGACAAAAACCGACAGCATTCCATCCGAAATAAGCGATGTTTTTGATGTTCTCAAATCTGTTGAGACTCACAGCCTTTTCACATCCGACGATCTCTCGGGCAAACAGCATGGATTTGCGACTCTTGCCGCATATCTTATCGAGGATTCCTACCTTTATAAAAGCTTTTATGAATACGCGACCGGCATCGATATCACGTTTACCTCGAATCATACACTCATGAATCCCGCATTCGTCGATGAAAGCGTCGGTGGCTTTGTCAAATTCAGCGATAACTGTTTTTCTTGCGAGGTTAAACTAACCAAGAGGATGAAACTCACACGTACGGGACAGATAAGAGAAGACAAGATCGATGCGACTTATTACTATGTAAAGGTCGATGCTACCGATGACGGAGTTGACGATCCTCAGTGGTATATGGTCTACTACAGATCGAATATATGATCGTTCGGTCGGAAAGGATATACTATGAGCACTGCAAATAAAAGAATGAAAAAAAGATCAAAGGGAGCGCGGATAGCACTTACCGCACTGAAAATATTCCTCGGTGTGCTGTCGTTTTTGCTCGTGACGGTGCTTGCCATCGCCGCGACACTCTTCTTCGCGATGAAACTTATCTGCAGCGATATATCTCCCGCCGCAAGATCGACATTTGTTACGACCATTCTCGAAACGGGTCAGATGAAGTTTCTTGCGTCTTGGTATCTTTCTCCCGAAGAAATACAGGAGATCGTAGATCATAACTCCATGGGACAGATGACCGAAACGGTCGATCCCGGACTCATTTCGATAGGTGTCGGCAATGAGGGCACACAACGACCCGATGACCCGACAAAGCCGATCGAGGGCGATATCACGATCGAAAAGATCACCGGCAGAGGGTCGTTTGACGCAACACTTATGATAATCAAAGACCCCTCGAGGGTCAGCCTTGCGACCATCTATCCATGGCGTGAGTATGGCGACACGCTTGATAAGATCGTGAAGGATGCGGGTGCGATCGCCGGTGTCAATGCGGGAATGTATTATTCGTCGGGTAATAAGGGCGGCAGACCGATCGGTGTTGTCGTTTCGAATGGTAAAATTCAGCTTAATGAGCCTGAAAAAAATAAGGGCCTTGTTCTTATAGGACTGACGAACGGTAATCTTCTTCAGATCGTCGATATCGACGGCAAGTCTGCTAAAGAGGTCGAGGCAATAATAAAAGAGCTTGATATCAGAGATGCGACGACCTTCCAGGAGGATACATCCGATTCAAACAATCACTTTGTCAAGCTTGTAATTAACGGTAAAGCAAGAGAACTTAACGGACAGGGAAGCGGTCAGAATCCGCGTACCGTTATCGGACAGCGTTCGGACGGCGCACTTATGCTCCTTGTCACCGATGGCAGAGGCTATAAGGGCCATATAGGAGCGACTGCGGCAGATCTTATTTCGATTATGCTCGAATATGGTGCTGTCAATGCGGCGAACCTTGACGGCGGAAGCTCGTCGTGCATGTATTACGAGGGCGAGTTCTTGATGCCGAGCGTTACTCTCTACTATCAGGATTCTTCTTGGAGACTTCCTTTTGCATTCGTTGTTAAATAACAGGAGATTTTTATGAGATCGGTGAGCTTTGATAAGACAGAAATAACCGGCGGATTTTGGAAAGAACGACAGGATATGGTCAGAAATTCGACCGTTTACGCCGTATATGATCGATTTGTCGAGACCGGTAGATTCGAGGCGTTCAAATTTAATTGGAAGGAGGGCATGCCCAACAAGCCACACTTCTTCTGGGATTCGGATGTCGCAAAGTGGATCGAGGGCGTCGCCAACCTGACTGCAAAAAAGAGAGAGCCGAAGCTTGAGGCGATCGTTGACGGCGTCGTTGATCTGATCGTCGAAAAGCAAGAGCCTTGCGGATATTTTAATACCTATTTTCAGCATATCGATCCCGCGTCTCGTTTTCGCAACCGCGATTGGCACGAGCTGTATTGTGCGGGACACCTTATCGAGGCGGCTGTCGCGTATTACAACGCAACAGGCAAAGATAAGTTCCTTAAAGCAATGTGCAAATATGCCGATTATATCGAAAGACGCTTTGTGATCGATCGTGACGCCGCATTTGTAACCCCGGGACATGAGGAGATCGAGCTTGCACTTGTAAGGCTTTACGAGTGCACGGGTGAGCGTCGTTATCTCGAGCTCTCCGAATTTTTCGTCAATAATCGCGGAGTTGCCGACGAGCAGATAAAGGGCAGCTATAATCAGTCCGATATGCCCGTGCGCGAGATAACTGAGGCTAAGGGACATGCCGTCAGGGCAACCTATCTTTACTCGGCGATGGCTGATCTTGCGAGAATTGACGGCGATACCGAACTATTCGATGCGTGCCGCCGTGTGTTTGATGATATCTATTATAGGAAGATGTACATAAGCGGCGGTATCGGTTCAACCTCGGCGGGCGAGGCGTTTACTGTTACAAATTACGATCTGCCGAATATGCTCGCATATACCGAGACCTGTGCATCCTTCGGTCTTGCAATCTTTGCCCACAGAATGCTCCTTCTCGAAAATGATCGCCGCTATGCCGATACGGTCGAGCGCGAGATATATAACGGATTCCTCTCGGGCGTCTCGCTTGACGGAAAGGCATTTTTCTATGAAAATCCGCTTGAGGTCATACCGAGACTCAGAGGAAGGGATGCTTTCGGCGGCGGAATACATTTCCCGCTTTCGAGAAGACAGGAGGTCTTCGGCTGTTCTTGCTGTCCTCCAAACGTGACAAGATTTATCCCTGCGATCGCTGATCTGATGTATACGACCTCCGATGAGGATAATACCATCTTTGTCCATCAGTTTATGGAGTCAAAATCCGAGTTTACACTTTGCTCTCAGCCCGTCAAACTGTCACAGAAAACAAACTATCCGCTCGACGGAAAGATCGAGATACACTATAACGGCGCACCTGCCAAACTTGCCGTTCGAGTGCCCGGATGGTGCGAGTGCTATGTCGGTGAGACTGTCAACGGATACGCCCGGTTCGATGTCCGAGACGGTGACACCCTGACACTTGATTTTGGTATTCCAACCTACATCGTTGAGGCCGACCCGAGAGCTGAGACTCTTTGCGGAAAATACGCCCTGATGCGCGGTCCCGTGCTCTATTGCATGGAAGGTGTCGATAACGGCTCGTCACTTCGTGATGTTATCGTCGATACAAGCTCGTTCGAGGAGTCTTTCGATCACGAGCTTTCGGTTTTGACACTAACATGCTCTGGAAAGAGAAGACCGTCCTTCGATACCCCCGAGCTTTATCGAAAAGCATGCCGCAAATATGAGAGCGTGACCTTAAAGTTTATTCCTTACTTTGCCTTTGCAAACAGACAAGAGTGCGAGATGCTCGTTTGGTTCTCGGCAGAATGATAAGATCTGCAAATCGGTAAAAACAATTAAACCTCTTCATCTCCCTCAAACCGAGCTTGTCGGTTTGAGGGAGATGTTGTTTGTTCTATTTTTTTCGGATGACCATATAATGTATCAATGCTTAACTTGTTGACAGGCGGTGATGATGTGACCGAGGAACTTGCGTTTGTACTGTCGAGGCTTAGCGGTATGACTGCCGCCGCGGTATCCTCGCTTGCCGAGAGATATCCGAGCCTTTCAGAACTTCGTTTCAGGGCAGGGCGGCATATAGCGGCGGTCGTCGGCGGTGAGAACATTTTGTCCCCCTATCTTATGGCTGAGGCGGATCTTGAACGAACGCTTGTCGGTCTTTGTGAGGATTCGGTTTTTTCACACATGGACACGATAGTTGAGGGCTATTTTTGCCTGCCGCTCGGCATTCGTGTCGGAGTATGCGGAAGTGCAGTCGTTGATGAGGACAATATATCGCAGATATTTGATATAACCTCACTTTGCGTGCGTCTTCCGATACGTGTGTCAAATGTCAGTGCCCCGATATACGAAAGGCTCGCCGGGGGGTCATTTTATAAGTCGGCTTTGATCTATTCGCCGCCCGGGGTCGGGAAAACCACTGTTTTACGCGATCTTGCTTTTTCGCTTGCCGAGCGAGCGGGGAGGCGAGTTGCGGTGGTCGATGAAAGACGGGAGCTCTTTGCCGATCGTGAACGACTTCCCGACAATGCCGATATCCTTGTCGGTTATCCGAAAGCCAAAGCATTTGAAATAGCGGCAAGGACATTGAACCCACAATACATAATTTGCGATGAGATCGGATCGGAAGAAGAGGCGTGGTCAATGTTGTCGGTTCAAAATACGGGTGTACCGATAGTAGCAACGGCGCACGGTATGTCGGTGGACTCACTTCTTAAGAGAAGTGGTATAGAGCTTCTTCATGAGGCAGGTGTTTTTGATCTCTATGTCGGGATTCGTCGCGACCCCGCATACGGGCGAGTGGAGTTTGATTTTTGCGATGCGTGATAGTGTTATCTATAAAATGTTTCGGGGGAGATCGGATGTATCTGCGTTATTTCGGTATATTTGCAATATTTGTTTCCTGCAGTGCGGTCGGATTTTTGCTTGCGGGAAGTGAAGGCGGAAGATTGAAAAATAATGAGGCACTTATCGCACTTATAAAACACATAAGGCGTAAGGCACTTTATTTCAAATCGCCGTCTGTCGATATTTTTGACTCATTTTCAAGTGAAACTCTTGAAAAAAACGGATTTTGCTCCATCATGCGATCAGATGGACTGTCCGCCGCCCTTGACAGAGTAAAATGTTTCGAGCTTGATGAGCCTTGCGAGCGATCTGTTGAGCATTTCGCACATGAGATGGGGGCACTTCCGATAGGCGAGCTTGTGTCATCTTGTGATAATTTGATAGATGAGCTTTACGAAAATCAGGCAAGGCTGTCAAAGGAATCGCCTGCGAGACAAAAGGCGTACTCGTCTCTCGGTATGCTTTTTGGAATCATGATCGTGATACTGCTTGTTTAGTCACGAAAGGAAGCTTATGATTAATGGATACGGAACTTGTTTTTCGAGTTGTGGGCGTCGGTCTGATAGTAAGCGTTGCATATCAAATTCTCAGCAAAACGGGCAGAGAGGAGCAGGCTATGATGGTTTCAATAGCTGGTGTTATCGTTATTATGCTTATGATGGTTCGGCAGGTGTCCGAACTGCTCGAAACCATAAGCCAACTTTTCGGACTGTGAAGATCTTGGCTTTATTTTCTCTCGCTATAGTCGGCGTCTTTTTAATATCTGTCGTTGATCGCCTTCAACCAAATGTCGCAAGACCGATCGGCATCATGCTCGCCACGACACTTGTCATCGGCGGACTTGCACTTATATCGCCGACGATCGAGAGTCTTGAGACATTGTGCGACTTTGAAGGGTACAAAGGCGGCGTTAAAATAATGCTCAAGTCGCTCGGTGTGTCTCTTGCTTCCTCGTTTGCATCTGATATTTGCCGCGATTACGGAGAGGGAGCGGTAACGTCTGCCGTAAATTTCATCGCAAAATGCGAGCTTGTCCTTATTGCTTATCCGCTTTGGAAAAGTATCGTCGCTCTTGCACTTTCGATGCTTGAAAAATAATGCGAATATGATAAAGAATATACGGACAAAGTGTCTTTTTGTTATGCTGATCCTGATCGCGATTCACGGATCGTTTTCGCATACCGTATTTGCTGACAGCGGCGATTTGTCCGATTTTTGGGAGATAGTTCCAAACGAGACGGAAGAATATCTGCCGAGTGATATAAAGGATGCCGATGCGTCGGACATACCTTCGCTTTTGAATGGTGAATTTTTAACAAGTCTTCTTTCAAAGCTTTTCGGCAGATCAATAAAGGATCTGTTGTCAGATCTTTGGGAGCTTATCGCAATTATCGCACTTTCTTCGGTTGCAGGCTGTCTCGGGAGATCATCGGCACACATTGAATGGGTTGCAGCACTGTGTACATCCGTAAAGGTGTATTCGCTTGTTTACGGTCAGTTCAAGGTGACCGTCGAGTTAATAAACGCAATTTGTGCTTTTATCACATCCTTTGGCGCGATAATGTCCGCACTTTATCTTTCGGGCGGTAACAGTCTTGCGTCGGCGGCACATATCGGCTGGATATCGTCGATAAGTCTTGTCGGCGGCGGGATCGTATCAAATATCATCGTTCCGACATTTGAGATATCAATGTCACTGCTTCTCGTATCGAGTGCATGCAGATCGCTCAACATTCAGCCGATAGCATCATTTATGCAAAAATTTACCACCGGACTTCTTGTTTTCGTAATGACTGCCATATCGATCTTCATGTCGTTTCAAACATCGATTTCGGCGGCATCCGACAGTATGTCGGTGCGAACGGTCAAATTTGCGGCGGCACAGGCAATCCCGGTGATCGGAGGCATGCTCGGAGACAGCATAAAGGTACTCTCGTCGTCAGTAACACTTATCAGGAGCGTCACGGGAACGCTTGCCGCCGTCGTCGTTATAGTTATGTCGCTTTCTCCCCTACTTTTACTTCTTACATCGAGAGCTATTCTGTCCTTCTCGTCCGCGATCGCTGCCATGCTTGGTTCTTCAGCGGTTTCTTCTGTTTTATCAAACGGTGCAAAGCTGATAGGTCATATGATGGCAGTCCTTGTCGTTTTTGATATAGCCTATATTTATTGTCTGTCATTCTTTGTAAAGAGCGTGTGTGCGATAAGCTGACTTTTTGGGTGAAATATGGAAAACATTAAAAATTCATTTGCACTGATTATTGCCCTTTCGGCAGTATCGTCGATTCTTTTATTTCTTGTGCCCGAAAAATATTCAAAAGAAGTCGGATTTGTAATATCAGCGATTATAACGCTCGCCTTGTTGACACCGACCGTTTCGTTTTTCGGCGAGATAAGCGGGGAACTTACCGATCTGCTTAATTCCAATACGACAGCGAGTGTCAGTACGGTTTCGAGTGCGGGACTTATTGCCGAAAGCTTTGAGGGAGTCATTGAAGAAAGGATTGCCGAAGATATTTCATATTCGTACTCGATAGATCGGGATAAAATAAATGTCGTTGCCGAGGCAAAGGCGGATGACGACGAAACCATCAGTATAAAGCGGCTTTCGATATCGGTGGAAGGGTCGATCGATAAAACAGCCTGCAAAAAATATATAAGCACAAAATACGGCATTGACGTTGCGGAGATAAATACAATTGACTGATTTTATAAAAAAAGTGCTTCGGTTGAAAGGACTTTCCTATATCATTCTCGCCCTTGCGGCGGGAGTGTTTTTGATCGTTATCTCGGGGAATATCGGAAATGATACAAATATTTCCGAAAATGCCGATCGCGAAGAACAAAAAGACGGTAGTTTTTCATTTGAGGCATACGAAAAAAGACTTGAAGAACGACTTGCGGAAATGATCGATCTGATCGACGGAGCATCAAATTCGTCCGTTATGGTCGTAATTGATAACTCATACAAATACGATGTTGCCGAAAAAAACGGCAGTTATACGGTAATACGCGACGAGGGGGGCGGACAGAGCGGTCTTGTTTTGTCTGAATATGCCCCGAGCATAAGGGGCGTTGCGGTAGTCTGTGACGGCGGAGATGATCCGACCGTTCAGAAAAAGATAATATCTCTGCTGTCATCCGTGCTCTCTCTGTCGAGCGGCAAAATATTTGTTTGCTCGGGAGGGTGATGTCGGTGTATATTTTGTCCTGTCGCCGCATAGATATGGAACATAATCCGATCGGAGGTAGCATCACATGAAAATAATCAAAACTGAAAGTGGGTCAAAGCTTCCGGAGGTATATAAAAAAGGATTTGAAAAAATAGCAACAAGCTTTAAGAGCAATCTCGGCAGAAATCTCGTGATAATGGGTTCGGTACTTCTTATCGGAGCGGCAGTTTGGCTCAATTTTGCCCTCTTTTCCGATAGCGACAAAAAAGGAGATTACGACCCGAAAGACTACGCACAGTCAGGAGGAAAAACCGACGACAAAGATGCATCTTCCGATGATATATCGGAAAACGAAAGCTATTTTGCAATGGCACAGATAGACAGGACTCGCGCAAGAGACGAGGCACTTGAGGTCCTCTATCAGATCACTGCATCGACCGATGCGACCGAAGAGGCGAAAAAGACTGCATACGAGCGTATCGAGCTTTTGTCGGCGAGAATCGAGCAAGAGGCAAACATCGAGACGCTTGTAAAGTCGAAAGGATTTGCTGAGTGTGTTGCGGTCATTGATGACGAGAAGGTGAATGTTATCGTTTCGTCCGATGGTCTTATTGACAGCGAGCTCTCTCAGATACTTTCGATCGTCTATGAGCAGTCGGGAATTTTGCCCGAAAACATTCACGTCATAGAGAAGAAATCACAATAATTTACGGCGGCAGATCGTTACCACTATCGATCTGCCGCTATTTTATAAGATTTTTTTGTTTTTTCACTTGACAAAATCTTAAAACTGTATTATAATAACATAAACTGTATTTTATCTGATCAAATGTACAGCCATGAAACCAAAAAGCGATGACACACAGAAAGGAACGGTAGTAAAATGGAAAACTCAAAGTTTGTAAAAGAAGGTCTGACTTTTGATGATGTGCTTCTTGTACCGCAAAAAAGCGAGGTTCTCCCCGCAACCGTAAAGCTTGAAACACAGCTCACAAAAAAGATCAAACTCAACATTCCGCTCATGAGTGCGGCAATGGATACCGTAACAGAGTCCAAACTGGCAATAGCTATAGCAAGAGAGGGTGGTGCGGGAGTTATCCACAAGAATATGCCGATCGAAAGACAGGCGGATGAGGTCGAGCGCGTTAAGCGTTCGGAAAACGGGGTAATAACCAATCCCTTCTGTCTCGGACCCGATAACTATGTTTATGAGGCGGACGCTCTCATGGGCAAGTATAAGGTTTCGGGCGTTCCGATCTGTGACGAGAACAAAAAGCTTGTTGGCATTATCACCAACCGTGATATGCGTTTCCTTAAGGATTATAACTGCAAGATCTGCGATGTTATGACCAAAGACGGTCTTGTTACCGCACCTGTCGGAACGACGCTTGAACAAGCAGAGGCAATACTTTCGAAACATAAGATCGAAAAACTGCCGCTCGTTGACGAAAATTTTGTGCTGAAGGGTCTTATTACGATCAAAGACATCGAGAAAGCAAGCAAATACCCAAATTCGGCAAAAGACGAAAAGGGAAGACTTATTTGCGGCGCGGCTATAGGTGTCACAAATGACGTTCTTGAGCGTGCAGGTGCTCTTCTTGCAGTCGGAGCAGATTTCCTTGTTCTCGACAGCGCACACGGACATTCCGAGGGTATCATGAACTGCGTGAGAAAAGTCAAGGCAGCCTTCCCTGATTGCCAGCTTATCGCGGGCAATATTGCAACGGGAGAGGCGGCAAGAGATCTTATTGAGGCAGGTGCTGACGCCGTTAAAGTCGGTATCGGTCCCGGATCTATTTGCACAACGCGTATCGTTGCAGGTATCGGCGTGCCTCAGCTTACTGCCGTAAACGACGTATATGAAGTTGCAAAGCAGTATGGAATACCCGTTATAGCAGACGGCGGTATCAAGTATTCGGGCGATATTCCCAAGGCGATTGCTGCGGGCGGTGACGTTATCATGATCGGCTCGCTCTTTGCAGGTTGCGATGAGGCTCCCGGCGAGATGGAGATCTATCAGGGACGTTCGTTCAAGGTATATCGAGGCATGGGATCGCTTGCTGCTATGGAAAAGGGAAGCAAGGATCGCTATTTCCAGTCGGGTTCGAAAAAGCTCGTCCCCGAGGGAGTAGAGGGGCGTGTTCCTTATAAAGGAGCTCTTTCTGATACCGTATATCAGCTGATGGGCGGTCTCCGCGCAGGTATGGGATATTGCGGAACGGGAACGATTGCCGATCTCAAGGAAAACGGCAAATTTGTTCGCATAACCGCAGGCGGTCTGCGTGAGTCGCATCCGCATGATATCAGCATTACAAAGGAAGCACCTAACTACAGCGTTCAGGTCTGATAAGTCGGCAAACCCTCAACGGGTAAAGCAAAACATCATAGTTTGTTGGGGGATCGATCCGTGCAAAGTGCGGGTCGCTCCCCCTTTTGTGCTTTTGTTTATTCAAAAAAGTAGGAAGGTGATGAAATGCCCTTTTCACTGCGTATAAAGAGAAATATAAGCATGGCGAAGAATACGCTGAAAAAAGAGTATAAGCGATATGTCGCGATAATTGCGGCGATATTTTTGCTCCAGAGCGTTATCGGAACTCTGCTTTTTGTCAGATATAATTACTCGCACTCTCAAGAGAAGTATCTCAGAGAAAAATATGTGAACTCAAACGGGCTTGTCTATCATCTTCGCTTACTTTCACTGACCCCGGAACAGTATGCGCATGTCACTCAATTTGAGGTTATGCAGACTGAAGAGGACAAATTTTTCTCGATCGTCGGCGGAACGATATCAGAGGGTTCTTTGACAACAGGGACAAAATTCAAAATCTACGATGTCGAAATTGCATTTGACAGCGATAGAATGAGCGTCTCTGATGCATATGATCTTTTTGCGGCATCATACTACCCCTCGCTCGAAAAAGACGGTGATTTCGATGAATACAGAACGCCGCTTCTCGATTATCATATTGATAAAGCTTTTTACGGAGTTTTGACATTTGTTATGACTCTTGCCGCTCTATTTGTCGGAATTTTTGTAATAAGAGTGCTCTATGCCGTGCTCTCTCCGTCTTACAGCTTTGATTACGGTATATATATGTCGTTCGGCGCGGGGCTGAAAAAGCTGTTTTCGCTTTCGGCGACCGAGGCGACAATTATAAACTTGATGTTAATACTTCCATCGTCTCTTTTGACGCTTGCACTGTCGTCGATAATGATAATAAGCTCGGGGCTTGATTTCAGGTTTTGTGCTTATGCACTGCCTCTTGCCCTTGTTTTGTCGCTTGCCGCGACGCTGTCTGCTGTTTTTATCAACTTTCGATCGATATCGCAAAAAAGCCCGGTCAAACTTTTATCATCCGAGGACAACTCGGAGTTGATCGCCTCCCCAAAAACGAGCGCAGATATTCTATCCTGCGATTTTCCGCGCGGTATTGAAAAACTCTCTCTTAAGAGATTTCGCAGATATATAATCAAACTAAACGCTTTCTCGCTTGCTTTTTCGCTCCTGTTCGTTTTTGCGTCATGTCTTGCGGCTGATTTTGAAATGGCTGAGAGTATGCCGATCTTTCAATATGAGCTTTCGTTTGAACCGACCGTCAGCAGAGTAAAGGTTGATGAAAACGGCAACCCCGTTTCGGAAGACGCCGAGGGGGATTATGAAGTAATAGAAATTATAAGCTACACCGACACATATGATGCCGAAATGTCAAACTTCGTCGCATCAATAAACGGTATTGATGCTGTTTATAAAGAATCGATGGTCAGTGCGTATGAATGCAACTCACATATACTTATCGAGTCAAAGTCGGTTGATGCAGATTCGGGCTCGATATCGGTCTCGGGCGATAAGGGATTTCTTGATCTGAATTATTACGCTCTTGATGACGAGGTCGCAAAGTGGATCGAGTTTTGCGGGTACAGTGTAAGCGGAAGCCTTTATGATGTAATCGAAAACTCGTCGATGATAGCCATTTCCGATTCGCTGAATAACCATCGCAAAATAAAGCTAAAGGTTGGGGACACGGTCAAAATTGCGGTCGATTCGCGACTTTCGGGCGAGGTGCCCGATCTGCCGTTTGTCGTCGATATGAACGATTTTCTTGCCGATATGCTCGATAATTACGATTATCGCTATAAAACCTACACTGTCGGTGCGGTGATATCAAATATGCCTTCCGACTCGGCTCTGTCAATCTATCTTCCCGAGAGCGCGTATTTGCAGATAACCGACAGAAAGGTCGCTTACGATCACGCAAAGATCGTTGTTTGTAACGATATTTCCAAGGACGATCTTGAGCTTGTCGGCATCAATCTGAGATATGCGGCAGATTTTTGCGACAATTTGAAGGTGATCGATCTCGACGGCGTGACGGTCAAGGCAACCAAGGAAAACAAGAACACTCCGGAACTCCTTCGTTTTATTGCAATATCATCGCTTTTGGTCGTCCCGATAGTTATGAGCGTGTCTCTTATTATATTCTATAAAAAACGTGATTCGGAATTTGAATCATACTACGCTCTCGGTGCGCAAAAGAGCGATATCGAAAAACTTTTTAATGTGGATGCATTGTATCTTTCTGTTGTATCGGCGGTTTCATTCATCGTATCAGCGTCTTTGACCTCGTTTTTTATATGGATCTTTGCAAACACCCCGATCGGTATGAGTGTCCTTGCGATCGGCGAGGCGGTCTGTCGTTTTCCCTATCGCGTTCCCGTTTTGCCGCTTGTTGTCGGGGCACTTGTTACATCTGTCGGAGCACTGCTTGGCATCGGCATATCAATGCGATCGGTGCTAAAAAGGTATGGAAAAGAAAGGGGTATAAGGTAATGGGTATCATTCTTGAAGCACGAGACTTGATAAAGCAGTATTCGCAGTACGATCAGACTGTGACCGCTGTCGATCATGTTTCGCTAAAGGTCGATAAAGGTGAATTTCTTGCGATAATGGGTGCGTCAGGTTCGGGCAAATCAACACTGCTTGGTCTTCTCTCGGGTCTCGACAGACCAAATTTCGGAACTGTAACCATTCAAGAGACAGAGATCACATCGCTTTCGGCAAATGAACTTGCGAAGTTTCGCGGTGATTTTACGGGTATGGTCTTTCAAAAGCACAATCTTATACCGCAGTTTACCGCTCTTGAAAACATTCTTGTTCCCACCGTCATGTGCGACAGACATGATGACAGCTTTCGCGAGCATATGAAAAAGATAATACGCCTTCTCGGCATCGGCGACAGACTCGGGCATCTGCCGTCTGAACTGTCGGGCGGACAGGCACAGCGAGTTGCCATCGCACGTGCGATCATCAACAGACCGCAGGTGCTGTTTGCGGATGAGCCGACAGGAAATCTTGATAGAAAAAATGCGGATGAGGTGCTGGGTCTTCTGCTCGAACTAAAAGCCGAGATCGGACAAACGCTCATTATGGTTACCCACGATATGGCAATTGCCGAACGAGCCGACAAAATATATATGATGGATAACGGTAAGCTGTATCTTTATAAAGATAAGCAAGGTACATACGAAAACAGGCTTGCCGCTGAAATATATCGTGATAATCCTTTTGCCCGTTGAAGAGTTGTTTTTAAGAATTTATTGAAAATTCACAATAGGGCTCTTGACAATCAAATGAATGTCTGCTATAATAAACTCACAGCCTTATGAATAACAGAGAAAGGATTATAGAAAAAATGAAATTTTTGATCACACCCGGACTTATTCCGGGAACGGTGAGAAACAAGACCGCTATGGGAAATGTGACGGGAATGGAGTTTCTTGATAAGATATTCTATATTTCCGACGGTATCATGCTTGCGCAGATCAGAGATGTTTCGGGAGTTGACGGCTCCACTCTTCAAAACTGGGTCAAGAGAGGTTGGATCGGGACTACCACAAATAAAAAGTATTCAAAGGATCAGCTCGCGCGCATACTCATCATCAATATGCTGAGAAGTTGTATGTTGCTCGAAAATATTGACAAGCTCCTTCATTATATCAACGGCGAGATAGATGACAAGTCGGACGATATAATTCCCGAGTCTGTTCTGTTTGATTACATATGCAAGGTATATGACATATTCAGCGACGAGGGATTCGAGACCGATGCCGAGCTTAAGGATGTTATCGCAAACGTTATTTCCGGATATGTTGAACCGGTGAGCGGTGCAAAAGAGCGTCTCTCGGGCGCACTTGAGATCATTCTTATTGCGTATTTTTGTTCCACGGTCGGTAAATATGCAAATTCGCTCTTTTTCCAACTCAAGTAGGATCAAAACTAAAAAAAGATCAGCTGACATCTTTTCGATCGTCAGCTGATTTTTTGTCATTCGAGCGATGTCATGCTTGTGGCACGCTCGGATATTTTTTTGGAGAAATTTACTACATAGTGCGTATACTCGCTGTTCATGTAGGGAGATGTTATCATGAAGTCCGCCGTTGCACGGTTGTTGGCTATCGGTATGTCATAAACCTGTGCTATGCGAAGGAGGGCTTTTACATCCGGATCGTGCGGCTGTGCCGTGAGCGGATCGGAAAAGAAGATCATCATGTCGATGCGGCCCTCGACTATCCTTGCACCGATCTGCTGATCGCCTCCGAGAGGACCGCTGTTGAAGCCTCTTACCGGAAGTCCCGTCGATTCCGAAATGACCTTCGCGGTCGTACCTGTACCGACAAGAAAATGCCTTTCAAGGATGCTCTTGTTCTTTTTGCACCATTCTACGAGTTCAGCTTTCTTGAAATCGTGGGCGATAAGCGCAATGTTTTTCTGCTTTTCGATCACCCTCGGGATGTATTCCTCGTTGCTTGTTATTTCGTTTGCCATTTTTGTTATGTCCTTTCGTTTTCGATCTTTTCTGCAAGATAATAAGTTACGCTCGATCCGAAAAAGTCTACCCAATCGCAGGATGCTACCGTTTTGTAGTTGGGGCTTGCCAATTCATAATAGTATGTTACGACATAATCGACCTTTCCGTCATTGATCCACTCGTTTTGCATCTTGTCCATCTCGGGGAGCTTTTGCATGTTTAGCTTGCAAAAGAACTTGCAGTTTGGCAGAATGTTTGCGGCGGTGTAAAAACCTCCGTCAAGCCATCCGTAATTTAAGAGTGTCGCCCCCTCTTTTTGATTTATGATCCTTGCAAATTTATACTGCGGCATGTCCTCCTTTGACATCTTGGTCATATAAACATTCGGGCTTGCCTCGTATGAATACAGACCGCAAAAGCCGCAAAAGAGGGTGGTGAGCAGCAACGACAGCACAAGCATTGCTCTCTTTCCGAATACCACGTTCTCATCAACAAATCTGCAGATCTTGCCAATTAAAAATTCAAACAGCCGCATGATTGAGATAAGTCCGATCGGTGCGAATATTGCGAATATAAAAAAGTAATAAAAAATCGCACTGCTTCTGAAAAATACGGTGAATGCCAGCACACCGGTGCATAAAAGGATGTGAAGCTTTTCGGAAAATCTTGAAAATGAAGTCAGAATGCACCAAACAATGCCGATAATTATCGGTATACCGAATCCCATGTTGAACATTGAGTTATAGTAAAAACTTCCGAAGACCGCATTGACCGATGTTATAAACGACGATTCAATCCCCGTGTAAAGAAATATGTTGTTGAAAAAGTAAACGGTGAACCAATCGGTAAGCGCTCCGTTTACGGCAAAATAAATGAAAAAGGGAAGGGTGATTGCCGCTACTCCGCAAAGAACGCCAAATGCGAAGGTAAAAAACGACTTGAATTTTTTGTTTTTCAGCATCAGAAAAGCAGGAACGACCACTCCGCCGATATATATTCCGAGCATGGTGTATTTGATCCAAAGCACCGCTCCCGATGTTATGCCGATCATTATCGTTTGCCAAAGCGACAGGGGCTTTTTGTTCCTGATCGCCCGAAGCGATATCCACAGCCCAAACGATAGCAGCGGCATACAAAGCTCCTCGGCACTGTCTCCGTTCACAAAACTCATTGAAGTATATACGGCAGTCGCAAGAAGCGGCAATGTACATAAGCTCAGTTTGTCGCAGTAGAGACGCATGATTCTGTATGAGAAAAACAGAAATGCCGTTGCCGCCGCGATCTCAAGCAGATAAACACCGAAAAAGCTGTCATTTGATATCAGAGCGCAAAGTCCGTGTAAGAAGTAGAGAAGGATCCCCTTTTGCTCGTATATATCACGATAGACGACTTGACCGTTAAACATCGCTTTTCCAACCGTGAAAAAGCAGTTAGAATCGACCCAACTGTTTATCGGATACAAAAACGACGATTGGGAACATATCGTGATGGCAATAACCGCACTTATAAGGGAAACCACGAAAGCCACTGTCAGCTCTGATCTGCTGTTTTGGTTTTCTTTGTCAAAAAGCTCGTCATTTTGTTTGTATGCGTGCAAAAAACAGGCGAGGGTGGTTCTGATCTTAGCTGTCATGTTATTTGTTTTCATCGTCATGTTCTAAATTGTGTTCGATATGATATCTCGGGCGGGATTTGGTTTCAAGATATATCTTGCCGATGTACTCGCCGACAACGCCTATCGATAAAAGAATCAGCCCGCCGATCGCCCACACGGAAATGATAAGGCTCGGCCATCCGCTGACCGTTTCTCCCATGAAAAAGCGTATCAGGGTGTAGATCAGCATGACGAAACTCAGCAAAAAAATGCAAACACCGAGTGCGGTTATCATGCGTATCGGCTTTGTGGAGAGTGATGTTATTCCATCGAGCGCAAATGAAATCATCTTTTTCAGAGGATATTTGCTCTCGCCCGCAAATCGTTTTGCACGTTCATAATAGACGGTATCAGACTTGAATCCGATCATCGGAACTATCCCGCGCAGGAAAAGATTGACTTCCTTGTATTCGGCAAGTGCTTTGACGGCACGTTTGCTCATAAGTCGAAAATCGGCATGATTGTACACCGTTTCCGCGCCCATTGCATTCATCATCTTGTAAAATGCCTCGGCAGTCGTTCTCTTGAATGTACTGTCGGTCTTTCGATCGCTTCTTACTCCGTATACGATGTCGGCACCGCTCATGTACTTCTCGATCATTGCGTCGATCACATTTATATCATCCTGAAGATCAGCGTCCATCGAAATTATCGCGTCCGCCTTCTCGGCAGCGGTCATAAGACCGGCTATGAGCGCGTTCTGATGACCCTTGTTTTTTGACAGCGATATGCCGGTGTAGATCGCATCCGATCTGTGAAGGTCTTCGATCATCTGCCAAGTCTTGTCGGATGAGCCGTCATTTACGAACAAAATACGGCTCTCGCCGCTTATTTTGCCGACAGAGCAAAGATGGTAATATTTTTCTTTGAGCCGCCTTGCCGTTTCGGCAAGAACAGCCTCCTCGTTGTAACAGGGAATTACCGTATAAAGAATCATATTTTTTTATTTTCCCGTCTTGTTTTCTGTGTTCTTGAAGACAAAGATCTTACTGAAAAAGTAGTTTGCAATAACCACAAAAACGCTAACAATAAGCTTCATAAGCATGGAATTTAAGCTTAAAATATCAACGGTGAGCCATATAAAGAATGTTTCAACCGCTCCCGAGAAAAGACGGCAACCGTAAAAGGAGAGTGCCTCGGCAGCTATCTTTTTCAATGAGGTGTCTTTGCTGTCAAATACAAAAAGTTTATTTGTGACATATGCGAATGTTACCGACGCGATCCAAGAAATGATGTTGGATACAAGTCCTGAAAGGTGGAGAAGAGAACCGAATATCCAATAAGTTGCAAAACTGACAACTGTCGTAAGTCCTCCGAATATCACATACATGATTATTTCTTTGTGTTTTTTGTAAAGCTCGATAAATTTATCTATCACCATTGTTTTCCCTTTTTTTGTTCATCTTGTCCATTATACATTTATTTTGCCGATTTGTCAAGAGAATATTTGTAAAATTTAGAAAATCCGATCGGAGATAAAGTCTTAAAAAATCAAAAAAGCAACTTTCAAAAATTGAAAATTTTTTGAAGTATTTGATCTATGGCTTGACAAAGTCAAAAATTATGTTATAATCAAACCGGTTAATTAACGCAGTCGATTTTGCGATTGCGAGTTTTAGGAGGCTTTATGTCATTTGTCCGTAAACATTTTAACATGGATCTCGATTGGCGATTTCATCGAGGAGAGATAGGGGATGATGGGGGAAAGAGTCACGCTTCTGTCTACAGCAGTACAAAGACAGGCGGACTTAACGGACCTGCTACCAAAAGATGCTATGACGACAGCACATGGCAGACGGTTGATCTACCGCATGATTACATAAGAGAGTCGGCATACACCCCGGACGGTATCGGCAGTCACGGCTATCGCGAGCTTTGTGACGCATGGTACAGAAAAACATTTACAGTTGATAAAAAATATGACGGCGGACACGCCATGCTCGTGTTTGACGGAATTTCGACGGCATCGACCGTTTTCCTCAACGGATCGGTAATTTATCGTTCATCGAGCATTTACTCGGAGATTGCCATTGATATCACCGACAGGCTTCATTACGGCAGGGTCAATACACTTGCCGTCTATACAAAAGGTGATGCGACCGAGGGCTGGTGGTACGAGGGAGCAGGCATATATCGTCACGTTCATCTTTATTTGAAGAACAGCCTGCACATCGCTCATAACGGCATTTGGGCAAAGCCGAAGCTTGTAGATAAAGAAAAGAATCTCTGGGCGATCGATCTTGAGGTAACTCTTGAAAATTCCGCCTATGTGTCTGCCGACGGCACTGTAAAGGCAGAACTTTGCGACGGAGATAATATCCTGTCAAAATGTTGCTCCGACACCGTGACGTGTACATCCGACGGCAAAACGGCAGTGAAGCTTTTCTTTGAGGTCGAGGATCCGAGGCGTTGGGATGTTGACTCGCCAAATCTGTACACATTAAAGACCGATCTCTATGTCGGCGGCGAATATGTTGACAGCGACAGCGTGCGCATTGGTTTCAGAACCTTCTCAATTGATGCCGATAAGGGATTTTTCCTAAACGATCGCCCAATAAAGATAAAGGGCACATGCAATCACCAAGACCATGCGGGTCTCGGTGTCGCACTTCCCGACTCGATACAGTACTACCGTATAAAGCTCCTCAAGGAAATGGGCACGAATGCATATCGTTGTTCGCATAATCCGCCTGCAAAAGAGATCCTTGATGCCTGCGACGAGATCGGACTTATCGTCATGGATGAAAACCGTAATTTCGAGACAAGACGCGAGGCGATCGATAATCTTGAAACAATGATACGCCGTGACCGCAACCATCCGTCGATAGTCTTTTACTCGCTATTTAACGAAGAACCGCTTCAAAACAGCCTCGAGGGTGCGGCGATCTTCAGACGCCTGAAAAGTCATGTGCTACGCCTCGACGACAGCCGTATCATAACGGGTGCTGTTAACGACAAATTGTGCAAAGGCGGCACAGGCGAGGAAATGGATGCGTTCGGACTTAACTATCTTATCGGACATGTCGAAGAGATCCATCGCGAATTTCCATACATACCGATATATGGCAGTGAAAACAACAGTGCGGTCACGACACGCGGTTGCTACAAGAGTGATCGAGAGGGTGCGCATGTCTTGAGCAACTATGATGAGGAGACCGTTCCGTGGGGTTCAAATGTTCGCGATGCATGGAATGTTGTGCGTTCTCATGACTTCTTTGCGGGCATTTTCATCTGGACGGGTTTTGATTATCGCGGTGAACCGACGCCTTTTGAGTGGCCGACAAGCTCATCTCTCTTTGGAATCATGGACACATGCGGATTTCCGAAAGATTCGTATTATTTCAACAAAGCGACCTTTGTCGATGAACCCATGATCCACATCCTTCCGCACTGGAACATGACAGAGGGCGAGAGCGTTCGCGTTATGACGGTTTCAAACTGTGATGAGGTCGAGCTTTTTGTCAACGGTCGCTCGCTCGGACGCAGGGAGAACGATGTTTGTAAGCAAAACGAATGGAGTGTCATTTTTGAAAAGGGAAGCATCTCTGCCGTTGGCTACAGAGACGGTGTGGCTGTTGCTCGTGCCGAAAGAAAGACTGCGGGCGAGGCGGTCGCCGTAAAGCTTGTACCCGATCGCACGACACTTAACAGCAGTGGACAGGATACCGTGCCGATACGTGTCTCGGTTGTTGATAAAGCCGGCGTCGAACTTCCGCATGCCGATAATCTCATTAATTTCGAAATCGTCGGAGACGGCGTTGTCGCGGGTGTCGGCAACGGCGATCCGAACAGCCATGAGCCCGAGCATACTCCGTATCGTCATCTCTTTGCGGGTCTTTGCCAAGTTCTTGTAAAGGCTGATCTCGGCGCAAAGTCGTTAAGACTTGTGGCAAAGTCCGAGGGTCTTGCCGATGCAATCGTTGATTTCGAGATAATCGATACTAAAAAGCCCGACTACATCTTCTCAAAGCCCAACAACTCGATCACGGGCGTTCTTGCCTCTCTTTCGGACAGCATCGAAAAGCCCGATCCCAATAAGGTCTACGGAACTGACGATAACAACAGCTTCGCACCGCTTGATCTTGAAAACGGATTTGACTTCATCAGACCAAGCAACTTTACGAGCGGATGGCGAGAGATCCGCATACCGGTCAGAGTACCGATGGGAATGGGTGACGGGAATGCATCGATAGAATGTGCATCCGTCACATGCGAAAAACTTGAGGCTTATATCGATGGCGAGCTTATTTACGAGATATCTCCCGAGCATAAAGCTACCGTTAACATTCCTTTCAATATGCCCGAGGGCAGTGAATTTGAAATGAGGCTGCTGATAAAAGCCAAAGAAGGACTGATGTCCGGAAGTGGTCTCGGAATTAATATTTCGCTTTCAAAAAATAAATAAATCATATATCATGTCGCAAGGAAATGTTTTTAATGTTTCCTTGCGATATTTTGTGTGTTTAGGACTTTTTTAACAGATTGCTCTTGACTTGAATGAAAAAATGTGATATAATCGATCGTAAGTTACAGAGTAGAAGTCACGGCGTTAAGTGTCGCGCGGACGGGGAGTTGTCGCGCGAACGAAAACGGACATTTCCGTTGCGGTCGAGGCTTCGCATCCCGCTGCTTTCATAAGGAAATAAGTAATTTTTTTATCTCCTCGTGTGGCAAATCTTTTGCGGAAAGCTGTACAAGGAGGTAAAATGAACAAGATCAAAAGAAATCAAAAACAATCGTGCGATGCTATAAGCAGTCCGTTTTCGCGTAAGTATTGGCACTCTGCCGTATCCGAGCTGTCGAATCTCAATATGCTCATTATCGCGGCGATAGTTGTGGCTGTAAGAGTCTCGCTTCATCAGTTTTCGCTTGCTCTCGAGATCGCACCGAATTTGACAATCAATCTCTCATTTTGGATCAGTGCGGCAGGTGCGATGATCTACGGACCGCTCGTTGGGCTTCTTTCGGGGGCGGTCAGTGATACCCTCAGTTGTATTCTTTTTCCGAGCGGACCGTATTTCTTTCCGTTCATATTCGTTGAGATGCTCGGATGCTTTATCTTTGCTCTCTTTCTCTATCGCGCAAAGCTGACACCATGGCGGATCATCTGTTCGCGTGCTGCTGTTGTTGTGGGTTGTAATTTTATCCTGAACCCGATAATAATGGTCTTTTATTACAGCATTTTCTATCCCGATAAGACTTATGCCCTTTACACTGTAATGTTGACAGTTCTTAAAGCGTTTATCACCTTTCCTTTTGAGGCGATAATACTTATAGTCTTTTTGTCGGCGGTATCGATTCCGCTTTCCAAAATAAAGCTTATCCCGAGCGGACAGACGAAACTTTATGTTAACAAAAAGCTTATCGTTGCACTTATAGCACTCTCGATCGTCTCGGCGGTAATGCTTGTTTTGGTTCTTAGATTCGGCTTTTACGATGTTATGAAACAGCTGCTTAAAAGGCTGTTCAAATAAACACTTTACAGATAAGTGAGGTAATATTTATGTATAATTTTCCCATAGGTGCAATGCTTGAGTCGTTCAGACTTCCGACGCCCGATGCTATCAAGGCGGCGGCAGTTATAGGCGCACAAGGCATTCAGATGTACGCCACCTCGGGCGAGCACGCTCCCGAGAATATGACCGCCGATAAAAAAGCCGAGCTGCTTTCCATGATGAATGACTCGGGGCTCGTTTTCTCGGCTCTTTGCGGTGATCTCGGCAAAGGATTCGGTGATCCCGAGCTTAATCCGTCACTGATAGAAAAATCCAAGCGCATTCTCGATCTTGCAAAAGAGCTTGGCACGAATGTCGTTACTACCCACATCGGCGTCGTTCCCACCGACAAGTCGCATCCGAGATATGCCATTATGCAGGAAGCTTGCCGCGAGCTTGCCGAATACGCAGATTCTATGGACGCGCATTTCGCAATTGAAACGGGTCCCGAGACAGCAGTCGTTCTCTGCGAATTTCTTGACAGCCTCGGTTCGCGCGGAGTTGCGGTAAATCTCGACCCAGCCAACCTTGTAATGGTCACGGGTGATGATCCTGTCAAGGCAGTCTATACGCTGAAAAATTATATCGTCCATACACACGCCAAGGACGGTAGAATGCTGTATAACAAAAATTCCGAGGAGATATACAACGGAACGGCTAAAGATCACGTTGTCACCGGTCCCTCGTTTGAAGAGCTTCCTCTCGGCAAGGGCGGAGTTGATTTCCCGGCATACCTTGCCGCACTTGAGGACATCGGCTTCAAGGGATTCCTCACAATTGAGCGTGAATGCGGAGACGATCCGCTCGGCGATATCAAAGCCGCAGCAGATTTTCTGCGTTCGATCATTAGAGGCTGATCACCAAAGAAAAGCGACGGGATGGGACATTGTTTCATCCCGTCGCGGCAAACTTTTATCAAAAGGAGGAGATCTTCATAATAAAGATAAAAAACAGCGTATCGCGTTTTTTTGTCGAGGCGTTTTCAAGATCTAAAGATTTTGTCTCGAAGTGTATAAAGTTGCTCTTGTCCCGCGACGCCGACGGCAACCTCTCCATTCTTTCTCACATTCGCTTTTATATCATGCTTTCCTTGCTTGTCGAGCTTGTCGTTGAGTGCCTTTGCCGCCACTCGCTTAAGTCGGGCTTTGTTTTTTTACTTGTTTCCTTCTTCGTTTTTTGCTTTAACGCACTGATCGTTTTCCTGACTTATATTCCCTCATTTTTCATAAGACGCAAGCTTTTTTACACGACGTTTATGTCGCTTGTTTGGATAGGTCTCGGCGTCGGCAACTGTATAGTAACGCTTTGCCGCGTCACACCGCTTTCCGTTATTGATTTTCTTAACCTTCCGAGTGTTTTCCCGATAATCGGCATATATCTCAGCAAATTCGAGATAGTTCTTATTTGCGTTGCCATAGCTTTGGCACTTGCTTTTGTTGTCTTTCTTGCAATCAAAGCACCCAAAAGCAGATCCTTTTATAAACGCTCGATCGTCGCGGCACTCTGTTCGGTATTGCTTTTGCCGATGTCCTATTCTTTCGGAATTTCGACAAAAATGCTGTCCGATAAGTTTTCAAGCCTTCCCACAGCTTATAAATCATACGGATTTCCGTATTGCTTCTGCACGAGCGTTATTGACCGCGGAATTGAAACGCCCAAGGACTATTCGGTCAATAAAATGGATGAAATACTCGGAGCATTGAACAGCCATAATACAACAGCCCCAAGTGAAAAGCCGAACATTGTTTTTGTTCAGCTTGAATCTTTTTTTGATGTAAATGATCTTTTGAATATAAGATTTTCCGAAGACCCCATTCCTAATTTCACATCTCTTTCGAAACGCGGAATAAGCGGATATTTGACTGTCCCGGTCCTTGGTGCGGGAACTGTTAACTCTGAGTTTGAGGTCTTGACGGGAATGAGCGTCAATGTCTTTGGAGCGGGGGAGCATCCGTATAAGACAGTTCTCGACAGCTACAGCTGTGAGTCGATCGCCTATAATTTGATGGAGATCGGCTACTCGACGCACGCTGTTCACAACTATCAGGGTACGTTCTATCAAAGACATAAGGTCTACAAAAATCTCGGTTTTCAAAGCTACACGCCGCTTGAATATATGAGCGACGTTGAGTATAATATAAGCGGTGCGTGGCCAAAAGATGGTATATTGACATCACAGATCTTTGACGCACTTACATCGACCGAGGACAGCGATTTCGTCATGACGGTTACAGTTCAGGGACACGGAAAATATCCGCCGAACGTCCTTCCCGAAGATTACGACCCGAAAATTCAGGTTGAATTTATAGATGGTCTGATAGAGGGCGGACTTTCTGATATAAACGGGCTTTCTTATTATGTTAATCAGCTTTATGAGACTGATCTCTTTATCGATGAACTTGTCCGCGCGATCGATGCTTTTGACGAAAAGACCATCCTTGTCCTTTACGGAGATCATTTGCCGAGCCTTTCAATTGAGGACTCTGATCTGAAGAGCGGCTCGATATATAAAACGCCCTATCTTATCCTCTCAAATTACGGCATAGAAGACTCAGCTGTCGATTTTGGTGACATGTACTCTTATCAGCTGGCGGCATCGGTTCTCGAGCTTGCCGATATTCATAACGGTCTCATGACAAAATTGCATCAATACTATCGTAACAGTTCGAACTATTATGAGTGGTTTCACGATCTTGAATACGATATGATCGGCTATAATCTTCTCGGCGGAATATCACCAAGATATGTTTATGGCGGAAATATCGAATATTATCCGACAATGGAGACGATGCGACTCGGTGTAAAAGATATCGTTATAAGGCACTGCGAGATGATCGACGGCGTTTTTTATGTGTATGGCGAGAATTTTACCGAGTGGAGCAGACTTGTTGCCGACGGTACTGTAATATCGGCGACTAAGTATATAGCAAACGACCTGATAGCAGTCGAACTCGGAGAAGACGAAGAACTGCCGTCGAGGATCGCTGTTGCACAAATGGGTGATGGTGGCGTGAAACTCGGTCAAACCAATGAAATGCTCACGGTTTCGGTAGATCCGGATAGCGAGATCGATAGAGAAACATAAAATCAAATGAGGCATCAAAAATGGACGACAATAATGAATTCGAAATGCAGACCGTCGATCTTTTGAATAAATTTGGCGTTCCGAAGGAGCTTGAGGGATACGAGTATTTGAAACAAGCTATCGTTTTCACTTGCAGAGAGGCTGTCATAATAAGCTCAGTAACAAAAGTACTGTATCCAACGCTTGCGAAGATCTTTAATGTAACTCCGTCGCACATTGAGCATGAGATCCGTCACGCTATCGAGATCACATGGGACGAAAGCGATATGAGAGTCTTAAATTCATTTTTCGGATTCATCGTTCGCAACAGCAAGGGAAGACCAACAAACAGTGAGTTTATAGCGACAGTTGCCGATGAACTTCGTATCATGAACGACTACAGAATAAAGTGAAAAAACATGGTTGAAGATTTGCAAGTTTTTTATCGATTCATTCCCGTTTTTGCTTTTTTTGCGAAAAACCATTGACATTTGTAATTGAATATGATAAAATATAAGTTAAAGGATATTTATTCATGACGAAAAAAAGTGCAGTCCCGAAAGGTAAAGCCTCTTTTGCCAAAAATTTTGTTGCAGAGGATATAGAAATAATCGATATTAACAATCTCGGCAACGGAGTCGCAAAGATCGACGGCAAAACGGTATTTGTCAAGGGTGCGGTTACGGGCGATGTATGTGACATCGTCATCATAAAAGATGCGTCAGATTATGCCGTCGCTGCGATCAAATGCATAAAAAAAGCATCCCCCCACAGAGTTCCTATGGGGTGTACCGTATATAAGCGTTGCGGCGGTTGTGTGTACAGACAGATCGATTATGATTTTGAACTGTCGCAGAAAACGGCACAGGTCAGGTATGCCTTTTTGAAAGAAGGACTGTCACCGACGATCAATGATATTCTTTTTGACAAAGAGGACGGATATCGCAATAAAGTGCAGTATCCTGTCTCATATGACAGAAAGATCGGATACTTTGCACAGCGAACTCATGAGATAGTCCCGGTGAAATCCTGTTGTCTTCAGGACGGGCGATTTGAAACTGTTCTCGATGAGATAGCGTGCTTCCTTGATGATCATGACATCTGCGGTTATGATGAGATAAAGGGTGTCGGCATCGTAAGACACATTTGTATGCGTGCCGCTGATGAGGGCATATCACTCTGCCTCGTGATCAACTCGGATGATCTCCCGTATCGGCGAGAATTTATTAGTACGATCACCTCAAGGTGCCCCGATGTTTTGTCAATCTCGCTGTCTGTTAATAAAAGCAGAACAAATGTTATACTTGGCGAGAGTGCGAAGATCATTTGGGGCAAAGAATCACTCACCGATACGCTTTGCGGGCTGAAATTCGAGATATCGCCGATGTCATTCTATCAGGTCAACCGAAACATGGCTGAAAAGCTCTATGAAAAGGCAACCGAATATGCCGATCTGAAGAACGGACAGACACTTGTCGATCTCTTTTGCGGAGTTGGTACGATCGGTCTTTCAATGATAAAAGATAAGCCGAACTCAAAGCTTGTAGGTATCGAGATCATCCCCGAGGCTGTCGAAAACGCAAGACGCAATGCCGAGATAAATGGGATCAAAAATGCCACGTTTATTTGCGGTGACGCAAACACCAAAGAAGTTGCCGATGCCGATATTATCGTTATCGATCCGCCGAGAAAGGGATGTAACACCGCGCTTGTTGACAGTATAGCAGATGGTTCGTGCTCACGAGTTGTTTATGTTTCCTGTAACCCCGCAACGCTCGCGCGCGACTGCAAAAGATTTGTCGAGCGTGGTTTCTTAGTTGAAAAAGTTACCCCTGCCGATCTGTTCCCGCGCACGGGACATGTCGAGACAGTTTGCTTGCTGTCAAGGATATAAAAAATCTGTCGTGCAAACGATCGGGATTTCTCTGACGGGCAATCTCCGATATCGATGGATGCGATATAAATTGCTATACGAATTATTTACCGAGGATAACCAAAAATGAGAAAATTTGAAAAGAAGGTCTGCCTTGCAACTCCGACCATGCACGGCGAAGAGCTTAAGTATATGACCGAGGCGTATGAGACCAATTGGATGAGCACAGTTGGTGCGAATATAGACGAGGTCGAGCGTATTGCTGCTGAAAAAGCGGGCATGAAATATGCCGTCGGTCTTTCATCGTGTACCGCTGCTCTTCATCTGTGCATAAAGTCTGCGGGTGAACGTCTCTACGGAAGACCGATGATCAGCCATGGTGCGCTTGAGGGGAAACGCGTCTTCTGCTCTGACATGACATTCAGTGCAACTGTGAATCCCATAGTTTACGAGGGCGGTATTCCGGTTTTCATTGATACAGACAGAAATACTTGGAACATGGATCCTGCAGCCCTTGAAAAAGCATTCGAGATGTATCCCGACGTAAAACTCGTTGTTTATGCCGAGCTGTACGGATTCACCGGTCGTGTTGATCTGATCAAATCAATTTGCGAAAAACACGGAGCGCTCCTTATTGAGGATGCCGCCGAGGCGATGGGTGCGACGCTTAACGGCAAGCAATGCGGCTCGTTTGGCGATTACAACGCCATCAGCTATAACGGTAACAAGATCATCACGGGATCTTCGGGCGGATGTTTGTTGACAAATGATGAAAGCGTCGCAAATAGAGCTCGCAAATGGTCTACTCAAGCAAGAGAAAGTGCAACTTGGTATCAGCACGAGGAAGTTGGCTACAATTATCGCATGAGCAATGTCGTGGCAGGTGTGATACGCGGTCAGTACCCGCATCTTGAAGAACACATCGCACAAAAAAAAGCGATATACGAGTACTATCGCGAAAAATTTTCCGATCTGCCTGTTTCGATGAATCCGATCACTCCCGACAGTAGCCCCAACTATTGGCTGTCTGCGGCTGTTATCGATAAAGAGTTTATGTGCAAACAGGTTCGTGACGACAAAAAAGCACTCTTTAGAAGCGAACATGGTAAAACATGTCCGTCCGAGATTTTGGAGACGCTCGCATCCTGTAATGCTGAGGGACGCCCGATTTGGAAGCCCATGCATCATCAACCTATATATCGGATGCACGAGTTTGTGACTCTCGAAGGAAGCGGTCGTTGTAAAACCAACGCTTATATCGCAGGGGACTCTGTTGATGTCGGTGCTGATATCTTCGAGCGGGGATTTTGTCTGCCGAGCGATAATAAAATGACAAGAGAAGAACAGGATGGAGTTATCGAGATCGTTCGCAGTTGTTTCGATTAATCAGATCCTTGAGGTTTTTATGTACGCAAACTTTTTCAAAAGGGCATTTGATCTCATATTGTCGTTCGTCGCACTTATCGTCCTCTTTCCGATCCTTTTGATACTTGCCGCACTTGGAGCTGTCTTTATGAAAGGGAATCCTTTTTTTCTTCAACCAAGACCCGGCAAAAAGGATAGGAGCGGAAAAGAGAGGATCTTCAAGCTGATCAAATTTCGTACTATGAGTAACGCAAAGGATAAAAACGGACAGCTTCTGCCCGATGAGATCAGACTTAATAAATACGGAAAGTTTTTACGCTCCACCTCACTTGACGAGCTTCCCGAACTCTTAAATATAGTAAAAGGGGATATGGCGATAGTCGGTCCGAGACCACAGCTCGTTCGCGATATGATCTTTATGACGAATGAGCAAAGAAGACGCCATGATGTTCGTCCCGGACTCACGGGTCTTGCGCAGGTGAACGGTCGAAACAATATCACATGGGAGCAAAAATTTGAATACGATCTTAAATACATAGACTCGGGCGTCACTTTTTTGTCTGATTTGAAGATTCTTTGTCAGACTGTCGGCAAGGTACTTAAGAGAAGTGATACCGTTCGAGATGGCACTGCGTCGGATATAGACCTTGGCGATTGGCTTATGCTCAATGGAAAGGTCGATCGTGAAGCATATGACGAAAAGCAGGAAGAGGCAAAAAATTATTAATGTGTGAATAAAGGCTGTGTGCTTTACGAAAAAAACATTATGGCAGAAAATTAAATCATTTTTTCGAAAATGGATGAGTGCCAAAGTTATTCCACATATGGTTTTGAACGGCTGGAGGGTATTTTTCTACCGCCTGTGCGGTTATAATATAGGCAAAAATGTTTTTATCGGAATGAGATGTTATCTTGACGATCTCGAACCGCATCTGTTTACCGTTGAGGATGATTGCATCATTTCGTATGGTGCTATATCCGAAAAAAACGGAGTGACGATTGGCGAAAATGCGGTGATTGGTGCTTGCACATTGGTTAACAAAGATATACCCGACAATGCGACTGCGGTGGGGGTTCCATGTAGAATTGTAGAAAAGTCGGATATTCCTTGTTGTCGAAAGAAAGCGAAACTTATGTTGATTTTAAGGTGATGAAAACGAATCCGGAATGCGAAAAAAACGGTGTAAATGCCGCTTTAGTGGAAGGCGTATTGCGATATTTCAATTCGTTTCTGATACGTGGTGGGTATGTTTGCGATGGCGCAAGAAGCATCAATCACGAAACGGCTTTTCAAGATTATCTTGAGAAATACTTTGGCTTTAGAAAAGCCTATTGTAGGTTGCATGTGCTGTATAATCCCAGGCTGAAATGGGTGATTCGTTTGTTGTATCCTGTCCGAGGTCTTCTCTTGAAAATAGACGGAATAGGTGTGTTTCATTCAATAAATTCTGTCTTAAAGATGGAAGAGATTTGTCGCAATGAAGAATGATTATGAAGTATTTATATAAACGTTCGTGAAGTTGCGTGATATGATAGTTAAGTATAAATTGGAGTTATCGCAAGCAATATCTTTGTATAAGGATGTATTTATGAGTGGACTGGTTTCAATAATAATGCCTTCGTATAATACGGGGCGATTTATAAGCGAAACAATAGAATCGGTATTGGCACAGTCGTATTCAAATTGGGAACTGATCATCGTTGATGACTGTTCGACCGATAATACCGACGAGGTAGTTGGCAGATATCTTACTGACAAGCGGATCCGTTACATAAAAAATGATGTTAACAGCGGTGCAGCTGTTTCCAGAAATCGAGCCTTGCAAGAGGCAAGGGGAAGATGGATCGCCTTTCTTGACAGCGATGATCTTTGGATGTACGATAAGCTTGAAAAGCAGATAAACTTTATGATCGATACCGACTGTCATTTTTCTTATACAAGATATATTGAGATAGACGAGTCATCGACGCCGAATGGTAAAAGTGTGTCCGGACCCAAACGAATTACCAAACACGGTATGTACAACTACTGTTGGATGGGGTGTCTGACCGTTATGTATGATGCAGAGATTGTCGGGCTTGTACAGATCGAGGACATAAAGAAGAATAACGACTATGCTATGTGGTTGAAGGTCTGTCAAAAGGCAGATTGTTATTTGTTCAATGAAACGCTTGCAAAATACAGAAAACGCAGTGGCTCGATAAGCAGTCACGGATACACCAAGCTTATCAGGTGGCACTACAAGCTCTATCGTGAGGCTGAAAAGAGAAGTGCTTTCACGGCGGCTGTCTTGACTTTTCGCAATCTGTTTTGGGGAGTTTGGAAAAAAATAAGGTATGTTAAATGAACGCCGAGATTGGTTGTATTCTTTATTTAACAGACAGTCTGCTCGCGTGATCGAAAAATGCGGCTTTCATTACATCATGTACAGAAGTGAATATATGTAAAAAACTACCGACAGACTAAATTGTCGGTAGTTCTGTGTATATCGTGTTATTGTTGCACAGGAAATTAATGTCCCTTTGCCGACATCGCTTTTTGTTGGTAAAATCGCTTCTTTTTACGGTGTTTTTTGCTAAGCATGTCAGCCCCATTTCTTTCACATTAAGAAGAAGTTCAAATGTGCAAAATTACCGATCATCGACTTGTTTTTTGAGAAAATCTGCATTATGAAGATTATGATTAAGAAATATCAAAAAACGCATTGTCGATAAATGACAAAAAGTTGATGTAACTATCAAGTAAAAATGTGTTATCATACGAAAATAAAAAACTTTTCAAAAAGTACTTTACAACTTTAGCGTAATGAAGTATAATATAGGCACAACAAAAAACTTTTTCTAAACACGAAAGGAAAAAACATCATGAAAAAAATTATATCGATTCTTCTGCTTATAGCAACACTTTGCACATTCGCCTCTTGTGCGGACAACGGCTCCGACCTTGATTATATCAAGAAAAAGGGTGAGCTTATCGTAGGCATTACCGATTTCGAACCTATGGACTTCAAGGAAAGTGCCGATGCCGATTGGACAGGCTTTGACGCAGAGCTTGCTCGTCTTGTCGGTGAGAAGCTTGGCGTGAAGGTTGTATTCCAAGAGATCAACTGGAAGACCAAGGAGACAGAGCTTGCAGGAAAGACTATTGACTGTATTTGGAATGGTCTTACATGGGACAGCGATCGTGCCGCAAATATGAGCATGAGCGACTATTACATGGTTAACAGACAGGTCGTTGTCGTTCGCGGCGGTGATGAGGCCAAGGTTGCCGATGCCGCATCCGCAAAGATATCGGTTGCTGTTGAGTCGGGATCTGCCGGCGAGGAGATAGTAAACGAAAAGTTCAAGGCGGCAACGCTTATTGAAAAGGACACGCAGATCGATTCGCTTACCGAGCTTGTTGCAGGCACTGTCGATGCGGCTGTCATCGATTTCACTATGGCAAACTACCTCATCAATAAAGATGGCTCGGATTTCTCCGGTCTTGTAATAGTTGACGGAGCCGTCGAAGTTGCCGATGAGTATTATTCGATAGCATTCAGAAAAGGCAGTGATGTCACCGCAGAGGTCAACAAGTATCTTGCTGAACTCAGAGAGAGCGGTAAGATCGCAGCTCTTGCGAAAAAGTACGGTCTTGAGAGTGCACTCTACATGGGTGAAACGAAGTGAGCATTTTTACCGAGGTCTCGTTCTCACTTCTTGAAGGATTCGGAACAACGCTTAAGCTGTTTGTTCTAACTCTTCTTTTTTCTCTCCCGCTTGGCTTTTTGATGTCTCTTTGCAGTATGTCAAAATGTAAGTGGCTCTCATACATAACAAGGATTTTCATTTGGATAATACGCGGCACACCGCTAATGCTTCAGATTTTGGTTGTGTTTTTTGCTCCCGGAATTATTTTCGGAACACCGATTTTTTCGGGGCACAGGTTCGAGGCGGCACTGATCACATTTGTTATTAACTACTCATGCTACTTCTCCGAGATATACAGAAGCGGAATTCAGAGCATTCCGAGGGGACAATTCGAGGCAGGACTTGTTTTGGGTCTTGACAAAAAGAAAATTATGAGTAAAATAATAGCAGAGCAGGTTTTCAGACGCATCCTTCCTCCGATGAGCAATGAGATAATTACTTTGGTCAAGGACACATCTCTCGTTCGCGTGATTGCAGTGATCGAGATCATCAAGGCAGCAGAAAAATTTGCCTCAAAAGGACTCATTTGGCCGCTCTTTTACACCGGAGTTTTTTATCTTGCATTCAGCGGACTTCTCACCCTTCTTTTCGGCGCACTCGAAAAGAAACTCTCATATTACAAAATCTGATCGGGGGATATTGCAATGTCATTCTTGAAGGTCGAAGCACTTTCAAAAAGTTACGGAAAAAGTGAGGTTCTGCACGGAATCGATTTTGAGCTTAATAAGGGCGAGCTGCTCTCGATTATTGGCTCGTCCGGCGGTGGCAAAACGACCCTTCTGCGTTGCCTGAATTTTTTGGAGATACCCGAGCACGGCAAGATCTCGGTCGGGGGCGAGCTTATCTTTGACGGCGATCAAAAAGCATTTTGCACCGAAAAAAAGATTGCTGAGAGCCGACTTCACTTCGGACTTGTCTTTCAATCGTTTAATCTCTTTCCGCAGTATACGCTTTTTGAAAATGTGACGCTTGCTCCGCGACTTCTCAAAAAAACGAGTGTCGGTGAGATAAACGAGATCGCAGAAAAGCTTATATCCGATGTCGGGCTTTACGATAAAAAGGATCTCTATCCCTATCAGCTCTCAGGCGGTCAACAACAGCGCGCCGCTATCGCACGCGCGCTTGCCATGTCTCCGGATATTCTCTGCTTTGACGAGCCGACAAGTGCGCTTGACCCCGAGCTTACGGGCGAGGTACTTCGAGTCATAAGCTCACTTCGAGATGACGGATGTACGATGATCGTCGTTACACATGAAATGACATTTGCCAAAAAGGTGTCGGACAGGCTGATATTTATTGAGGACGGCAAAGTCGCCGATGCAGGAGATCCGATGCACATTTTCGGCGATGACGCAAGCGACTCAACCAAAAGGTTTATTTCGGGCTTTTCCGAGATGATCTAATACTTTTGAGTAAATAGTGTTAAAATTCCATAGTTTTCGGGCGTATTTTGCAATTTTTGCGATGCGCCCGAAAACTGCGGTTAAAAATAAAAAAATAATCAGAAAGATTGAGGAAAAAATGTGAAAAAAGAGATCACCGAGGAAATGCTCGACGAGTTTTATGAGTTGATACTGTCAATAGAATCGAAAGAGGATTGCAAAAATCTGTTTGACGATCTTTGTACAATCAAAGAGGTCGAGCAGATGGCACAGCGAATTCGCGCCGCCAAGCTTTTGATGGAAGGAATGACCTATAATCAGGTCATTGATGAGACCGATATCTCGTCAGCAACGCTCAGCAGAGTTTCGAGATGCGTAAGATACGGAAAAGGATATGTTACGGTAATGAAAGCAGATGGAAATGACGAAAATGACAAGAACGACTGAACCTGATCTGCGCAGATCAAAACACGCAAAGAGGCTTTTCCTGCTTTGTTGGCTTGCATACGCCGCCTCGTATGTGACGAAGCTTTGCTTTTCGATCTGTATGAACGGAATGATATCTAACGGACTTTTCGATGAGGCTTTCGGCGGTGCGATAGGTACGGCTCTTTTTGCAAGCTATGGTGTCGGTCAGCTCGTAAACGGTTGGCTCGGAGATAAGTTATCGCCGAAATATATGATAGGCGTTGGTCTTTCGATCGCATCGGCGATGGATATTCTCATGGCACTTGCGACAAATAAATATATTTTGCTTGCCGTATGGTGCGTCGAGGGCGTCGGATGTTCCATGCTTTGGGCACCTATCCTTCGTTGTATTTCCGAATATCTCCCACAGAAAGAGCGTGATGCGGCAGGGACATGGATCTCTGCGACGATTCCCGTGGGTACGATCGTTTCCTACATGGTCGGCGGCATTTTCCTTGATCGTCTCGGTTACCGTGCGGTGTTTACGGTATCGGGACTTATAGGCGCGACTTTTGTTATAATCTGGGTATTCGGCATGCACTCGCTCGGCGATTATTTCACATCTTTCAAAAAAGAAAGCGTTTCGGACAATGTACGAGATGTCGGTGTCATCCGTGTTTGTGATCTTGTGAGACTTGTTATCACAAGCGGTGCTGTAATGGCGATCGTTTGCATTTTTTTCAACGGCATCCTCAAAGACGGAGTTACGCTGTGGCTGCCAACATATCTTTCCGAGACATTCCATCTTTCCGATTCAACTGCATCATGGCTTATGAATATAATCCCGATAATCAACCTCGCAGGTGCGTTTGTTGCTGTACAGATCAACAAACGCATAACCAAAAACGAATTTTTGACCGTATCGCTCATGTTTGCCGTGTCACTTGTCGGAATTTTGGGGCTGTACTTTTTCGGCAGATACAATGTTATTCTCGCAGTCGTACTCATGTCGCTTTCGACATCATCCATGCTCGGCGCAAATACGATGCTCCTCACCTTTATCCCGATGATTTTTGCCAAAGTCGGCAGAGCATCTGCATTTACGGGATTTCTCGATGCTGTGTCATACCTGTCATCCGCAGTTTCTGCGGCGGCTATCGGTCTGATCGCGGGTGCACTCGGATGGAACACGACAGTAATTGTGTGGGCAGCTATCGCTTTTGGGGGAGCTTTCTTCTCGACGATCATTTTTCCGAGATGGAAAAAAGGTCGTGCCGATATTGAACGAATAGAATGACCACCCTGAACTTTTTCGATATGTCAAGATATTTTTCGATTTTTTTTGAAAAAAATCTTGACAATAACTTACAGTTGTGATATAATCGCAGATATAAAAGCGACAGCGGTTATCTGCGGGTGCCGTGTCGCATTTTTTTCCATTAACGGCGTATATCATATAATATAATGCTCGGTATAAGCTGATTTTTATGCCGATACTGCCGTTTGTCGGAGTTATAAAATAACGAGGAGAAAGCAACTTATGACATCAACAGCTGCTATTTTCGGGTCAATGGTCTTTGACGACGATACCATGGAGGCAAGGCTTCCGAAGGATACGTACAGACTTCTTCAAAAAACCATAAAAGAAGGCAAACACCTTGATCTGAGCGTCGCAAATGTCGTCGCAAACGCAATGAAAGACTGGGCGATCGAAAAAGGCGCGACCCACTATACGCATTGGTTTCAGCCGATGACGGGAATAACCGCCGAAAAGCACGATAGCTTTATCGCACCGAGAAACGGCGGCAAGGTCATTCTTGAGTTTTCGGGCAAAGAGCTTATCAGAGGCGAGCCTGATGCATCATCCTTCCCGTCGGGAGGACTTCGTGCAACATTTGAGGCTCGCGGTTATACAGCCTGGGATGCTACCTCCTATGCTTTTATTAAAGACGGTGTTCTTTGCATTCCCACGGTGTTTTGCTCGTACGGTGGAGAGGCACTTGATCAAAAGACGGCTCTCCTGCGTTCTATGGAGCTGATCGGAAAACAGGCACTTCGCGTACTCAAACTTTTCGGTCACAATGACGTAAAATCGGTCAAAACGACAGTTGGACCCGAACAGGAGTATTTTCTTATTGATAAGGAACTTTACGACAAACGCCCCGATCTGGTCTACACCGGAAGAACGTTGTTCGGAGCGCGTTCGCCAAAAGGTCAAGAACTTGATGATCACTATTTCGGCGCAATAAAGCCGAGAATATTGGCGTTCATGAAGGAACTTGATGAGGAACTTTGGAAACTCGGCGTGCTCGCAAAAACAGAGCATAACGAGGCAGCCCCTGCTCAGCACGAGATGGCACCGATCTTTACAACGACCAACATCGCCGCCGATCATAATCAGCTTGCGATGGAACTTATGCAGAAGGTCGCCAAAAAACACGGAATGGTCTGTCTGCTTCATGAAAAACCGTTCGCGGGCGTCAATGGTAGCGGTAAGCATAATAACTGGTCAATGTCAACCGATACGGGCATAAATTTGCTTGATCCGGGCGACACACCCTATGATAATGCACAGTTTTTGCTCTTTTTGTCCGCTGTGCTGAAAGCAGTTGACGAATACCAAGATCTGCTCCGCATTTCTGTCGCAAGCGCAGGAAACGACCACCGTCTCGGCTCAAACGAAGCGCCCCCCGCTATCGTTTCAATGTTTATAGGAACAGATCTCGAGGAGGTCCTTGATGCCATCGAAAAAGGTGTCCACTATGACGCAAAAGAGCAGACTCTCATGCGTATCGGCGTCCACACCTTGCCAAAATTCCCCAAAGATACGACCGATCGAAACAGAACAAGCCCCTTTGCTTTTACGGGTAATAAGTTCGAGTTCCGTATGCTTGGGTCGTCCGCATCGATATCATTTACAAATACCGTAATCAACACGATCGTTGCCGAGGAGCTGAGGCAATTTGCTGATGAGCTTGAGAATGCCGATAATTTCGAGGCATCGCTTCATGAACTCATAAAACGAACTGTCACTGATCATAAACGCATCATTTTCAACGGAGACGGATATGACGATGCTTGGGTAAAAGAGGCATCGCGCAGAGGTCTTCATAATCTCCCGACGACTCCCGACGCCATCTCGCATATGCTTGACGACAGAAATGTCGAGCTTTTTGCCAAAAATAAAGTATTCACAAAAACCGAACTTACATCAAGGCGAGATATCGCATTCGAGAATTATTGCAAGATAATTCACATTGAGGCACTGACAATGATCGATATGGCAAGAAACGATATTTTGCCCGCCGTCAGCAAGTATTCGGCTGAAATTGCACGAAATGCTCGCGAAAAGCTTGAATTCTTGCCGAATTTTGATTGTTTGTATGAAAGAGAAACTCTTGAAAAGCTCTCCGAGCTTTCGTCGAGGGCGTACAAAGTTCTCAAACAGCTCGAGACCGATCTCGAGGACGCAAACTCGGTCGATGATTTCGGTGAGCTTGCGATGATATATAAGGATAAGATCTGCGTCGATATGGACGCTCTTCGCGAACCCATTGACGAGATCGAACTGCTTTCATCGAGTGAGTATCGTCCATATCCTTCGTATGGCGAGCTTCTTTTCGGAATTAGATGATCAATACAGAGGAAATAATATGTCGGATAATCAAAAAGTAATTGTCCTTGATTTCGGAGGTCAGTACAATCAGCTGATCGCAAGACGTGTGCGCGAGTGCGGCGTCTACTGCGAGGTCAAGTCATACAAGACAGATCTTGAAACAATAAAAAAGGATATGCCGATCGGTATCATCTTTACCGGCGGTCCGTCGAGCGTTTATGAAGATAATTCGCCGAAGGTCGATAGGCGTGTGTTCGATCTCGGCATTCCGATACTCGGAATATGCTACGGCTCACAGCTCATAGCCCATACCCTTGGCGGCAAAGTTTCCCCGGCACAGTCGAGCACGGCAAGGGAATACGGCAAAACGCTGACTGCATTCGACACAACATGTCCGCTTTTTGACGGCATTCCCAAAAAGAGCGTCACATGGATGAGCCATGGCGATTATATGGAAAAGATCCCCGATACTTTTCGCCTTACCGCGCATTCGGATGCTTGCCCGAGCGTCGGCATTGCCGATGAGGCACGTCGAATATTTGGCGTTCAGTTCCATCCCGAGGTCAATCATACCGAGTACGGCAAAAAGATGATCGAGAATTTTCTCTTTAAGATCTGTTGTGCAAGACCCGAATGGACGATGGATGATTTCTGTAAAAGGGCTGTCGAGTCCTTGCGCGATACAATAGGAGAGGGCAGAGTGCTTCTCGCACTTTCCGGTGGTGTGGATTCGTCGGTCCTTGCGGCACTTTTGTCCGAGGCTATAGGTGATCGACTCACATGTGTTTTTGTTGATCATGGACTTATGCGTAAAAACGAGGGCGATGAGATCGAAGCGGCGTTCTCAAGACGAGATCTTAATTTTGTTCGCGTGAATGCAGAGGACAGATTTCTTTCAAAGCTTGCGGGTGTTGTCGATCCTCAAACAAAACGCAGAATTATAGGTGCGGAATTCGGCTATGTATTTTGCGATGAGGCACTCAAGTTCGGAATAACCAAGAGCGATTTCTTGGCGCAGGGAACTATTTATCCCGATGTTATCGAATCGGGCGAGGGTGATGCCGAGGTGATCAAGAGCCATCATAACCGCCTTCTCCCTCCTGAGGTGATGGAACTTTTCGGCGGAGTTATTGAACCGCTGTCAACGCTTTTCAAGGATGAGGTCAGAGCACTGGGCATGGTCCTCGGTCTTCCCGAGTCACTCGTCTATCGTCAGCCTTTTCCGGGTCCCGGACTTGCCGTTCGAATAATTGGCGATATCACACGCGAAAAGGCGGACATCCTTCGAGAGGCTGATTATATCATGCGCGATGAACTTCAAAAATCCGGAGTTGCATCAAGCCTTTCTCAGTATTTCGCCGTGCTGACGAATCTGCGCTCGGTAGGCGTTATGGGTGACGGCAGAACATACGATTATACGCTCGCCCTTCGTGCAGTCAATACCGATGATTTTATGACAGCCGATTTTGCAAGGATTCCCTATGATGTTCTCGATAAAATTTCCACACGCATCGTAAACGAAGTCAGAGGAATCAACAGAATAGTCTACGACATCACCTCCAAACCCCCCGCAACGGTCGAGTGGGAATGATTTTTAGTCTTAAACGATAATGTTTTTGCCGCAGGACACCGGATTTTGCCCGTTTGTCCTGCGGCAAAAAATATTTATGCAAAATTTTTTGAAAAAAATGCATAAAAATTCAAAAAACCCCTTGACAAATGAATAATTATGCGCTATAATATAGGCACAACAAAAAAACAACACAAAAAAACGGAGGAATACTCACAATGAAAAAAATTATATCGATCCTACTCGCAGCCATGATGCTTTGCAGCATCGTATGCACATTCGCGTCCTGCAGCGACAACAACCTGAGCACAGACCCGCTCGCCGAAGATTACAACAAGTTTTTAAGCAAGTGCAAAGCACCTTCCAAGGGAAAGAACGGAACGTTAGTTGTTGCGATGTCTCCTGACTTCGCTCCGATGGAATTTGTTGATGCGGCACTTTCGGATGCAAACAAGTATGTCGGCTTTGACGTTCTTCTTGCAAACTACATTGCAAAAGAGCTTGACATGGATCTCGTGATCAAGCCCATGGATTTCTACGCGTGCCTCACCAACCTTGAGAACAAGCAGGTTGACCTTGCTATATCCGGTTTCTCATGGACAGCCGAGCGTGCAGAAAAGTTCAACATTTCCGATTACTACATTGCCGGAGAAAATGAGACCGAGCAGGTTCTTATTGTCAAGAAGGGCGACACCTTTGATTGGGCAAACGCCACTGATTTAAGCGAAAAGAAAATCGGTGCTCAAGGCGGTTCTCTTCAGCAGCTTCTTGTAAACGAGCAACTCGTTACCAAGGGTGCATCGATCGTAAAGTTTGATGACATCAATCTTGGTGTCGAAGCACTTAAGAGTGGTAATATTGACGCTCTTGCTGTTGCTAAGGGCAACGGTGATGCGATCATCAGCAACAACACCGATTCTGTTGCAATGTCGGGATTCTTCTTTGAAGTTGATGATAAGTACAAGAACAATGTTGTTCTCGTTAACAAGGAAGATAACGAAATGCTCAAGAAAGTCAATGAGGTACTTGCGAAGGCTATGGCTGCAGACATCTACAATGATTGGTATGATGCGTGCGAAAAGTATGCCGGCATTAGCACAAAAGATGAGAGCGGATTTGACGAAAACGGCAATCCTCTCGGAACATCCAACTCTTGAACAAAAATAATAATAAGCAATTGCCGTCCCGCAATGCAGGACGGCAATTCTGAGGTAAAATAATGGATTTTTTTCAAATAATGCTAAAAAATATAGAGGCTATGATCGAAATACTGTCCAAGTATTGGTACAGATTTTTGGTCACCGGCGTTAGCTCGACCCTTATGCTGGCACTTATTACTGTCATAGGAGGTACTCTAATCGGTTCTCTTTTGGCAATTGGCAGAATGTCAAAGATCGCCCCACTTCGTTGGCTGATCGTCGCTTTTGTTGAGATAGTACGCGGAACACCCTCTCTTCTGCAATTGTATATCGGTTATCTTCTCGGACCGCAGCTTTTTCCGTCGCTAAATAAGATGCCGCCTACACGTTCCGCATTTATTTGTGTTTCTGTCGCACTTATCATTAACTCAGCCGCATATGTTTCGGAAATTATCCGTTCGGGCATTAATGCAGTTGATAAAGGGCAGACGGAGGCGTCCAGAAGTCTCGGACTCAGCGGCAGTATAACGATGATCCATGTCATACTTCCGCAGGCAATAAAAAACATTCTTCCCGCTCTCGGAAATGAATTTATAACGGTGATAAAAGAGACATCGCTTGCATCAACGTTCTTTGCAGGGGAACTTATGACGCAATATAAGGAAGTTGTCGGCGTTACATATAACGCCTTCCCGACACTGATGCTTGTTGGTATTATTTATTTTATCCTGAATTTTGTTCTTTCAAAAATTCTTGGGTTTGCAGAAAGGAAGATGAAACATGCTTAATGTAAAAAACATTTACAAGAACTTTGATAGCCTTGAAGTCTTAAAGGGTGTTTCTACCGAAGTTGACAGCGGCGAAGTCGTTTCAATAATCGGTGCATCCGGCTCGGGAAAATCAACCTTGCTGCGTTGTATGAATCTGCTTGAAAAGCCCACGTTCGGAGAGGTTTGGATCGAGGGAGAACTGCTGACTCCTGTTGACCCGTATCTTCATGAAGAGATCATCCGTGCATCCAAGACTTACCGTAAGCTCGTTTCTGCCGGAATGTCTGACGGTGATGCGATACACAAGATAAAAAAGGAAGATCTGCTTAACGAAAAGTTTTCTGCCGAGGGAAGAGAATATCATACCTTGATGAAGAAGATCTACAAAGAAAACCATGTTGATATCAATGTGGCTCGTCAGAAAATGGGTATGGTCTTTCAACAGTTCAACCTTTTTAACAACATGACAGTCGAAAAGAACTTGATCTTTGCGCCGATAAAACTCGGCAAAAGAAAAATTCATTATGCAAAACTCAAAAACATATGGATAGGTCTGTCCAATCCTTTCAGAAAAACCAAGCTTCAAAAGATCGAAATAAAGGAGAGCATTTCCGATATTAAGATAAATGCAAAAAACAAAGCAGAACAGCTTCTTTCGCGTATCGGACTGCTTGACAAAAAGAATGCTTATCCGTCAACTCTTTCGGGCGGACAGAAGCAGAGGATCGCTATAGTTCGCGCCCTGATGATGGATCCGGATGTCATGCTTTTCGATGAACCGACATCAGCCCTTGACCCCGAAATGATCGGTGAAGTGCTTGATCTTATGAAAGATCTTGCCAACGAAGGCATGACCATGGTAATCGTTACACATGAGATGGCTTTTGCGCGCGAGGTCTCCGACAGGATACTTTTTGTCGATGACGGAAACATCCAAGAAGAAGGCACGCCCGAACAAGTCTTCAAGAATCCCCAAAACCCGCGTCTGCGCGATTTCCTCAGTAAGGTGCTTTGATATGAATGAATCGAAAAAATATGCTTTAGATGAGATCGAGCAAAAATCAGATTATTTTTGCTCGCTTTCCGATAGAATTTGGGAGCTTGCCGAACTTTCGCTCAAAGAATACAAGTCAGCCGAGCTTTACTGCGATCTGCTTGAAGAACTTGGTTTCAAGGTCGAACGTGAGATCTGCGGAATAAAGACAGCATTTTCAGGCAGTTTCGGAAGCGGTCATCCGATTATAGGCATTCTCGGCGAATTCGATGCACTCTCGGGGCTCTCTCAAGAGGGCGGTTGTACCGAGTATCACGAAATCGAGCGCGGCGGAAACGGACACGGTTGCGGTCATAATCTGCTCGGTGCAGGATCGCTTGCCGCTGCTTACGGAATAAAACGGTATCTCGAAAAAACCGGCAAAAGCGGAACTGTAATTTTCTTCGGTACACCGGGCGAAGAGGGCGGCGCAGGGAAGGCATTTATGGCAAAAGAGGGGCTGTGGTATGGTCTTGATTGCGCACTGACATGGCATCCCGATGACTGCAACGAGGTGGCAACCGGAACTTGTAATTCATGCATCCAGACATTGTATAAATTCAAGGGCGTTGCGGCACATGCTGCGGGAGATCCCGAGGATGGGCGTTCTGCTCTTGATGCACTCGAGCTTATGAATGTTGGAGTTCAGTATCTTCGCGAACATACAAAAGATGATGCTCGCATCCACTACGCGGTTGTTGACGGCGGCGGTTTGTCGCCGAATGTTGTCCAATCGAAGGCAAGCGTTCTGTATATGGTTCGCTCCAAGCTCGTAAAGGACGCACTTGCCCTTCAAGCAAGGGTTGATAAGATTGCAGATGGTGCGGCACTCATGACCGAGACCGAGGTCGAGAAAGTATTTATCGACGGATGCTCGAACGCCCTGCCAAATCATACGCTTGAAAAACTGATGTACGATAATTTTTCTGCAATTTCACTTCCCGCATATTCCAAAGAAGAGATCGATTATGCGACCGCTCTCAGATCCACTTATGCGTCACACGGAACATTGCCATCGATTGCGGCAAAAGCTGATCCAACGGCTGCCGAGATCGTCGCAGAGCTCAGTGATCAAGGACAAAAATCGCTAAACGATTTTCTCTGTCCGCTTTATGAAGGAGACTTCTTTGAGCCGGGATCGACCGATGTCGGTGACGTTTCCTGGCAAACGCCGACAGCACAGCTACACGCTCTCTGCTTTGCATCCGGCTCGCCCGGACATTCGTGGCAAAATGTTTCATGTGGGAAAACATCGATTGCACACAAGGGCATGATGACGGCATCTTATGTGATCGCTGCGACAGCGATCGATATAATCGACGATCCGAGCGTTCTTGCATCTGCAAAGATCGAATTTGAACGCGCATCCTCGGAAGGTTTTTTGTCACCCATTCCGGACGGTGCAAAGGCGACAGCGATAGAGATATAACATTTCTCCGAAAATCGAGGCAAGATGTCTCGATTTTCGCTTTTTATGATGCAAAAACAAAAAAAGGTTTGGATTAAAGTATTGACATATTAAAAAAAATGTGTTATAATAGAATGCTATGCAAAAAAGCGTGGCGTGCGGAGCTCTTGATCTATGCTTCGCTCGGAAACAAAAAAACGATTGATAGAGGATAGTCGATAATGAACGTTAAAAATAAATCGAATGCGGTATACATTGACTTTCAAACAGTATGGAATCTGCTTAAGCGAAAGTTTTTTAGTCTCGTTTTGGCGGGCGTGATCGGAGCGTTACTGCTTGGTGCGGTTGGTTATCTAATTTATACACCGAAATATTCATCGACTGTTTCACTTATTGTTCACGCCGAGGAAACGACAACAAACCAACTTACGGCATACGATGTCACTTACTCGGAAAAGCTCATAAATACTCTCGAGGTGTTCTTGAAGCACAACAAAAACTTTAGAGATCAGCTCAGCAACATGGCAGGCACGTATAAGGCATTCACCGATGATGATATTCTTAAGATGATGAATATCAGTCAGATCAAGACAAGCACACCGACGATGAATGTTACGTTTACCTCCACTAACAGAAACGCCGCTTATAATCTTGCGAAAAGCTTCGAACTTCTTGTGAACGGCGAGCTTGAAAGGCTAAATGTCAATGTTGGATCGGTTGGGATTTTGAACAGCGCAGAGGCTGCTGATGAGCCCGATAACTCGAATCCCGCCGTCACATATGCGGTTATAGGCTTTTTTGTCGCGTTTGTCATGCTCTATATTATTTTCCTTGTCAGGGTAATATTTGATACGAAGATCCACAAAGGGGAAGATATCAGCGAACTTTTCGATTATCCTCTCCTTGGCAGTGTGCCCTCGCTTCATCGCGGCAAGAAAGGTCGCTCTCACGGTTACGGATATGGTGGTTATGGATACGGCTACGGAAAGAGCTCTAACGGTTGATAACTCTGACTGACGAAAGGAATTTGGTTGTAAGATGGCTAAGAGAAAAAAGAGTGATATAAGAAATTATCATAATGTCATTGTAAATGATAACACAAGCTTTGCCGCGAAAGAGGCGTTCAAAGATATACGAACGGGAATGCTTTATACTGCAAAGAACAGCAAGTGCCCTGTATATGGTGTAACATCAACAGTTGCTGCGTCAGGAAAGTCGATGATTATTGCGAATCTCGCTGTTTCGTTTGCACAACTCGGAAAGAAAGTTATTCTTATCGACAGCGACATGCGTGCCCCGACTCAACATAAGATCTTTAAGGTCTCGAACAGGATCGGACTCAGTGAGGTCCTTGCCGGCATAAACGAAGGCGACGAAGGATTTGTTACGACTACCGATTATGACGGTGTTCACATAATGACCGCAGGACGTATCCCTCCGAATCCCGCTGAGCTTTTGTCCGGCGATTCCCTGCGCAATTTGATTGCGATGCTGAAAAAAGAGTATGATTTTATATTTCTTGATCTCCCTCCGATAGGTATCGTCACCGATGCACTCGTTCTTTCGGATGTTGTTGATGGATATGTTTTTGTTGTTCGCGCAGAACTCGATGAAAAACAGACTCTTGTAAGTGCCGTAAACAAGATGGAACAGGCAGGCGCAAAGATCATTGGCATGGTTTTGAATGATGTCGGCGGTGGTAAGGGCGGGTATTATAAAAATGATTACAGCTCCTATCACAGCTACGCGAAAAGATCATATGGTTCTAAAGAGAACGACGATGACGATGACGATGACGATTACGATTACGATTACGACGGCATTTGATCCTAGTATACACAGTTTTTATAAAAAACTCCGTTTCTTAACAGATTCGGAGTTTTTTTGCGGTGATACTTGACTTTTTAACAATCAAATGGTATAATAATAGATGAGAGCAACACAAACATAAGGAGTGCTGATATGGCAAACAAAAAGACCCCGACAGAATACGGAAATGACAGTATAGAGAGCTTAAAAGGTGCACAGCGAGTAAGAAAAAAACCCGAGGTCTATCTTGGTACGAGTGGACTCGAAGGATGCCAGCACGCTTTTTTTGAGATCCTTGCAAACTCGCTTGATGAATCACGCGAGGGCTACGGAAATGTCATCAAGATAACCGTATGGAATGATAAGTCGATCGAGGTTGAAGATGACGGACGCGGCATACCGATGGGCTGGAATGAAAAGCAGAAGCGTTACAACTGGGATCTTATATTCTGTGAGCTGTACGCAAGCGGAAAATATAAAAACAACAGTGGCGGATCGGCGTATAAGTATTCACTCGGAACAAACGGACTCGGTGCATGCGCCACCCAGTGCTCGAGCGAATTTATGGATGTTTATTCTTATTCCGGCGGTAGTCTTTCTGAAATGCACTTTAAGAAGGGCGAACCTGTCGGTCAATTGCAGGTTGTTGATATCTCCAAAGGCGGCAAAAAACATGGAACGGTTATAAAATGGCGTGCTGACCTTGAGGTTTTCAAGTCGATCGATATTCCGAAAAGTTATTTTGTCGAGACCCTGAAAAAACAGGCCGTTGTAAACGCAGGTGTCCGTTTCTTACTCAAATTCGAGGATGAAAGCGGTATTTTTTCCGAGGATGAGTTTTACTACGAACAGGGAATTGCCGAAAGAGTTCGCGAGCTGGCATCAGGCAAGGCTATCACCGAGTCTGTCTTTATAACAAAAGAGACTGCCGGCAGGGATCGCGAGGATCTTCCTGAGTACAAGCTTCTTATAGAGGCCGCCTTCTGTTTTACCGACGCAACCGTCAATGCGAGTGAATATTATCATAACTCGAGCTGGCTCGAATACGGTGGATCACCCGAGGACGCCGCAAAAGTTGCTTTTCTTTACACCGTCAATAAGTACTTAAAGGATAACAATAAGTACAAAAAGAATGACAGCAAGGTCAATTTCTCGGACATAGATGATTGCCTTGTTTTGGTTACAAGCAGCTTTTCCACATCAACATCCTACGAAAATCAGACCAAGAAAAAGATCGACAACGAGTTTATAAAACGGGCAATGACCGAGTTCTTCAAGGAACGTCTTGATGCCTATTTTATCGAAAACCCGTCTGACGCCGAAAAGATCGCGGCACGTATCCTTGCCAATAAGACCATTCGCGAAAGTGCGAGTGCCGCAAGAGATATAACAAAGAAAAAACTGATCGGTGTTACCGATGTGGCAAACAGAGTCGAAAAGTTCGTTGCTTGCCGATCCAAAGACCCCGAGCGTCGCGAACTCTATATCGTTGAGGGTGACAGTGCGTGTACATCATGCAAGCTCGGCAGATCGGCTGAGTTCCAGGCGATCATGCCCGTTCGCGGCAAAACGCTCAACTGTCTTAAGGCATCGTATGAGCGTATCATGAAAAGTGATATCATAACCGATCTTTTGAAAGTCATCGGTTGCGGTGTTGAGATAAAGCATCGCGAAAAAGATGTCGCAAACTTCAATATTGATATGCTGAAATGGAACAAGATCATAATATGTACCGATGCGGACGAGGACGGATATCAGATCCGTGCGCTTCTTCTGACATTTTTCTATCGACTTCTCCCGACGCTTATTAAAAAGGGCAGAGTATATATTGCCGAGTCACCACTTTTTCAGATCAATACCAAAAAAGATGAATTTTTTGCGTATAATGAAAAAGAACGCCAGGAAATAGTCAAAAAACTCGAGGAGCAGGAACTCAAGTACACGATACAAAGATCGAAGGGTCTTGGCGAAAACACCCCCGATATGATGTGGGAGACCACCATGAATCCTGCATCAAGACGTCTTATTCGTGTGTGCGAGGCAGACGCCGCCGAAACCGCCGAAATACTTGACATACTTCTTGGTGATAATCTCGAAGAAAGAAAGACATATATCGCAAATAACGGATATAAATACATGACCGAAGTTGATGTTTGATATTTTGGTCGCAATCGGAGTTCTATCGATTTATGTTGCAGCTTATATACGGAAGAGCAGGGAGCGGTAAGACTACCCTGCTTTTTGACAAAATTAAAAACGCCATTGATCAAAAAAAGAAAATAATGCTTCTCGTACCCGAACAGCAGGTCTTTGAGTGTGAAAAAATGCTTTGCGAAAGAAAGCTCTACTCTTTTGACGCTGAGGTCGTCGGGTTTAGGCGACTTTGCAATATGATATTCCGAAAGTGGGGCGGACTTTCCTACAGATATATCGGAAACGGTGCAAAGCTCATCGTTATGTGGAAGGCACTGCGCGAGCTTGACGGTCAGCTCGAGGAATATGCCGGTCTTTCTCTTGACGATCTTTCTGTCCTTGAGCTTCTCGAAAGGACTGTCGAAGAATTTGAACGCTATGGAATCGACGCCGATCTTCTATCAAAGGTCGCGGACGAGTTGCCACCCGAGGACGGAAAACTTGTGCGAAAACTTCGCGATCTGTCAATGATAATGACGCTTGATCTCGCACTTTTGCATCAGAATTATGACAATCCCGAAGAGGATCTTCCACGTGCTGCAAAAATGCTTTCAGATCATGATTTTTTCAAAGATACGATCGTGTTTATCGACGGATTTACCCGATTTGCACCGACCGAGCTTGATATCCTAAAGCACATTTTTTCGCAGTCCGAAAATGTATATCTGACTCTTCCTTGCGTCGAGCATGATAAGGCTGAGATGATGCTCGCGGCAAGGAATTGCGAGCGGTCGATCAAAAAATGCGCCTCGTCGGTGTCTTGCAAGATCTTGCCCTCGATCGTGTGCGATAATGTATACTCGACAGATAAAGAAGATCTTGTGTTTCTTCATAAGAATCTTTGGAATTTTGATAGGGATGTTTACGAAAAATCCCCGGACAGTATTTTTTTGACCGAGACCTCCGACATATATTCCGAGGCTGAAAGTGTCGCCTGCAAAGTGGCGGAGTTGGTTCAAGATGGTCATTACAGGTATCGTGAGATTGCACTTATCCTACGCGACCCTGACTCATATATCGGAATCCTTGACAGTGCGCTCGAAAAGTATGGTATCCCTTGTTTTATGTCATCTCGCACCGGTCTTTGCATGAAGCCCTGCGTTCGATTGATAGGCAGTGCACTTATGACTGCCGCACGAGGATGGAAACGCGAGGATGTTGTTACTTATATGCGCTGCGGGCTTTCGGGACTTTCTCCGGATGAATGTGATATAATTGAAGAATACGCAAAAACCTGGAACATTTCAGGTGCGCTTTGGTATATGACCGATCCTTGGACGATGAATCCGCGCGGTTTTTCGGCAGAAATTTCAGATCGTGATGCCGACCTTCTTGATACGCTAAACAAACTAAGGGTTCGTCTTGTTGATCCGCTCTACAAATTTTGTCAGATATTCGACACAGATCCGACCGTACGAGATGTGGCGACAGAACTCTATAACTACCTTTGCGAGATAGAGATCCCCAAGATCCTGGCACAAGAAGAGGCGGCTTCCCGAACATCGGGCGATCTCGCACTTGCCGAGGAAACGGTTCAGGTTTGGGACGCGATCGTATCCGCTCTCGAAAGCCTTGTTACGGTTGTCGGTGATATGTCTGTAAACGCCGACCGTTTTTACAAGCTGCTCTTTGCGATATTTCAAAAGACGGATATTGGAAAAATACCGGCAAGAGCTGACGAGGTCATAATCGGTGAGCCAAAACTTCTTCATAAGCCGGGGATAAAACAGGCGTTTATTCTCGGGCTAAACGAGGGGATTTTTCCTGCGGCAAGCAACGAATCTCGTATCATCGATGACAGCGACAAAGACAAGCTTCGTGAGGTTGGGATCGAGCTTGCCGATGACAGCGAGAGCGCAGCGGCAGGCGAGCTTTATGCCTTTTATCGCGCCGCTTGTCTGCCGTCCGACGCACTGAGACTATCATATCACGCCGATATGAACCCATCGGTCGCCGTGTATGCCGTGAGATCGCTTTATCCCGAGTTGGAGGTTGAAAAATGGTCTGATATTCCATCTCCCGATAAGATAAGAAACACGGCAACCGCGATTGAGTTTGCGGCGGCAAACATGTCGAACGAGAAGGGCAGATCGGTCTTTTCGCTTGTATCAAGCGTCAATTCCGGAAAACTTGCCACACGAGTCAATGAAATGATCGACGCTTTTTCCCGCCCGATCAGCGAGGAGAATTGCATGCTCGATAATTCGACCGCCGACAGGATCGTGGACAGAGGGCTTAACTTGACTCAGGCAAGGGTCGAAAACTTTGTCAAGTGTCCATTCTCATTCTTTGCTAAAAATGTGCTCTCTTTGAAGGAGCAAAACTCGGAAGATTTCGAGGCGCGTGAGGTCGGCGACTATATGCATGCGATTCTTGAGACATTTTTTACATCGTTAGGCGATAGAAATATTCGCTCTCTTTCATCCGATGAACTTGTCGAACATACAGACATGGCGGTAGAAAAATGCAGAAGAAAGATCATCTCGCAAGACATTTCTCCTCGACTTTCTCACCTTTTTGATCGACTTCGCACACTCGCAATATTGCTTGTAAACAACATAGCCGAGGAGTTTGCCGATTCGGACTTTGAGCCGAAGCTTTTTGAACTTGCGATCGACAACAGACCGGGTAATATCGCACCGTTAAGAATTAAGTTTGCAGATGAAAAGATCTTGACGATATACGGCAGGGTTGACAGAGTCGATGTGTGCAAAAAAGGTGACGATGTCTACCTTCGCGTTGTTGACTATAAAACAGGTAAAAAGAAGTTCTCGATTGCCGATCTGTATCAGGGGCTCGATTTTCAAATGCCAATCTACCTTTTGTCGCTTTGCAGGACGAGTAATTCACAATTTCTCGAAAAGATTGGTGCCGATGAGAATTGCAATGTCTTGCCCGCCGGGCTCTTGTATTTCTCCGCACGCATGCCGGATGCCACCGAGCTGAGCGAGCTTGTCTCCGAATTAGATGATAGAGTGGATATCGAAAGAAGCGGACTTCTCATTAACAATGTAGCACTTATCGAGTCAATGGAGCGATCAAAAAACGGCAGATTCGTTCCCGTGTCCTTTGACAAGAACGGTGTTTTGAAAAAGAGTGGGTCGGTGATAAGCGCAGACGATTTTGAAATACTGCTTGATGACATTACGAAAAAAATATCATCAATCGGTGATGATATTGCGGATGGCGTCGCATATGCAAAGCCAATGAGAGATCGCGGAAACGATCCTTGTGCGTACTGCGGTGCAAGATTTCTGTGTAGGATAAGCGATGATGTGGACTAAAGGAAAGGATAAGTGAAAATGGGAGAGAGAATATGGACCGATGCCCAAATCGAGGCATTTTCGGCACTTGACGGGGACCTGCTTGTATGTGCCGCCGCCGGGTCGGGCAAGACTGCCGTTTTGACCGAAAGAATAATCAGATCGCTTTGCGATGATTTTCGTCCGTCCGATATAACATCAAAGCTTGTGGTCACGTTCACCAAATCCGCCGCCTATGAGCTTAAAGCTAAGATATCGAGCGCGCTGACCGAACGTATTGGTACGCTACAAGGTAACGCTCGTCTCCGCAGACAACTGCTTTCTCTTGACAGAGCGCAGATATCGACGATCGACAGCTTTTGCCTCAATGTCGTGTCTGCCCACTTTGCCGAGCTTGGACTTCCTGCATCGGTTCGAGTAGGCGGCGACGCAGATGTAAAACTCATGAAGATCGACATCATGGAGCAGACCATCGATGCGGCGTATCAGTCGGGTGACAAGGCTTTTCTTGACCTGATCGATAATTTTTCTACCCTTCGTGATAACAGAGTCGGCGAACTCTTTTTGAAGATCTACGATAAAGTTATATCTTACCCCGAGGGGGTAGAGTTTATAAAAGAGTCCGCTGCGCGCCTTGAAGATGCCGCAAAAAACGAATTTTCGGGAACGGTATATGAAACCATCTTGGAAAAAAAGCTTGATGAATTTTTGGCGCATTATGTATCGGTCTACGACCATCTCCTTGAAAAGCTTAAAAACGACGGAACGCCCGAAAAATCGATCATACAGATTTCGGATGAGTTTGAAAGGATCAGACGCATTCACCTTGCTCTGAATTTTGACGAAAAGAAAAGAATGCTTGAGGAACTTTCTTTTGAAAAAGCAGCGCAGAACAAGTCAAAAACCGAGACATTTCTTTATTTTACTGGTGTTAGGGATGAGTTTAAGGATGTTAGAAAAAAACAAATAAACTCCATTTCCATTAACCTTTCGAGCGAAAAGATCGCCGCAGAAATGTCGTCAAGGCTTTGCATGGCACTTTATAGGCTTATATCCGATTTCGAGAGACGCTACAGTGAAGAAAAACGCCGTTTTTCGATGATCGATTTTGCCGATGCCGAGCGGATGACCTACGATCTGCTTGTCAAAAACGGAAGACCCACGGAACGTGCACTCTCCATATCCGAAAAGTTCGATCAGATATACATTGATGAATATCAGGATGTCAATGATATTCAGGACGGTATTTTCAAGGCTATATCGAAAAACAACAGATTCATGGTCGGCGATATCAAACAGTCGATCTACGGCTTTCGCGGTGCTGTGCCCACCATTTTTGCAAATTACAGAAGAAACTTCCCAAAACACGAGCGTGGTACCACCATGCCGCAATCTAAAGTCTTTTTGTCCCATAATTTCAGGAGCGATCGACATATCCTGGATTTTGCAAATGCTGTTTGCAACAGGCTCTTTGAATGCAGTGAGCAGATCCCCTATGCTCCAAATGAGGACGCACTTCGTTTTCCCGAGACCAAAACCGACGAGTCTGATGGCAAAAAGGTAAACATCTGCCTTATATCTCCCGAGGACGGTTTATCCTCCGATCAATGCGAGGCGGCTTTTGTCGCAGACAAGATTGCCGATCTTATAGATGGCGGCAGATCGCCGTCAGATATCGCAATACTGCTCAGAAGCTTTAAGTCGCGAGAAAAAGTATTCAGAAAAGAGCTTAAAAAAAGAGGGATACCGTTTGACAGCTCTGCGTCTGATGATTTTCTGAAGAAGCCCGAAATACTGCTCATAGTATCAATACTTAATGCTATTGACAATCCTCGACGCGACTACTTTCTCGCGGGTGCAATGAAAAGCCCGATCTTCGGAATAACGCTTGACGATCTCATTTTTATTCGCGAGCGTAACAAAGATTGCACGCTATATGAGTCTCTCTGCCTTGCGGTCGATGAAGGAAGATTTGAAAAAGGGAAGGCCTTTCTTAATTTTCTCGTCGATTGTAGGGATTTTGCAAAGGGAAACTCCACCGAGAAGATCGTAAAATATGTCTATGATAAAACGGCACTTTTGTCGATATTAAGCGGAAAGAAGGGCGGAAAGGATGCCGTTTTGAGGCTTAACTCGTTTTATGAGCTTGCAAGATCCTTCGAGAGCGGCTCCTTCCGTGGACTTCACAATTTTATTCGTTATCTCGATGATATCGAAAGTGAGAATGGTAATCCGATATCAGAAGTCGGCACTGTGTCGGGACAGGGTGTGAAACTCATGTCTGTACATAAATCCAAGGGACTTGAGTTTCCGATAGTTTTCCTCTCGCATGCAGACGGAAAGCTTAATACAAACGACTCAAAAGATGCGTTCCTTCTCGATAGGGAGCTTGGTATCTCGTTTAATTTGAGCGTTAGGAACGGCAGGGGAAAGTTTACGCCCATGACCAAATCCGCAATTTCTCGGAAGATAATGGATGATAATATCAACGAGGAAATGCGTGTTTTGTATGTCGCACTCACAAGACCGAAAAATGAGTTATTTATAACAGCTACTGTATCAAATGTTGACGAATACATGGCAAAATGCTTTGCCAATGGAGAACATCTCGATTTTTACACGCTTTATAAAGAGCAGTCATATCTTAAGTGGATATTTGCGTCAATAGGCAGAGATTCGAGCACTTGCGAGATATCGAAAATAAAATTCGGCACAGAACAGATCGAAGATCCGCACATACCTACATTTAACGAATCGATCGATAAGTGCGGCGGTGAGATCGACTTTTCCGATATTCGCAAGAAGATCGAATATGTCTATCCACACAAAGTTGAAAGCGAACTTCCGACTAAAGCATCTGTATCAAAGCTTTATCCTGCATATCTTGACGAATCGGAAGTCCCTGACATCAGATACAGATTTGACAGCCGACCCGATTTTATGCGGGACTCAAACATCATAAAGGGCACGGATATAGGAATCGCAACACACCTTTTTATGCAGTTTTGCGATTTTGAGTTTGTCTGCCGAAATGGCGTCGAGGCGGAGCTTGCACGGCTTGTCGATAAAGGTTTTATTGATAAAACCTCTGCAAAGCTAGTCAGCCTGGATCTTGTTAAAACCTTTTTCAGATCCTCACTTTTTGAAGAAATGCGACAGGCAAGCGAGATCTATCGTGAATATCGCTTTTTGACCGATTTTCCTGCATCGGATTTTTCAGACGATAATGAGAGATCTGATGCGCTTGTCGGTAAAACCATCCTTGTTCAGGGCGTCATAGACTGCTTCTTTGTGTTACCAGATGGCAGTGTAAAGCTTGTCGATTATAAGACCGACAGACTTGACAAGCGGACGGGCATCGATAAGGCTGTCGAAAAACTTGTTTGCGAGTACAAAAATCAGCTGACATATTACGCAAGGGCGATAAAAAAGATAAGCGGCAAGGATGTTTCTTCAGCGTCTGTTTATGCCTTTGATATCGGTCGCGAGATCGACATTAAACTTTAATATAATAAAAATCGTTTGTTAACTTTTTACGGTAAACAAACGATTTTTGTGTATCTCATGATTTTTCGCCAAATTCATTTTCCTTATTTATCTCTTTTGCTGTTCTGCCGTCGATGTGAAGTATAATAAAATTGAAAACTTTATCGATGATCTTCCCGACTATATCGCAGAGTTTGTCGATGAACAGCACCTTAAACAGAAGCATCCGCACTTTTTCGAGCAAAATGCAGACAACAAACAATGCGACAACTGCGATCACGACATACAATACCATATGGGGTGTGTCGCAATAGTATCCGATCTTCCAAAAACGCCAGAGCATATAGTATTCCCAGAAGATCGGCTGAACATGGATGATATAAACAGCAAATGTTGCCGATGAGATAAAAGTTATCACCGATCGTATCGGGCGGAAATTGATCCTGATCCTTGAGGCAAATATCAGTAATAGAATAGCTCCGCCGAGGATAAATGGGGAAGTGTACTGAATAAACTCATACTTGAGATTCGGCAAAAGCGTGTTTTCGGGGTCAAGTTCTGCCATTTCCTCGATTATGAGCATCCATTGCCATGCAAATGTTGTGCAAATAAGATAGCCGAGTAAACAAAAAACGGATCTAAGCTTTTTTGTGCTGGGCGGATATTTTGCGACATAAGCACCGATAAAGTAGAGCGCCATTAGCCATATTGCCGAATATCCGTATCCGGTCACAAAAAGATCCACATTCGCGACCGACGGTAGAACCGACATTATAAAAAACACGCCGACGCATGTCATAAGATGCTGTCCCTTGGTCAGCTTTTCGATCGCACGGTTCAACAGTGGAGAGGCGAAATAAGCGAGCGTGTATGCGTTGAAATACCAATATTGACTGTTAGATACGGGCATCATTGCATAACCGTACTCCTCGGGAATTATAGTTCGTGGATCTATCTCTTCCTTTATCATGGGTATGATCTTTTGCAGACACTCGTTAAATTGCTCGAAGATTATCGGATATTTGTCTATCGTAAAAACGATCAAAACTCCCCAAAAGGAGACAAGAAGCCAGGTTTTTAGGTACCTTGATGTTTTGAATTTCGATCTATAGCCGACATATCCCGAAATAAGTGCAAAGAGATCGACAGCGCCAAATGCTGCGGTCTCCATAAACCAAGCGACAGGGTGATTTGACGGATGAGCATCTGCTATCGCGGCATATGGATATACGCCGCCTTGCCCCAAAACATGGAGAAAAAGAACCATGAGCATTGAGAAAATTCTCAATATCTCAATTCCGATATTTCTTTCTTTTGGTGACATTTATCCGGATTCCTTTCTTTTTTATAATCCTTTTCCGCTTGAGTCAAAGTGGTAATGATCAAGCTGACGCAGATCTATGTTTTTTACAAACGCATAGCATCCCCTTTTACCGAAAACATGAACAACGACATTTGTATATCCGCGCGACCACTTTAACCTTGAGCCGCTTTTGGCGATAAGCTCGATCTTGTCGGTTGAAATGCAGGCGGCAGTTCTGAAGAACCCACCTTTCGACAGCACGGTTCGCTCGCTCCCGCTTTCAAAATAGCTGTTTTTGTACTCAAGAAAGCAGGATGCGATCACAATTAAGAGCGATATTAACGCAATGACAAACCAGCTTTTTTCGAAGATAATGCCAAAAGAAAAAGATGTGATCGGTATTAGCATTTTTGTGGTAAAAAGATAATGGTGGAAGCACCTTCTGCGAGGTGCTCTGTGTGACATGTTCATATCGGGCAGCAAAAGCTTTGTGTATTCGAGCATGTCCGATTCACGCAGAAGCGGCAAGATCGGTTTCGATTTTACGAATACCGGGTTGTACCCGACCGCGCGTACATATAGTTTGCCGAATCCGAATATTCTCATGAGCGGTGTTTGCTTGTACTCAACGATCGCTATTCTGTCGCGCATGATGTACGTTTTATGCCTGACAAGAAGTCCCGACTCGTAATACAGTATTTTTTTGCCGGCAGAGACAGTGAATTTGTAATATTTCAAATATTCACGCAAAAAACCGCCGGTCAGTGCCCATAAGAGAATGATGGTGTACGGAAGTCCGATCGACAATACGAACGTTCCTGCGATGAGCATGTGCTTGAATATAAAATCGGATATCAGCCTTGCGGTTGATTCGTTGAATATCGGAGATGAAAAGAGAAATACCGCTGTCCAAAGCAAAAGAAGTATGACCGTGTACCATTCATAGTGCGACTGAAGCAGTGATTTTTTCATCAGATCAGTGGTCGAGAGCTTGATCTTATCAACCTGTCCGTCGTCGTCACTGTAATTTGCAACGAATTTGTCGGCGATGACTTTTGGAACGCCGAGAAGCGTAAATATATTGCCGGCAAATGTTATAATAATATTGCATCGTCCGAGGGCATTCATTATTATCGAACTTACGGTTGATACCGCCTCTATTTTATCGGTATATATAATATTTGATCTCGAAAAGACAAAATCACGATTTATTAGTATTCGGTCGTCGAGAAAGGTGTAATCCCATATGAAAAACGAGGCTTTTTCCTTCAATTTGTTGTCCTCACCGCAATTTATTTGAGTTCGCAAACGGTGACGCCGAGATCGCCCTCACCATAGGTTCCGAGCCTGAAGCTCTTTACTCTTTTGTCGCTTTTGAGAAAATTCCAAAGCTGTTTTTTTAGTGCGCCCGTTCCTTTACCATGGATGAGTCGCACACTTTGAAGTCCGGCAAGCTGTGCGCTGTCAAGGTATTTATCGACCTCGAACCACGCATCCTCACCATTCTTCCCCCGAAGATCTATTTCGGACGACAGCCCTTGCGTGACCGACACTCCGATCGATGCGGCAGGGCGTCTTTTTCCGTTTTTGTCGGTAAATATAATATCGTCTTCCTCAACCAGTATCAGTTTGTCTTCCTTGACCTTGGTAGTCATTATTCCTGCACGGACCGTAACATTTCCGTTTTTGTCGGCGACAGATTGTACTGTTCCTTTAGCCCCGATACCCGATATTATGACACTGTCGCCGACCTTTAATTTTCGCGGCAACTTGTAATCGCTCGGTGTCGTATTAATGACAGGGTCTATTTTGCTCTCGCTCTCACGCATGGCACGCCTCATGTTTCTGCGTGCCTCATCCATGGCATTTGCAAAGTTTTCGCTTTCCTTGGCTTTTTTTACCTTTTCAAGCTCTGCCATAACGTAATCTGATGTTGCTCGTGCCGATTCAATAATGCGAGTGGCTTGTTCGGAACTTGTTTGTGAAAGACGCTCCGCCTCATCAATTTTTTTGCGAAGTTTTGCCTCTTCTTCTTTTTGTTTTATTTCCCACGCAGTTTTATCTGCTTTGACCTTTTCGAGGGTCTTTTCGGTCTCTATCCTTGTTTGTTCGAGTTTTTCAATAACATTCTCGAATTTCTTGTTCGAAGGATCGACCAAGAATGAGGCTCGCTTTATTATGTCTTCCGAAATGCCTATTCTTGACGAAATTGCAAAAGCATTCGATTTTCCGGGTGCGCCGATAATCAGACGATAGGTCGGGGCGAGCGTATTAACGTCAAATTCACACGCGGCATTGCACACGCCCGGCGTTTCAAGGGCGTAGATCTTCATTTCGCTGTAGTGCGTCGTAATGGCGGACAGAGCACCTGTTTTGCGGAGTGCCTCTGTGATCGCAACCGCAAGCGCCGCACCTTCGATGGGATCTGTCCCTGCACCAAGTTCGTCGGTCAAAACGAGCGATCTCTCGTTTGCCTCTTCTAAGATTCGAACGATATTTGTCATATGTGCCGAAAATGTTGAAAGTGACTGCTCGATCGATTGCTCGTCACCGATATCGGCAAGCACATTTTCGAAAACACGAATTTTTGAATCCTCACGCGCGGGAATGTGAAGACCCGTTTGCGCCATGAGGGTAAATAGTCCGAGAGTCTTAAGCGATACAGTCTTTCCTCCGGTGTTCGGACCGGTTATGACAAGGGTGTCGAAATCTCCGCCGAGTCTGATATCGATCGGTACTATCTTTTTACCCTTGATAAGAGGGTGCTTGGCGGCATTTATCTCTATTTCGCCATCTTCGGATATTGTCGGCTCTGATGCCTTAAGTCTCCAAGAAAGCTCCGCACGAGCGAAGATGAACGCAAGCTCGGTTATATTTTGATAGTTTAGCGATATGCAGTGTCCAAAATCAGCAACTGCCGCGGAAAGGGTATAGAGTATCTTTTCGATCTCGTTCTTTTCCTCACTTTCAAGACGTCTCAGCTCGTTATTTGCCTCGACGACCGAAAGAGGCTCGATAAACAGAGTTGCACCTGTCGATGATGTGTCATGCACAAGTCCTTTTATTTCGCCCTTGTGCTCAGCTTTGACCGGTATTACATATCGACCCTCGCGTATGGTCACGAGATTGTCGCGGAGATATTTAGTTGTCGATTCAGCAGTTATATATCTTTGAAGGGTGTCTCTGATCTTGTTGTTGGTATTCTTTATGGCACGGCGAATATCAGCGAGCTTCGGGGAGGCATCATCGGATATGATATCAGCAGTGATTATGCACCTGCGGATCTCACGCTCAAGAGAATTGTTTTGGACAAGTCTTGAAAAAATCTCGCCGAGAGAGCCGAGATCCATTCCTCGAACGGATGAATAAGAGATAAGCGACGATGTCGATGAGAGAAGGGAGGCAACATCAAGCAGCTCCGCCGGTGAGAGCATTGCTCCTTTTTCGGCGCGCTCGACAGATCCGCTGACATTCGGCGCAGATCCGAACGGGGGATTACCGTTTTGGGACATTAAGTGCTTGGCATCGCTTGTTTCGGTCAGTCGCTTTTTTATTCGAATTATGTCAGAGTCGGGGTATGCCGCCATAGCAAGCTCTTTTGCGCCTATCGTGAGGGCACAATCGGCAAGCATTTCTCTTATTTTTTGAAATTCAAGCGTATTTAACGCTTTGTTAAAATCAGACAATTTGTTGATGTTCCTTTCAGCTGTATCTCATCACTAAAAACAGATGCTTTTGTAAAATTCAAGGGTGTCAAACGAGCGTTCGAGATGCTCGATCAAATATTTTTCGCAGATCGATGAAAGTGATGACAGTGTTTCGTCACTTGGCAAAAATGCAAAAATCCTTTTTTCGGGAGCAGTGCATAGATATTCCATTGATGCGGTGGTTTCTTCATCGAGATGTGCAATAAGCGTATTCTCGGCTGTTCCTTTGCCCGAGGATTGGCATTCGCGACAAAAAACAACGCCGCCATCTATATCAAAGATCGATGACAGTATTTTTTTTCCGCAACTGTCACAGTGGCATAGATTTGGTCTGTATCCGAGCAGCGACGCAAGACGCAGCTCAAATCCCGCTTTTATAAAACTTTTCGGCTTCTTTTTCTCGGTAAGCAAATAGAGACAGTTTAGCGACAGTCTTAATATCTCGCTTTGATCTTCGCCCGTGATCGTGACGGTCGAGATCACTTCCATGAAATATTGGGCAAGCGATAGAGAAACGAGATCTTCGCGCAAACGGTAAAAATCTTCGATCAGCGACGCCTCGCGAAGATAGTATCTGTCACCCTTTGCCGCCAGCACGAACTCGCAGTAACAAAAAAGTTGGGATGTGTGAAGACGGTGACTTTTTATGTTTTTTACACCCTTTCCCGAAACGAGAATTTTTCCCTCATTCGGTGTAAGCAGTGTCAAAAGCTTGTCCGACTCACCGACATCAATGGTGCGTACGACAAGCCCCGTCGTTGTTATCTCTCTTGTTCTCGTATTCTCAAGCATATTCGAAAATTTACACTTCCTTATGTGTCATCATGTGTCATCGCTTTTCTTAAATCCGAAATCGTTTATCAAATAATCGCTTTCGCGCCAATTTTCCTTGACCTTGACCCAAACATCAAGAAAAACCTTTGTCCCGAAGAATTTCTCCATATCCTCGCGTGCGTAAGTTGAGATCTTTTTCAGCATCTCGCCGCCCTTGCCGATAATGATTCGCTTGTGAGATTCTCTCTCACAGTATATCTCGGCACGAATGCGAAGGATGTGACCATCGTCCTTGAATTCTTCAATAGTGACTGCCGTGCCGTGAGGTATCTCGTTGTCAAGCAGTCGAAGAAGCTTTTCTCTGATCATTTCGGATGCGATAGTGCGTTCGGGCTGATCGGTAAGCTCGTCTTCATCAAATATCCACTCTCCTTCATGAAGCAGTTTGGCAACCTCATCGAGAACAATGGATACTCCGTCTTCTTTTATTGCACTGATCGGAATGACCGAGGCAAAGTCGCAAAGCTCTGCGTAAGCGGCGATAACTCTGCCGATGCGCTCGGGATTCGACACATCTGTTTTGTTGAGAACGAGAATGATCGGCATTTCATCACGCGCAAAACGGTTTATAAGTCTTTTTTCAATATCACCGGGCATGTAATCGGTGTCAGCAACAAGTATTGCCGCATCAACGTCTGCGATTGCCGACGAGATCTGACGGTTCATATAGTCCCCGAGTTTGGTCGCTGATCTGTGCATGCCGGGCGTGTCGATAAAGACAAATTGGTTATCGCCTTTTGTGAGGATGCCTGTTATTCGTGTTCGCGTTGTCTGCGGTTTCTTTGATGTTATCGCTATCTTTTCCCCAAGCATCGCATTGAGAAGCGTTGACTTGCCAACATTCGGTCTGCCGACGATTGCTATAAATCCTGTTTTTTTCATTATGTTTTTCCTTTATTATCTTGTAAGTCCAATTATTTTCATTATTTCTTCCTGTCTCCAAAACATATCTTTTTCGTCATCAAGAGATGTTTCGTGATCGTACCCGAGCAGGTGAAGTACCGAGTGAACGGTCAAAAATGCAACCTCGCGATCAAAAGAATGACCGTATTCTCCTGCTTGCTCGCAGGCTTTTTCGAGTGATATGACTATATCTCCGAGGATACAGCATTCTCCGTCAGAAAAATCATCGTCGTAAATTGGAAAAGAAAGAACATCTGTCGGGCGGTCGATCCCGCGTTTACTCTTGTTTATTTCGTGTATTATTTCGTTGTCAACAAATGTCACCGAAATTTCGCATTTTCGCTCAAATCCTTCGTACTCGAGTGCGGTGTTCACAGCCGATTTTATTAAACGTATCGTTTGTGGTGTGAGTATTATTTTATTCTGTCTGTTCGACATTATAATTCTGTTTTTCATGTTGCTCGCCCATCCTTAATTCTTTTTCGCATGATAGCGTTTTGAGGTGCTTTTTCTTTCATTGTCGTACTTTTCATATGCCAGAATGATTTTTTGTACCAGTTTGTGTCTGACAACGTCTTTGTCTGTCAGTCTGTGTACCGATATGTCATCTATGCCGTCAAGTATCTTTACAGCCTCTGCAAGACCGCTTCGTTGCGATCTCGGCAGGTCTGTTTGTGTCAGATCGCCTGTTACGACGGCTTTTGAGCCAAATCCGAGCCTTGTAAGAAACATTTTCATTTGCTCGGGAGTCGTATTTTGAGCCTCGTCAAGGATGATAAAACTGTCATCGAGCGTTCTGCCTCTCATGTAGGCAAGGGGCGCTATTTCGATGATCCCTTTTTCAACGTTTCGCTGATATCCTTCCGTGCCCATTGTTTCGTAAAGGGCATCATAGAGCGGACGAAGATACGGGTCTATCTTGCTTTGGAGGTCGCCGGGTAAATATCCGAGCCTCTCGCCTGCCTCGACAGCCGGGCGTGTCAAAATGATTCTCGAAACCTGCTTCTGTCTGAGTGCGGAAACCGCCATTGCGACGGCAAGAAAGGTCTTGCCCGTGCCTGCGGGACCGATCCCGAGGACGATCGTGTTTTTCTTTATCGCATCGACATATTTTTTTTGACCGACGGTTTTTGCACGGATCGGCTTTCCGTTTGGCGTTATGATCACAAGATCACGGTCAAAACCATCGAGATCGTCTGATTTTCCGTCCTCGTACATCGATAAAGCGTAGCTTACCTTTTGTTCGTCGATTGTTTCACCGATTAGTGCGAGCTTTTTCAGATACGAGATCACCGAATATGCCGTTTCGAGAGCCTTGTTATCATTTGAACTGATAAGAACAGATGACCCTCTGCAAACAATCTTTATGCCGAGCCTGTTTTCGATAAGCTCGATATTTGATTCATAGCTTCCGCATATCTCGGCAAGAATGTCGGTGTTTTCAAGATTTATTATTTTTTCATCCATTTTCGGTTATGCTTCCTTTTAGGGCAGATGAGATTTGTTTGTTGATAGTTGATCGGATATCGGAACGCTTTGGGCGATGTCTTCAATGCAGTACACTTCAATTTGAATTGTGTACAACAGACCATCGCAAGATGAACTTTTCGATATCCCAAGCGTTTGTGCGTCTTTTAGTAGCTTTGACAATTTGTCGGCAACCGATCTTTCGCATATTGCCGCCGCTTCGGCCTCGGAAATTCTAAACTCAGCATCGGTAAGCTCTGTATATTCGATTCTCGATATTCCTATCGGTAGCGGATGACCGAAAAACATGAGTCTGCTTGAACTTTGAAAAACTTTTGACCTTTTGTACGGGTCACTTTGATCGGATGTAAGTGAAAACTCTTTTCCAAAGAAATAAAACGAGCTGAAGATAGTGGAATTGCCCGTGGGAGACGGGCGAGTGCCGACCAGGGGTACGCTTTCGATCACATTCCGGGTCGTACGCGCGTAAACATTCCCGATCGATCTTTCAAGCTTGTAAACAGATTCGTTTCTGCCTTGATAAAAACCGCTTACGAGGACCTGACCTTTGTGAACCGATTGTCCCATGCTCACCTCAGCTTGCCCCGAAAAGAGCTCTACACGTTCGATCAGACCATCACATACCGCGACAAGATTTGTCGGCGTGTCCTCTCTTGTGCTCTTTTCGATCACACTGTCTCTGACCACAACATTTGCACATGTTCCGTTTATGTTTATCGCCATCCATGAAATGTCGCTGTTTTTCAAAAGGACATTTGTTGAGATTTTCGGCAGATCAAGTCTTGATATGTGTGAACCGATGCGAAGTCCTTCATAGTCAAGATTGGAAATGATCTCCTCTGGCGAAGCATTCAGACTGCCTGTGATTTTTATATTCCATATAAAAAGGGATGGATAATATATAAGAAATATGAAGACGGGGACACCGATCCAAACACCGATTCGTGATTTGTAACGAACCAGTATGTAAGGAAGACCGCATCTATCCTCTGAGATAATTTTTGCGCCGACGTTCTCACAAAGAGAGATGAATCTCTTCCGAGAAAGGCTTAAAAACTCGATCCTTGTTGTGTTTTCGTAAGGCGTTATTCGTCCGAGTGATCCGCCATCCTTTACGAGTAAACTCATAAGACGTTCGGAATTTTCGACTTCAACGCGAACATAACCGATCAAAAAAGCGATGATACGGTATATCAATGGCGTGCCTCTGTCGTGACAGACGATATTTCTCCGCTGACCGTGATCTCTTTCGGGAAAAATGAACTGAGCGTCAGTCGCTTACCCGTGAGCGTTAATCTGTTGCCCGGAACTGCCAGGACGATCTTTTCACTTCCATAAGATATAACTCGCACACATCCGTTTATTTCAGCAATTTTACCATTATCAAGAGTTAGCGTGTAACCATTCATTCATATCCCTCCGCACTGACTCGTATAATCCCTTTGTAGATTATATTCAAATTGCCAAACTATAATTCGGCAAAAGCGGTGGTGATGATTCTGTATGACAGGTATTTGTCGACAAAAAATCAGGGGAAGGTTAAAAAAATGCGTGCTTACATTTTTAACTTTATTGATTGCCATCTTTGTCGCTCTTTTCCCCGAGAGATCGTCGAGAGCGGTGATCGGAGGCATAAACCTTTTTTATGAAAAACTCTTTCCCGCACTCTTCCCGATGTGTATCGTCAGCGGTATACTATCAAGATCAGGGAGCCTTCCCGGCTTTTTGATAAACGGCATATCGAAGTGCCTCGGTATAAGCAAAGCAACCGCAACGGCGTTTGTAATAGGCATCCTCTCCGGATTCCCGATCGGTGGCATGCTTATAGGACAGCTCTACGAGAGGGGCGAGATCGAAAAGGATGAGGCAGAGCGAATGGTTGGGGTCTGCACATGCCCTTCTCCCGCATTCCTGATTGTCAGTGTCGGGAGCTTTTTGCTACACAATAAAATGCTCGGAGTTGCACTTTGGCTTGGACAGATAACAGCAACAATATTGGTGGCGATCGTAAGCGGAAAAGGGAATGAACATCCAAATGGATATGTCGCTAAAAGCAAACCACTGTCTGTAACAAAAGACATCTGCGACTCGATTGGCAGAGCGGCACAATCTATGTTGTCGGTCATCGCGTTCGTTTGTTTCTTTTCGCTTCTGTGCGAGATGATCTGTGGATCACTGCCATCGCACATGATCGGTTTACGCACTATGATCAGCGGTTTTTTAGAGATAGGATCCGGAATGAGTGCGGCGGCAAGATTTGATTATCCTGCAAATCTGTGCCTTTGTGCGGTTTTTGCGGGATGGTCGGGACTCTCGGTACACATGCAAAGTGCCTCGCTTCTCGGCAGTCTGTCAATAAAGCGATGTGTTAAACAAAAGATCGCACTGGCAGTCATATCTGTGCCGCTGACTCTTCTATACGCAGAGCTTCTTTCTAAATTGTCGCCGCAACTATAAGAAGTGCACATCCGGAGGTCTCGATAAGAAGGATGGTGAAAATGATCAGTATTACACGCCTTATCAAGCTGCCGATCAGCTTTATTGCAAGCGTGTCGGGGACTATGTCATCGTCCGAATAATCTTTTAGGTAGCTTTCGGAAAGTGATGTGATAAGATACTGCCTTGACGAATAAATAATTGCCGATATGAGAATGCCGCAAAGCATTATCGCACCGCCGAGAATATACAGCAGAACACTTATCATCTTATCACACCCTTATCTTTATTTTTTTAACTTATTTACGAAATCCTGCATCTTTTCAAGTGCGGTTTGAATATGCTTGACTGAATACGCATAAGATATTCGAGCATAGCCCTCGCCGCAATCACCGAACGCAGTTCCGGGGACTATAGCAACTCCATGCTCGTGAAGAAGTCGCATGCAAAATTCCTCGGATGGCATATCAAACTCGCCTATGTGCGGGAAAACATAAAACGCACCTTGAGGTTCAAAAACATCAAGTCCGATATCGCGAAGTCCTTTGGTGATAAAAAGTCGTCTGCGATTGTATTCGGCTTTCATGTATTCAATATCGTCATCCGCATTCGTCATAGCCTCGATGCCCGCATACTGTGACGTGGTGGGGGCACACATTATCGCATACTGATGCACCTTAAACATTTGCGAGGTGATCTCACGGGGTGCCAATGTGTATCCGAGTCGCCATCCCGTCATCGCAAATGCCTTCGAAAATCCGCTTGCGATTATCGTCCGCTCTCGCATGCCGTCGATCGACGCAATAGATGCATGCTTTTGTCCATAGGTAAGCTCAGCGTAGATCTCGTCCGACAATATCAAAATGTTTGTATCTCGCAAGACGTCGGCAATGGCACATAGCTCGTCTTTGTCAAGGATCGAGCCTGTGGGATTGTTCGGAAAGGGAAGGACCAAAAGTTTTGTCTTGTCGGTTATAGCCGATCTCAGGCATTCGGGTGTTAATTTGAACCCGTTTTCGGCAGAAAGCGGCAGATATATCGGAACGCCGCCGGCAAGCGACACTATCGGACCGTAGCAGACGAAGGATGGTACGGGAATTATGACCTCGTCCCCTTCGTTGATAACGGTTCGAATTGCAATGTCGATCGCCTCACTGCCGCCGACGGTTACAAGAACCTCGTCCTTGGCATTGTAATCGAGGTCGAATCTGCGTTTCATATAGCCGCATATTGCCGATTTCAGATTAGGCAATCCCGCATTACCTGTGTAATAGGTTTTGCCTTGGCGGAGTGAATCGATTGCCGCCTCGCGAATGTGCCATGGCGTGACGAAATCGGGCTGACCGACAGTCAGAGAAGTAACATCCTTGACCTCATCCAAAAGATCAAAAAATTTACGAATGCCCGAGGGCTTGATATTACATATCCTTTCGGATAAAACTTTACTGTAATCCATAATGTATTCCGTGTTTGCCCTTTATATCAGCAGATTGTTTCGCTCGTCAACCTCGGGAGCTTCGTATATTACGCCATGGTCTTTGTATTTCTTCAAAACGAAGTGCGTTGCGGTCGAGATCACGCCGTCGATGGTCGATAGCTTGGATGCGACAAAATGCGCGACCTCTCTGAGTGTTTTGCCCTCGATTATTACCTGAAGGTCGTAACCGCCCGACATGAGCATGAGCGACTGTACTTCGGAATATCGATAGATCTTTTCGGCAACCGAGTCAAAACCGTGTTCCATCTCGGGCTGTACCTTAAGCTCAATCACCGCACTCACAAATTCGCGGTCGGTCCTGTCCCAATCTATGAGAGCTTGATATCCGACGATAACGCCGTCTTTTTCGTATTCTGCAATAGCACGCTTTATGTCGCCCTCATCACGCTCTGTCATTACGGCGATCTGCGCGGGTGTCAGGCGTGCATCATCTTCAAGCATTTTCAGTATCTGGTTCATCTTTGTTTCTCCCTTAAATCTGTTTGTTAGATCTTTTCAAATATGCGTTCTCTTTCGTAAGGAAAACATATAGTGTCAAATCCGCATTCTTTCAAAAGCTCCGCTGTTTTGTCAAAGTCCGAACCAATGTCCGCGGCCTTGTGTGCGTCAGAGCCGATCGAGATAAGCTTTCCGCCAAGCTCCTTGTACATCTTGATGATGCGCATGTCGGGAAGAGGACTTCCGACTCCCTGTCTGTACCCCGACGAGTTGACCTCGAGTATCACATCTTTGTCGATCACCTTTTTAAGTACCGTTTTAACGTGATCGTGGTCATACGTCATGTCGAATCTGCGTCCGATACGGTTCATGTAGCGAAGCGGATATGTAAGGTGCGTCAGGACATCGAATCCGCCGAGATCAAGAAGTTCGCATTCCTCTTCAAGATATGTCAGCCAATCTTTCTTAAACTCTCCCTCGTCCTTTTCGTGCATGTTTTGAAAAGCGAAATCGGGCTTTCCGCGCAGACTGTGTATCGAGCCGAGTATCGTTTGATAGGGATATTTTTCGAGATTTTCCTTTGCAAGGTGCGGGTACTGATAATACTGTCCAAGCTCAACTCCAAAGGACATTACTATCCTGTCACCGTATATTTCTTTTGCCTCGATAAACTCCTTGTATATCGTTTCGGGGTCGTATGGCATGTTGTATCCGTCGGGGATTGCGTTGACATCGAAATGGTCGGTTATCGCTATGTGCGTAAGCCCTTTGGATATCGCCGACTCGCACATGTCTTTTATGCGTGTGCTGTGGTCGGCATCATACGAGTTGCTCGAGTGCGTGTGTGCGTCAAATGTGATCATGTTTTTGCATCTTCCTTTCAAATCTGTTTGTGCTTTTGAAAGATATATTCTGACCTTTGAAATGTATCTGTCTAATCAGATGTAATTATAGCATAAATCTTTATAAAATACCATAGTTTTTTGAAAAAAATTTACGCATTTACAAAAAAACTATTGCATTTTTCAAAATGGTGTGCTAAAATTAGAGCAGACGAACGATTTTTTACCGTCTGATGAGATCTTTACCCTTTCGGAGGCAATTATTATGTTGATCGGAGCACAACTCTATACTCTTCGCGATTACTGCAAAGATGAAAACTCTTTTGCCCAAACGCTGGCAAAAGTATCGGATATCGGATATACCTCGGTTCAAGTGTCGGGGACATGCCCCTACTCGCCCGAGTGGCTGGCGTCCGAGCTTCAGAAAAACGGTCTGACCTGTGACCTGACACACATTCCTTTTGATAAATTGACAGCCGATCCCGAAAATGTCGTTTCTGACCACGAGATCTTCGGGTGCAAATATATCGGCATCGGCGGATATAACGGACTTTGCGAAATATCCGATCTTGACACGGTCGTCAACGCCGCCCAAAAGATCGCACCGACTCTTTCGGAGGCAGGATGCCTGTTTATGTATCACAACCATTTTACCGAGTTTATGAAAAACGAAAACGGCATCACGCGACTTCTTGAGCTTGTCGAACACACGACTCCAAGCGAACTCGGTGTAACGCTTGACACTTATTGGACTCAGTACGGCGGAGCTGATATTTCTGATTATGTAAAAGCACTTAAGGGAAGGATCCCCTGCGTCCATTTCAAGGATATGAAGGTCTGCGGTCACGAGGTCAGAATGGCACCTGTAGGTGATGGCAATATAAATTTTGAAAAACTGCTGCCTCTTTTTGAGGACTCGGGAACAAAGTTTATTTTCGTCGAGCAAGATCTTTGCTATGATGAAGATCCTTTTGAATGCCTCAAGAGATCGAGACAATATCTCAACTCGCTTGGACTGAGATGAAAGACAGATCACTTTACGACGCCCTCTTTGATTATGCAAGCAGCGGCAGGATACCATTTCATATGCCCGGGCATAAACGCAAAGAAAAATTTGCGGGATTTTTGCCGTACTCGATAGATATAACCGAAATAGACGGCTTTGATGACCTTCACGATCCGTCAGAGATACTTTTGTCGCTTGAGGACAGAATGTCAAAGCTTTGGAATGTCCCTTGTGTGATTCCGCTTGTGTGCGGCTCAACGGGCGGAATACTTGCAGGTATACGGTCGCTTACAAGTTTTGGTGACACGATAATCCTCGACCGTCGCTGTCATAAATCGGTGCATAACGCAGTCGAACTTTGCGGACTCGAACCGCATTATATAAGATCTGACTCGGATCTCGAGTTCGATATCCCACTGCCATTGTCACCCGACGATGTTGCAAAAGCTCTTAACGATACCCCGCACGCATCTCTCGTTGTCATTACATCGCCCACATATGAAGGAGTGATCGCCGACATACCGCGCATATCAGAGATCGTACACTCGCACGGAGCAAAGCTTCTTGTTGATCAGGCACATGGTGCGCATCTTGATATATCGCCGTTCTTTGTCGGATCTGCGGCGAAATATGCGGATATTACGGTAATATCACTGCATAAGACTCTTCCGTCAATGACACAGACTGCGGCACTCCTGCTTTCCGACTCGGTAGATGCATCGATCGTTGCCTCGAATGTGTCTCTTTTTGAGACGTCAAGCCCATCATACGTCCTGCTTGCATCCATCGATCGATGTGTCGATCTGTTAGCATCCGACGGCAATAAAATGTTTGACGAGTACTTGAAAAGGCTTGACAAATTTTATTCGGACTGCCGAAATCTTGAAAATCTTCGTTTGCTTGAAAAAGAACATCACGATAAAGGAAAAATCGTTATATCCTGCAAGGGCACAAATGTAGACGGTACGCAGCTTGCGCAAATGCTTCGTGATGATTACAACATCGAACCCGAGATGGTCATGCCGACCTATGTGCTTGCAATGTCAACCGTTGCAGATGATGATGACGATCTTTCCGCTCTTTCGAGAGCACTTTGTGAGATAGATAAGATGATAAAATCGGTCAATTCGAGCGATAACTTAAACTTCAACGATATCATTTTTCCTCATCGTCTTTGCTCACCTCACTCTGCCGCAAAGCTTGATGGTGAGTATGTCGATTATCATGACGCCACAGGCAGACTTTCTCTTGATTATGTGTACGCGTATCCGCCGGGCGCACCGCTTATAACTCCCGGTGAGGTCATGACGATCGAAATTTCGGATAAAATTTCTTATCTTCTTGCTCATTGCCTGCATGTTTATGCCGCAAAACAAAAATTTCCTAAAATGTTGGTCGCAAAAGATCAAAAAACAGTTGACAAAATAAAAAAAGTGTGATATAATAACACAGTATGTAATTCCAAAGGAGATTTCGAAAATGAAAAGAATCAAGACTGTTGAAACACGTGATCTGAACAAGAGCGTAAAGACCGGCGGTTGCGGCGAGTGCCAGACCTCTTGCCAGTCCGCATGCAAGACCTCTTGCGGCGTCGCTAATCAGAAGTGCGAGAACAACAATAAGTAATTTTTCCAATATACGAAATGCCGTTTGCCGCAGTCGGCAAACGGCATTTTCATGTATGTAAACGAAAGGATTGTCCAAATGGTACATCAGTATAAGCTTAACGGCTATAATATCGTGATCGATGTCGCAAGCGGCTCGGTCCACAGCGTTGATGATGTTGCGTATGATGCAATAGAGCTTTGGGAAGGCCGCACACAAGATGAAATTGCAGATATTCTGCTGAAAAAATATTCTGATCGTGAGGATGTCACAAGAGAAGATATTGACGATCTCTTTGCCGACATAACCGAGTTGATCGCAAACGGCAAGCTCTTTTCGAAAGATATTTACGAGGGAAGAACCTTCAACTTAAAAAAACGTGACAGTGTCGTAAAGGCACTCTGTCTTCATGTCGCTCATACATGTAATTTGAACTGCGAATATTGTTTTGCCGCTCAGGGCAAATACCATGGACAAAGCTCGCTTATGTCATATGAGGTCGGCAAACAGGCACTCGATTTTCTTGTCGCAAATTCGGGCGACCGCAGAAATCTCGAGGTTGACTTCTTTGGCGGCGAACCGCTCATGAATTTTGATGTTGTTAAAGAACTTGTCGCATACGCAAGATCGATCGAAAAAGAAAAAGGGAAGAACTTCCGTTTCACTCTTACCACAAACGGAATGCTTATAGATGATGATGTTATCGATTTTTGCAATCGCGAATGTCATAATGTCGTTTTGTCGCTCGACGGCAGACCAAAGGTACATGACAGATCGAGAGTGACTCCCGGCGGTAAAGGATCGTACGAAATTGTCGTTCCCAAATTCAAGGAGCTTGTGGAGCGTCGCGGCGGTAAGGGCTATTACATGCGAGGTACATTTACTCACCATAATGTCGATTTTACAAACGATATATTCCATATGGCTGATCTCGGTTTTACCGAGCTTTCAATGGAACCGGTCGTTTGTAAACCGACAGATGAGTACGCACTCACGGATGAGGATCTTCCAAAGCTCATGGAACAGTACGAGATCCTTGCAAAAGATATGATCAGACGACGCAGAGAGGGAAGACCCATTACCTTTTATCACTACATGATCGATCTTAAATCCGGACCTTGCATTTACAAGAGGATCACCGGTTGCGGCTCGGGAACCGAGTACATGGCAGTTACACCGACAGGAGATCTTTATCCCTGTCATCAGTTTGTCGGCGACCCGAAATATAAGCTCGGTGATGTTTTTGGCGGCGTGACAAATACCGAACTTCGCGAAAAATTCGGCGAATGTAATGCGTATTCAAGAGAAGAATGTAAAGACTGCTGGGCACGTCTTTTTTGCTCGGGAGGATGTGCCGCAAACGCCTATCACGCAACGGGATCGATCGACGGCGTCTATGAATACGGATGTAAGCTCTTCAAAAAGCGTATAGAATGTGCAATTATGATGAATGTCGATGAAGATCTGTCAAAATCAGACGAATAATAAAAGATCACTGACGGTAATAAAAGTACTGTCAGTGATTTTTTTTGTTAATTTCTTCGTTTTTTGTGACGAAAGTGTTGATATGGCATCTTTTTTCTTTTGCAGGAGATAATAGAATTATTTTACAAAAATGTTATAATAGTATACAACATTTTTGTAAAGAAGTTAACGAAGGATATTGTTTTTTTTTTTTTTTTTGCTATAATATGTTTGATAAAAAAATCCTGAAGGAGGATAAAAAAATGAAAAAAACACAGAAGATTGCATTATCATTTTTGGTATATGCACTCGTACTCGTTCAAGTGCTTTGCGTCGGAGGCATTGCAGCATCAGCTAAAACCGGTACAAAGACATTTGAGGACAACTTCGATTATGCCGACTATGACGCTATGGCGGCAGACGGCACTTGGGAACTTGAGACCGTGATCATGAATGGAACAACACCTACGGTCAATGGCGGTATTTTGAAGTTGCAGTCTACCAATTCCGTTTCGTTCAACTGGATCGATGTCATTGGCATTGATGACTATGACACCGCCAGGTCGTACACGTTCGACTTTGACGTAAAGATCACAGACTTTGGAAATGGTGCCACAATGCAAGCTGGAAACGCTGACGCTACAAGAGTTCTGTACGTTGCTATGGGCGGTTATTATAACCAGGTCGAGCTTGTTTCCAAGACTACTCAGTTCCGTGCCGGCGATACTTGGGTAGACGTCACTGAGGATATGTGTGTAAACAAAAAGTTTCATGTTACTCTTATTCTTTGCGGAAATAAGATCGCATCTACCATCACAGATGAGGCCGGAACTGTTGTAGCAACCGGTGAAAGAACGAGCGATGCTTACAAGAATATTGCTGATGATAACAAGAGCAGATTCCTCGTTCTCAGATGCGAAGACGGTGCTTGCGAGATCGATAACTTTAAGTTCACTTATGAAACCGAAGTGCCCGATACTCCTGTAACTCCCGACACTCCCGACACTCCCGATACCCCTGATACCCCCGATACCCCTGACACCCCTGTTGCACCTAAGACCGGTGAGACCACTGCAATTGCTGTTCTCACTTCTGTTCTTTCACTCGCAGGTGTGGCGCTGATCGTTCGTAAAAGGGATCACAAATAATAAACAGAAAATTATATGACAATATGAGCGAGTGGGGCTGAACCTCGGTGTTCGGTTTCACTCGCTTGTTAATTCAAGGTTAAGATATTAATCATGTTTAACTTAATTTGGGGAGAAAAGATCATGAAAAGATTTCACAAATATGCAGTATCTTTTTTGATATATGCAATTGTATTTGTTCAGGTGTTTGGTATCGGCGGCATTGCTGTAAATGCCGAAAACGAAACAGCAACTGCAACCTTTGAAGACAGCTTTGATTATGCTGATTTTGATGCTATGGCAGCAACCGGCGTCTGGGATATCGAACGTGTCGAAAGGCAAGACGCAACGATCCCGACGGTCGAGGATGGCGTTTTGAAGATGCAAACAAAGAACAGCGTTCAGTTCAAATGGGCAGAGGTCAACGGACTGGGCGAGTATTCTGCTGACATGTCGTACATTTTTGACTTTGATATAAAAGTTACCAATTCGGGCAACGGAAATTTGTGGACACTTGCAGATCACACAAGAATTCTGTACGTTGCCTTCGGCGGTTGGTACAACCAGGTTGAGATCAACACAATGAACACTGCAGTTCGAGCAGGCGAGACATACGTTGATTATTCCGAAGACGATTTTCTGAATAAAACAGCGCATGTTAACATTATTCTTCACGGCGACCTCGTTATTTCAACCGTTAAAGACGAGAACGGCAATATTCTGTCAACAGGAGAAAGAAGGAATGCTTCTTATAAGAATATGACCGAGCGTAACGGAGCTATGAAAAATCTTGTCTTAAGATGCGAAGACGGTGCTTGTGAGATCGACAATTTCAAGTTTGCATCTCAAAATACCGAAGTTGTAAATGATAAGACAATTTATACATGTACATTAAATCATGCCGAGAAAGGATTTGCTCAGTTATCCTTGAATGGTGTTGAGATCTTCTCGCTTGATTCGGAGTCTCTTCGCGCCTGCAATGCGCGTGTTCTCGGCAAATACGGTGCAGGCGAATACGGCATAAAAGTAATCACTAACCCCATACAGGAGCTTATGTATATTGACATTACGCTTCCCGATGGCGGCGTATTGCGCAGAGGCACGCCCTATCAACGCAGTCTGCCTTTTTTGACTTGGACAACATATGATTCCGATGTGGTTACTAATGAGAAGACCGAGTATGAAAGTGTTACTAAACGGGAATATGATCTTGTTACTGTAGAGCCTGTCGTATCCGGCTTCGGCACCAATGTTTATAACCTTATATCGTCATTTGATGACGCAAGAACAACAAGACTCTTTGCATGGACAGCAAAGCATACTTACGCTCTGTCGAAAAAAATGGCAGTCAAATACAGGGTTAAAGGTGCGAGCGAGTGGGTGCAGGTTGATGCACGCAAGCTTGACGACAAAGTTCTTGTTGAGGATTATTTCAAGGCTGACATTACCGGTCTTTCGGCTGACACCGAATACGAATATAAAATAGGATTTGTCGGAAGCGATAATGCAAATGATTGGAGCGAGGTCTACACATTCAAAACAGCCAAGAATGATGTGGACAGTTTCAAATTCGTAGCCATAGGTGATTCGCAGAGCCTTACTTGGGGAGGTATGAACTACGACAACAAGGGATATACCTTTGCACAAGCTGCCTTGACTGCTGCATTCGAGGATGCCGGGGATGTATCGTTTATTCTCAACACGGGCGATATGACCGAAGAGGGTACGAATACCGCCATGTGGAATTATTACTTTAAAGCTCTTGGCTCGTATGCAACTACCATTCCTCACTTTGCTGCTGTTGGTAACCACGATACATGGGGATCGGGAAAGCAAAACTGCTTCGGTCTGCATTTCAATCATCCCGATAACGGCAAGGATGCACTTGACAAGACAATAACCGACAGGATAACAAACAGTGCTTTGCAAAATCAAGCAAACTACCCCGAAGATACAATTTATTCTTATAATTACGGAGACGCGCATTTTACGGTACTTAATTCCGGTTCGTACGATTCGCAGGATGTATATCTCATCAAAGCTCAGCGTGAATGGCTTATTAAGGACCTCGAGGCAAACGCTGATGCAAAGTGGAAAATTATTTTGGTACATGAGCCGGTCTATCACAGAAAAGGCGGCGATGAGGACAGAGGTTGGCTTTACGATGTAATAGAGGGATATGGAGTAGACCTCGTTATCCAAGGACATTCGCACCTGGTCACGAGAACCTATCCTATGAAGGACGGCAAAATAGTTACCAAAACCAGTCCCGATCTTATCAAGCAGGGAACAGGTACCGTATACACGACTATTGGCTCAACCACAATAAGCCATGATTCGCTTGGCGATCCAAATGTTGAAGAGTGCATGCTTGTTGTAACCCCCGAAAGTTTACAAGCTACTTATACTGTTGTGTCAGTGGAGAGTGACAAGCTTGTCATGACAGTAAAACAGCTTAATGGTCTTGTTGTCGATGAATTTACGATTACTGCCGATCCGAACAAAATTAATAACGATAACAACGATAACAACAACGATAATAACAACGATAATAACAATGCCGGCGTTACTTCAGGAACAACTGATCTTCCGAATGACGAGCCGAACACCGATTTGCCCGATACAAACGGTTCGGACACTGAGGACAAAAAAGACTACACGCTTGTTATTGCTGCAAGTGTTGTTGTGGTCTGCGTTATTGTTGCATTATGTGTGTTTGGTTTTTTTAAGAAAAAGAAAAAGAAACAAAGCTAAATAAAACAAAACAGCGAGTAGTTTTTCAGACTACTCGCTGTTTTGATGATGGGTGTCACGAATATGATGCGGTTTGTGTCGGACACCGGCTTACAAATTATCGTTATTGATCATTTCTCTGCCGAAAAACAGTCCAATACAGCAGTGCCGTTGCGTTGCAGCCAAGAGCGGCGGGCAGTGTCCAATTTTTTCGTATCCGAAAATGGCAAGGTACAGGAAAATCACCCCTGCGATAGACTTATAATGTTCGGCTTCGTCAGCCAAGCCTCCTTTGCCGTGAATATATAAAAATGTTCTGTTATGCTTTTTCAATGTCCTTCGCAAGATTTCCAATCTTGTCAATGATTGTATTAAAACTGCAGTTGCGCAACGATAGTTATATTATACTTTTTATATTCGAGTTTGAGAGTGATTTTATAGAATGAAAATCAAGTAATAAGCTGAAATGTCATTATTACTGCACCGAGTAATACAAGTATAATACCTGTTGCTCTGTTAAGTGTTTTGGGCGCTGCTTTGTTGGCAAATACGGCAGCAATTCGTGCCCACAAGAGCGTGAACAGAATGCAAAGAACCAAGACCAAAATGTCGGGTGAGCCACCAATCGCAAAATGAGAGAGTGCACCCGTCAAAGCTGTAAATGTCATGATAAAAACGCTTGTTCCGACAGCAGTTTTGAGTTCGTAACCCATGACGCTTGTTAATATGAGTAGCATCATCATTCCGCCGCCTGCTCCAATAAATCCGCAGATAAATCCGATCAATATGCCGCAAATGACAGACTGTATCGCACGCTTTTTGGCTGATGTTTGCGCCATTCCTTCTTTTGTCGTCATTACCGGACGAACAATGAATTTGATCCCGAGCATAAATGTCATGAACACAGAGAAGCCGCCCATCGTCGTCGATGGAACAAGACTTGCCACATAACTGCCAACCGCTGTGAATATCAGCACACTGATCATCATGATCAGACCGTTCTTGACGTCGAGATTTTTGTTTTTGTGATAAGTGTAGGCAGATACCGCACTTGCAAGTACATCTGACGACAAAGCGATCCCTACCGCCATGTAAGGGTCAACGCCCAAAAAAGTTATAAGCATCGGGCTGATAACCGCCGCCGCGCTCATCCCTGCAAATCCTGTACCTAGCCCAGCACCCATTCCTGCAAAAAATGTGACTAAAACAGTCATTAATATCTTCATATCAGTCATTCCTCTGTTAAATATAATCGTCACGATATAGACCGCACAAATAATTATAATACACATATGTGAATTATTTTGCTGTAAAGATGTGAATTTTTCTGTGGAAACCACCAAAGCATAACTTATGCCGCATGAATAAACAAAAAGCTTCCCCTGCCGTAAAGCAAGGGAAGAGCGAAATGGCGAGCATTAAACGGTCGATGCCGATCATCTGCTTCTTTCCACATGTTTGAAGATCGGCTCGTAGCCGTCGTCGGCTATAAT
>CAZORL010000004.1:0-86070 GCA_964582375.1 uncultured Lachnospiraceae bacterium
TTGTGTATAAGCCCACAGAGGTCAACTACACCGTCATTCACTATCAGCAGAATGTTGGTGACGATCACTACACCGAGGTTGATCGGGAAACCAAGCAGGGCTTGACCGGCTCACAGGTGCCCGAGGTTCATAAGGATGTTAAGAAAGATAAGGAATACGAGGGCTTCTACAATCTGATCTACGAACGCCCGAATATCGCCGCTGACGGCTCCACCGTCATCGAAGTTTACTACGATAGATACTATTACCTGATGAACTTCGATATGGACGGCGGCTACGGCACCGATCCTGTCTATGCACGCTACGGTGCAACCATCGGCACGGTCAAAAACCCCACCAAGGCGGGATATGCCTTCCAAGGTTGGGCAGAGACCAAGGGCGGCACCACCCCTGTCACCCTTCCCACCACAATGCCTTACGTGACCGAGACCAAGACCTACTACGCCATTTGGAAGGTCAACGAAACCGCCAAGGTCACAGTAGTCTTCTGGGGCGAAAATGCCGATGATGAGCATTATAGCTATCTCTCCGAGTATACCAAGGAGATCGAACTGAAGCCGGGCACCGAGTTCACCTACTCTGAGTCTGGTATGTTGATCTGCACAAATGAAGTCCATACCCACACCGATGCCTGCCTCGGCTGTGGCAAGCCCGAGCATACCCACACCGCAGTGGGCGGTAGTTGCTATACCCTGACTTGTGCAGAGACTGGTCATACTCATGGAACGGGATGTTATGACGGGGTTGGTAGCTCAACAAATATTAGTACTATCCATTTTAATCCTTCAAACGGTGATGTGGAAAATAAGCGTTATACAGGTAAAGATAAGGCTATTTATATCAACGGTCAGTGGTACAACTACACCGGCTCCACTGCCAGCGGCTCTGTTGCCCCCACCACCTGTGGCAAACAAGAAACCACCCACACCCACAACAATGACTGCTACAACCTGACCTGCACCACCGAGGAGCATACCCACGAGCAGACGTGCTACACCTGCGGCAAGGAACAGCATACTCACACTTCTTCCTGCTACATGCAAGGTGTCGGATTGGATACCAAGCTGTGGAAGTTTGTGAAGTCTGATACCATCACCGTTGCCGCTGACGGCTCCAGTGTGGTCAACGTCTACTATGACCGTGTGGAGTATAGTGTACAGTTCTACAATGGTAGTGGCAACTCGGAATATACGGATATCAAGATCACTGCCAAGTGGGGGGCTTACATTGGCGACAAGTGGCCCACCAAGAATAACAGCGGAACCTGGGCCGTAAACCCCAGTAGCAACAACAATGTCAACGGTCCTTATCAGGTCTACCTCCAGGAAATGCCTGTTGGAGGCGACAAGTTCTACGGCCCCAGGACTGACAGCGGTACACAGAGCGCATATTACTATGTTGAGATCCTTCCCGGCGAAACCGGAACAGAAACCTACAACAATAAGTCCTACAAGCTGCATCATACCGATACATCTCCTGGTTCTGGCTATACTGTGACCGATGACGATAAATATGCCATCCAGGGCTTCACATTTGTTGGTTTCACAGCGACACAGAATAACAGTGGCAATTATCTTTATAATGGTGCCAAATTCTACTACACCCGTAACTCCTACAAGCTGACCTTCAACGACCAGTACACCAACGTGAAGGAGGAATCCGTCAATTTTGAAGCACCCCTGAGCACCTACGTGGACTATGTGCCCGAAGTGCCCTCGCAGTACGAGCCCGGCTCGGTCACGTTCGACGGCTGGTATCAGAACCCCCAGTGTACAGGCGAGGAATACAAGCTTGATGAGCACACAATGCCTGCTAACGACATCATCCTCTACGCCAAGTGGGTTCCGGTCACGAGAAACGTTAAGTTCTACCTCACCGAGTCCAGCACCGAGGTTTATAAACCCGAAACAGCCGGCACAGATGCATCGTTCACCATTCCTCATGGCGGCAACATCGCAAAGGACTATGTTGATGATCACCTGGACAAAAAGTCGATGAAAGACGCAAAACCCAATGGCGACTATACCTTCGTCATGTGGTACTACTACGAGAACGGTGAAAAGAAACCCTTCGACCCGACGACTTCGATCCGCAAGGATCTGACCCTCTACGGCGAATGGTCATCCAACACCTTGAAGGAGTATACCGTGCAGTATGTGCTCCAAAGCGACCACAGCGTGAAGGTTGCCGATGACCTGACAGGCTCCGGCCTTGCGGGTACGACCAAGACCTTTGTTGCAAAGGGCGGCACAGAACTCTATGCGGACTATCAGGAGGGCTATTTCCCCACCGTTCAGTCGCAGTCCCTGGTGCTTGATATTGAAAAGGAAACCCTCACCGTCACCTTCGAGTACGTCCTCAAGCCCGCCGTGCCCTATACCGTCAAGTACGTGGAGAAAGACACAGGCAAGTCTTTGGCAAACGCTAAGGTAGTCAGCGACAACCGCAAGGCAGTCGTTACCGAGACCTTTGTGCCCATCACCGGCTACATGCCCGATGCATATCAAAAGCGTCTGGTCGTAACAGCCGACGGCGAGAACATCCTCTACTTCTACTACACCAAGGACACCGAGCACGCCTACTACAAGATCACCCACTATACGCAAAATCTTGATGGCAAAACCTGGACAGCGTACAGCACTTCTCAGATAATGGGCGATATCGGCACCCGCTACACCGCCCTTCCCTTGACCATCCCGGGTTATACTTATAAGGAAATCAAGTATGTGGTGAACGGCACAGAGGTCACCGATGTGACAGCCGAGGGCGCAAAGCTTACCGAGAACGGATTGGAGATCAACCTCTACTACGTCGCGAGTGAGTACCCATATCAGGTTCGCTACCTGGAGCAGGGCACCGGCAAGGAGCTCCGTGATCCCAAGAACGGTACCGGCAAGTACGGCCAGATCATCTCCGAGTCTGCAATCGATATCGATGGCTACGACAAGGTTGCCCCCACCTCCGCAACCCTGAACATCCGCATTGACGAAGGCGAGGGCGCTCCCAATCTGAACATCATCACCTTCTACTACAAGGAGAAGGAAGTGACCATCAACTATGTCCCCGTTGGTAGTGGCTCTGTCAGTCCCACCACCGAGACCGTGAAGGTCAAATCCGGCAATGTGCATGGCTCCACACCCACTCCCGCAGATGGCTACAAGTTCGTCGGCTGGTATAAGGATGCGGATTGCACACAGCCCGTCGATGCAAGTTGGGTAACAGGTAACAAGATCGTCCCCCAGAAGACCGACGGCAAAAACGTGGCAGCTACCTACTATGCAAAGTTCGAGTCCGATAGCACCTCGCTGACCATTACGAAAGCATTCGCAGATGGTAAGAAGTATGATGATAACGATGTATTCGTATTCAAAGTAAGAGGTAATGGTGTTGATCTTACAGTTACCATCAAGGGAGCAGGTTCGGTCACCATAAACGGCCTCGCTGTTGGTGAATATACGGTTACCGAGCTTTCGAATTGGTCTTGGAGGTATGATCAAGAGAGCGTCAAGTTCAATGGAGTAAATGTCACGGATGGTAAAGTTGTTCTTACAGCTGTTAGTAATGAGATTGTGTTTACCAACAAACTTACAGAAGAGAAATATCTCGAAGGAAACGCAAGCGTTGATAATATCTTCGACGGCGAAAAAATTACCCAAAACTAATAAGAAAGGATGGATCAAATACGATGAAAAATCTTTTGAAACGACTTGACAAAAAAAGACTTGTTCTTTTGATCACATCGCTTTCGATCTTGTTTGTTCTTGCTGTCGGTACTACCCTGGCGTATCTCTTTGATCAGACCGAACCTATCGTCAATACATTTACGCCGAGTACTGTCGGCATAGACATTGAAGAGAAATTTGACGAAAACGTTAAAGAAAACGTTAAGATCACGAACAAAGGCGATATCGATGTTTATGTTCGAGCAATTGTCGTAGTATCTTGGAAGGATGATAGCGGCAATGTCTATGCCACCGCTCCGGTAGAAGGTACGGATTACACCGTTACATGGACAATGGCTGGCTGGGTTGAAAAGGACGGTGTATATTATTACACATCCCCGGTAAAACCCCGTGAATCCACCGATATCCTTCTTACCGACTGTAAGCCGGTCGAAGGCAAAGAAGCACCCGAAGGATATAAACTGAGCGTTGAGATCCTGTCGTCTGCGATCCAGGCAGAGCCGACAAATGCTGTATATGATGCTTGGGGTGTGACCGTTAAAGAAGATGGAACGCTGTCTATCGGAGGTGACTCATAATGAAAAGAACATTAAGAAGCCTTCTTTGCGCATCGCTTGCGGTGCTCATGCTCGCACTCTCGTCGCTTACGATATTTGCCGACGGCACGGTCACATACGACGGTGATGCAAAGGATTTCATCTTTGCACCGGGGAGCAAATACTCGCCCACCGATCTTTTCACCGATTTCAAAGGTGTAATGCCGGGTGATAGTTTGACGCAGAAGGTCAGCATCAAGAACAAGCAGAGCAAGAATGTAAAGATCAAGCTTTACATGCGTTCGCTTGGTGCTGAAGAGGGATCCGAGGAATTTTTGTCGAAGCTTTGGCTTTCGGTGAAATACTCGGGCAAGACGAACATGGCAAAGATGTTTGACGCACCCGCAGATCAAACAGCAGGGCTTACCGACTGGGTCTATCTCGGAACGATATATTCGGGCGGCATGATCGATCTTGACGTCAGCTTGAACGTTCCGATCGAGCTTGGAAACGAATTTCAAGAAGCCATCGGCTATCTTGATTGGCAGTTCAAGGTCGAGGAGCTTCCCGTAGAGCCGGACGATCCGACCCCTCCGAAGACGGGCGATACGACGCAGACCATTATTTTGATCGGTTTGGCGGCGATAATCATATGTCTGATCGTTCTTCTCATTCTCAAGAGAAGACGCACTGACAGTGAAGAATAAAAGAATACAATCACTGAAAAATTCACGGCTTTTTGCCGTGAATTTTTCAGTATTACACGACGATCAAAGTATTGACAATCGGTCACTTGTGTGATATAATAGCCTATATAAAACATAATGTACGGAGTGTAAACCATGATAATTACAAAAATCGTTTCATCTCTTGAAAAAATGTTCATTGACGGCTCTATTGAGGCATATGAGCCGCTTGAGAGGCTGTCTGCGCTCAAAAACGAGCGAATTTCATTCCAACTTGCTTATATCGGTGTCGGCGACGGCACTCCGACACGCGATCTGCTTCACATTTCGGTCGATGGTGCGCCCGAAGGCGATATCTCGATCCGTGCCGTGAAAAATCTGCCGGTTGAGTTTCCGCTTTGGGACAATATCGACGACGGCAACTATCTCACGACAAAGCCTGGACTTTATCCCGATCTGCTCATACCGCTCAACTACAACTCATCGATCTCGGTACGCAAAGACTGCCTTTACTCGGCGTGGATCGAGATAGATCTGCGTGATCACCCTGCAAAGGCGGGCGATTACGAGATTTCGGTCAAGCTGTCGGGTGCCGAGGGCGTTGTGAGCGAAAACAAGCTCACACTCACGATCGTGGATGCATCCCTTCCGAAGAGCGAGCTGATCTACACCGAATGGTTCCACTGCGACAGTTTGGCAAATTATTACAATGTTCCCGTTTGGTCGGAGCGTCACTGGGAGATAATCGAGAATTTTGCCAAGACCGCACTCTCCAACGGTATAAATATGCTCCTGACCCCCGTATTTACCCCTCCGCTTGACACGGCTATCGGCGGCGAGAGACTTACGACACAGCTTGTCGGCGTGAAGATCGCAAGTGACGGCGAGTATGCTTTCGATTTTTCAAAGGTCGATCGCTGGGTCGATATGTGCGACAGGGTGGGCATCGAGTATTTTGAGATATCGCATCTGTTCACGCAGTGGGGTGCGCATCACGCACCGAAGGTAGTCGCGACCGTCGACGGTGTCGAAAAGAAGATATTCGGTTGGCAGACGGACGCCACTTCGGGTGAGTATCGCAAGTTTTTACGTAGTTTCTTGAGTGCGTTCATCGCCCACATGAAAGAGCGCGGCGACGATCGAAGATGCTACTATCACATATCCGACGAGCCGGGGGCTGATCATCTTGAGTCATACAAAGCCGCAAAGGCATCGGTTGCCGATCTGCTCTCCGATTATGTCATTATGGACGCACTTTCCGACTACGATTTTTACAAGCAGGGCATTGTCGAAACGCCGATACCGTCTAACGATCACATAGCACCCTTTATCGAGGGCGAGGTGAAGGATCTTTGGACATATTACTGCTGCGGACAGTGTACCGACGTGTCAAACAGACTGATCGCAATGCCGTCATGGCGCAACCGCTCGATCGGTATGCAGATGTTCAAATACGACATCAAGGGTTTTTTGCAGTGGGGCTACAATTTTTACAACAACATGCTCTCGGATGCGGCGATCAACCCGTTAGTCGACACATGCGGCGAATATTGGGTTCCGGGCGGCGACACATGCTCGGTCTATCCGTCAATGCGCGGTGAGGCACTCGAATCGCTCCGCATAATCGTATTTTACGAGGGACTTCAGGACATCTCTGCGATGAAGCTTGCCTCCGAGCTTTGCGGAAAGGACACGGTCGTTCGGGCGATCGAGGAGATATTCGGCGATGAGATAAGATTTGACAGGTGTGCAAAGGACGCACGCACGATGCTTGCGATCCGCGAAAAGGTGAATGCGATGATTGCCGAAAGGATTTCTTCGGAGAGATAATATGCCGACATCAGATAAGCTTAAAGAAAAAGTTTTTGGGAAGAAGGTTGCGGTGCTCGGCATCGGCGTGTCAAACACTCCTGTCATCGACATGCTCCTTTCTCTCGGTGCTCACGTCAGCGCGCATGATATTAAGGAGCGGGAGGCACTCGGCCCCATTGCCGACGAGCTTGAAGAAAAAGGCGTTCATCTTGTCCTCGGCAAGGGGTATCTTGACAAGCCGGACACGGATATTATATTCCGTGCCCCCGGTATCCGTCCCGATCACCATGCGATAGTTGCCGCAGTAGAAAACGGAGCAATCTTGACGAGCGAAATGTCCGAGTTTTTCGACCTTTGTCCCGCAAAGATAATCGCCGTTACCGGCAGTGACGGAAAAACGACGACAACTACGATCATATCAAAGCTGCTCGAGGCAGAGGGTAAGTGCGTCTTCCTCGGCGGCAACATCGGCAGACCGCTCCTTCCGATCGTTGATCAGATGACAAGCGACGATTGGGCGGTGGTGGAGTTGTCGTCATTTCAGCTTCAGACGATGCGCCGCTCGCCCGATGTTGCCGTGATCACGAACATTACGCCTAATCATCTGAATTGGCATGTTGACATGGACGAGTACATCGACGCAAAACTCAACATTCTCCGCTATCAGAGCACGCTCGGTCGTGCTGTACTCAATTTCGAGGATCCGATCACAAGGGCGGCAGCCGATATTGCCGTCGGCGAGCATATATTCTTTACCTCAAAGAGAATGCCCGACGATCCGCACGGATATGTTTACGAAAAGGACGGCGGGATATATCTTGACGGCGATAAGGTGATCGATACCTCGGATATTATGATCCCGGGGCGGCACAATGTCGAAAACTACATGGCAGCGATCGCCGCAACGAAAGGTATCGTTTCGCCTGATGCGGTGCGCAATGTCGCGACGAGCTTTGGCGGTGTTGAACACAGAAACGAATTTGTTCGCGAGCTTGACGGCGTCAAGTATTACAACAGCTCGATAGATTCAAGCCCGACAAGAACCATCGCCGCACTTCGCTCGTACAATCAAAAGCTGATCGTGCTCTGCGGCGGTTATGATAAAAACATCCCATATGAGCCGCTTGCCGAGCCGCTTTGCGAGAGGGCAAAGCTTGTCATAATTACGGGCGCGACAGCTCCAAAGATCATGGCGGCACTCGAGGCATGCCCTACATATAAAAAAGATCACCCGACCATCGTCCTTGCGGAAGATTACGGTCAGGCGGTCGATATCGCTCGCGAGAGAGCGGAGAGCGGCGACATTGTCCTGCTCTCGCCTGCATCCGCAAGCTTTGATGCCTTCAAGAATTTCGAGGAGCGCGGAAATTTCTTCAAAAATAAGGTTAATTCGCTCAAATAACCAAAAAGGATCAGAAAATGAATTTTTCAAAAAAGGTTCTCGATCTTGTTGACATGGCAGAGTCAGCACTTGCCGATCGCTTTGGCGAGATCGACAAAATATCATTCAACAACACGGCAAGGGTACTTGATGCCTTTGCCGAGCATAAGGTCGCCGAGGCAGACTTCGGCAGTTCAACGGGATACGGCTACGACGATTGCGGCAGAGAAAAGCTCGATCGCATCTATGCCGATGTCTTTTCGGCAGAGTCTGCGTTTGTTCGCCATCAGATAGTCAACGGTACGCAGGCACTGACCATCGCACTGTTCGGCATTTTGCGCCCCGGCGATGTTATGCTGTCGATCACCGGCAAGCCTTACGACACGCTCGAAGAGGTCATCGGTATATCAGGTCAGGCAGGGAACGGCTCGCTTGCCGATTTCGGTGTCGAGTACAGACAGATCGATCTGACAGATGACGGAGACATCGACCTCGACAGCCTAAAGGCGGCACTTTCAGAAGAGAATAACCGCATAAAAATGGTCTTTTTGCAGAGATCAAAGGGCTATATGAATCGCCCGACTCTTTCGGTGGACGATATCGGACGTGCGGTATCGGTCGTCAAGTCCTTGTCGGATGCTTATGTGGTCGTCGATAACTGCTACGGCGAGTTTACCGAGGAGCGTGAGCCGACAGCGGTTGGTGCGGATCTGATCGTCGGATCGCTGATCAAAAATCCGGGTGGCGGAATGGCAGAGTGCGGCGGATATATCGCAGGCACGGAGAGGGCGGTCGAGCTTTGCTCCTATCGCCTGACATCGGTCGGTGTCGGTCTTGAGGTCGGCGCAACGCTCGGTCAGAACAAAAATATGTACAAGGGCTTTTTCTATGCGCCTCATACGGTGGCATCTGCTCTCAAGATTGCCATGCTTGCGGCGTATATATTCGAAAAGCTCGGATATGCCGTCGAGCCTCGCTATGACGAGATGAGATATGATATCATTCAGTCGGTGTCGCTCGGTTCAGAACAGGCAATGTGTGCATTTTGCAAGGGCATACAAGAGGGAAGCCCCGTCGATTCGCATGTCACGCCCCTTCCGTGGGCAATGCCCGGGTATTCGGACAATGTGATCATGGCGGCGGGCACATTTACGAGCGGTGCATCGATCGAGCTGTCCGCCGACGGTCCCATCCGTCCGCCGTATACGATCTTCTTTCAAGGCGGTCTGACTTATGAAAGTGGAAAATACGGCATAATGAAAGCGGCAGAGCGTGTGATCGAGTTTCAGTCGGCGGACAGCCCGAAATAATTCAGCAGTCCAAGGTACATCCCTTCGGCATACAAGGCAGTCTCCTTAGACATGAGTGCCGCCTCACTCGGCGTGGTGATAAACCCAAGCTCGACAAGGACAGCGGGCATGGCAGTCTTTCGCAGGACATAGAGCGACGGGCGTGCGAAAACACCGCGGGGTGCGATCCCCGTGACCTCGGAGATCCCGCTGACCAGTGCCTCTCCGAGGTCGCCCGCAACAGACGGGAGCGAGTAGACATACGCCTCACTGCCGAGTGCAGTGGTGATCGAAGACGCGTTTGCATGGATGCTGATAAAATAGTCGGCACCCCACTCGTTTGCCGCGCTGACTCGTCCCGCAAGCGAGGTCGAGTTCGATGTTCCGATGACGCTCTCGGGCGTCGGTCGTGACAGCCTTACCTCAAAACTTGGGTCTGACGACAGCAGATCGCCGAGAAGAATGCCTGTTTTGTAGGTGATGTCCTGCTCGCGAAGTCCGTTTCCTTCCGCACCTGCGTTGGGATTTGTCGGGTTGTGCCCCTGATCGATAAAAATTTTGATTGCCATAATTTTTTCCTTTCTTCGGGATGTTTCGGTCATTCTTTGTATAATATATGGCAAAAACAAGATAAAGTTACAAATACGGAAAACACTAATATGGATTATCTGAAAATAAGACGACTGCTGTCGAAGGTTCGGCACGCAGTTGATGAATACAATATGATAGAGGACGGCGATAAGATCGCAGTCGGGATATCGGGCGGTAAGGATTCGACCGCCCTTGCTTGTGCGCTCGCGGACATGCGCCGATTTTATCCGAAAAAATATGATATATGCGGCATTATGGTCGATATGGGCTTTGAGGGCAGTGATTTTGGTGAGATCACCGAATTTTTCGAAAGAGCTGATATCGAGTTTCGGATCGTGCATACCGAGCTTGCCAAGATCATCTTCGATGTGAGAAAAGAACCGAACCCCTGCTCACTCTGCTCGCGTATGAGACGAGGAATACTTCATCAGACAGCAAAAGAGATGGGATGCAACAAGCTCGCTCTCGGTCACCATTATGATGATGTCCTCGATACATTCATGATGAACCTGTTCAATGAGGGAAGGCTCGGGACTTTTTCACCCGTGACATATCTCGACAGACGCGATATAACCGTAATTCGTCCGCTTGTCCTCACCCCCGAGAGCGATATCATGTATTTTGTCAGACAAAATCATCTGCCGATCATGAAAAGCTCCTGCCCCGAGGACAAGCATACCGACAGGGAAAAATATAAGACTCTCCTCAACACACTCGATCGCGAAAATGACGGATTGAAGCACAGGGTCTTCAAGGCGATACAAAAGGCAGGGCTTGACGGCTATAAAGTCTGAAAATAGATTTTTGGATTTCGGAATTACGGCTTTCTCCGCCTTCGGGTGTGTGAATATAAACCTTAAATTAAAAAACATGCAGATTGGAGAATTTGCATGCCGAAAAATCATTAAATTTAGTGAAAAATTTATAGAAATTCACACGGAGTTAACAAAAGGGCTGTATAATGAGAGTCGGAACATGACAATGGAAGGGCAGGCGATGAATAATGCCGATTACCGTGTTCAAAAGGTATGAGAAAAAATATCTCGTTACCGATGAGCAGTACAGGACTATAATGGATTTTCTCTCCGACTATATGGTATTTGACAAATACTGCGTCGATGAGAAGGTGTACGGACTGCTTAACGTTTATTATGATACCCCCGACAACATCTTGATAGGAAGATCTACCGATAAACCGCTTTATAAGGAAAAACTGAGACTTCGCTCTTATTTTCCACCGAAAAACGAGGATTCGACCGTGTTTTTCGAGATAAAGCAGAAATATAAAGGGATCGTCACAAAGCGTCGTGTCGTTATGCGATACGGTGAGGCACTCGAGCTAACCGCAACCGGCAGGGCACCGCACCTTGCCGATGACTCGTATTTGAACAGGCAGGTCGCATACGAGATCGAGCAGATGTTTAATCGCTACAAGGGACTTGCTCCGGCAGTGTTTATCTCTTATGATCGAATGGCAATGTTCGGCAAAGAAGACAAGGAGTTTCGCCTGACATTTGACAGAAATATCAAGGTTCGGCGTGATGATCCCACATTTGAGGGCGGTCTTGGCGGCGATGAGATACTCCCTGTGGGCAAACAGCTCATGGAGATCAAGATCCCAAACACTATGCCGCTTTGGATGGCGAGATTTTTGTCGGATAATGCCATTTTCAACAGCAGCTTTTCCAAGTACGGAAAAGAGTACGAATATAGACTCAAGGGCAAAGACGCTCTTGACCATGTCGAATCGGATGAATATTAAGTCGAGCGCGATCGACTTAAATATAAAACTCGACCGATAAAACGTGTCGATCATTAACCTCTTTAATGAAAGAAAGGATCTTCAAGAAATGTTCAACATTGAATCTATTATCACGGGACAGTTTACGGCACTGCTCCTATTTGCGATCATGGGCATATCGCTCGTTTGCGGACTTATTCTCGCATTTGTCTATATGTTCGTAAATCGCAAAACCGGTTACTCGAACGGACTTGCGACAACACTTGCAGTTCTCCCTGTCGTTATCAGCGTTATCGTTCTGCTTGTTAATAACAACTGGGCGGCGGCACTCACACTCGGCGGTGCGTTCACGATCATAAGATTCCGTACAACACAGAGCAACCCGAAAGACCTTACATATGTTTTCACCGCACTCGGCGCGGGACTTGCCGCCGGCATGGGCTTTGTCTCTGTCGCGCTCATCCTCTCCGTTATGATCGCCCTTGCTTCGGTCATTCTTTCGGTCGTCGGATTTGCGACGCCCCGCGTGCCTAAGATGATGCTCAAGATATCCATCCCCGAGAGCCTTAATTATGTCGGAGTTTTCGACGAGGTTTTCGGCAAATATCTTTCAAATTGGCAGCTCAGCAAGGTAAAATCGAGCAATTTCGGGACAATGTTCGACCTTTCCTTTGTCGTCAATTTCAAGAAGGATATCAATCAGAAGGAATTTCTCGATGAGCTTCGCGCGCTCAACGGTAACCTTAACATCATGATACAAGACTACATCTTCAACCCCGACGAGCAGTAAAAGAGGTTTTAAGTAAATGAAGAAAATCACAAAAATTTTCTCGGTTTTTCTCGCAACACTTGTGCTCTTGACCGCCTTTTCGTCTTGCTCGAACAGCGAAGATGTCAACACCACCTTTGAGTCTCCCTACAGCTTCGATTTCGGAACGGTCATCAAAGCGGAGATAACCGTCAAGGACTTCGGCAAGATATCGCTTGATCTCTACCCCGATGAGGCACCGAAGACGGTCGATAATTTCGTCGAGCTTGCAGAAAAAGGCTTTTACGATGGGCTTATTTTCCACCGCGTGATCAGCGGATTTATGATCCAAGGCGGCGACCCTACGGGTACGGGCTACGGCATTGACGGGCAGCCGACTGTTGAGGGCGAGTTTACCGCAAATAAAATAAGAAATCGCATATCGCATGTCAGAGGTGTCATTTCGATGGCAAGAAAGGGCGGCGATAACAACAGCGCAACCTCGCAGTTCTTTATCGTTCACGCCGACAGCCCCGCATCTCTTGACGGACAGTATGCGGCGTTCGGCTGTGTAACCGAGGGGATGGATGTTGTTGACGCCATCGCCGCGGTCGAAACCAATATGTCCGATAAACCGCTCTCAAATGTCGTGATCGAAAGCGTCAAGATAATAAAGAGCAAATAAAAGATACAAATGATCATTCCTACATAATTGAAAGGAAATGTTTTATCTATGGTTTTAATGAAAATAAAAGATCTCGGGACAATAAAGCTTGAACTTTATCCCGATGATGCACCCATAACAGTCGATAATTTTGTCTCTCTCGCAAGCAGCGGTTTTTACGACGGACTTATTTTCCACCGTGTTATAAACGATTTTATGATCCAGGGCGGCGATCCGACAGGCACGGGACTCGGCTCTCCCGATCAAAAGCGCATAAAGGGCGAATTTGAGGCAAACGGCATCAAAAATCCCATAAAGCACACGAGAGGCACTATCTCGATGGCGCGTTCACAGAACTATAACAGCGCAAGCTCACAGTTCTTCATTTGTCACACAGACTGCAATTTCCTCGACGGACAGTACGCGGCATTCGGAAGAGTGACCGAAGGCATGGATATCGTTGATAAAATTGCCACTTGCATGACCGATCATAATGACCGTCCGATCGAAAAGGTCGTTATAGAGGAGGTATCGATCGTCCCCGATGAGATACCCGATTGCCTCTTCTGCAAGATCGCGGCAGATCTCATTCCTTCGACCAAGATCTATGAGGATCGCTATATGCTCGCATTCAAGGATATAAATCCGCAGGCGGCAGTTCACGCAGTCGTCATTCCCAAAAAGCATATAATGAGCCTTGACGATATAAACGCCGACAACTCTGTCGTTATTTCGAGAATATTCGAAAAGATACCGCATATCGCAAAGCTTGCGGGTGCAAACAATGGGTATCGCGTTGTTTCCAACTGCAAGATGGACGGTCGCCAAAGCGTCATGCATCTCCATTTCCATATACTCGGCGGTCAAGAGCTGTCCGATAAGATGGCGTAAGATCTCTTTCCCCAAAGCTGTCGCATTTTTCGCGACAGCTTTGAACTTTTCGTAAAATTGTAATAAAATATTGACATAGCGACAAAAATAAGTTATAATATAAGAGTATCCGCAAAAAAGCGGTCAAAAGAAAGGAATATAACAATGAAAGTAACAAAAGATACACTTATCGGCGATATTCTCGACTATGATGTTGAGACAGCACAGTTCTTTTTTGAGATAGGCATGCACTGCCTCGGATGCCCCGCATCAAGAGGCGAGAGCATCGAGATGGCATGTGCCGTTCATGATACCGACGCCGACGCACTTGTGGCTAAGATCAACGAGTACCTTGAGGGCAAAGGCGATAAATGAAGGGATGAACTCTCTCCCCGACTTGCCGCGGCTGCAAAATTCGCAAGACAGGATCATATCGTCGCCGATATAGGCACAGATCACGCATATCTGCCGATATGGCTCGTCTCCAACGGGATATCGAGCAGTGCTGTCGCATCAGATGTGCGAGACGGTCCGCTCGAGCACGCAAAGGCAAATATTCGTGCATACGGACTTTCGGACAGGATACAAACATGCCTTGCCGATGGTCTTTGCGGTATCGAGAGCTATGACCCCGACGATGTGTTTATTTGCGGCATGGGCGGCGAGCTGATAGTAAAGATCATCGATGCCGCACCCTTTTTGCGCTCGAAAAAAATTCGGCTGATCCTTCAACCCATGACCCACGCCGAGATACTTCGCCGCTATCTTGCGGATGTCGGTTTTGACATTGTCGATGAAGAGATCGCACTCGAGAAAAGCCGAAAGGTCTATCAGATCATCGTCTCCGAGTATTCGGGGGTCGCTTATCAGCTGACCGATCTCGAGTGTCTGCTCGGACAGATCAATATAAAAAAAGGCGGCAAAGATCTTCAAGCCCTTGCCGATGGCATCCTGCGTGCGATCGATACCAAAATAAAAGGGCTTCGTGCGGCAGGCATCCCCGATGGGAAGATCTGCTCGCTAAGGTCGGAGATAATGAAAACACTGAAAGGAGAAAATGGACAAAATGATGAAAATACGTGATATATATAACCGCATGAACGAGCTTTGTCCGTCCTCTCTTTCACTTGATTGGGACAACGACGGTATCATGTGTATGCCCGATCCCGATATGTCGGTGGGCAGGATACTGCTCACACTCGATATCACAAAGGGTGTTGTCAAGTTTGCAGGTCAAAACGGCGTGCAGCTGATAATTTCGCACCATCCGCTCGTCTTTAAGCCGATAAAAAGACTTTCAGCGTCGGATCTGACAGGCGGAAAGCTTTTGAAACTTGCAGGGAGCAACATTGCCGCAATGTCCTTTCATACAAGGCTCGATGCGACTGACGGCGGCGTGAACGACGCACTTGCAGACAGATTGTCGCTTTCCGATGTACGACCGTTCGGTGAGGATGGCGAGATGATGGGCAGGGTCGGAGAGGTTCGCGAGTGTACGCTTTCAGCATTTGCACTCTTTGTCAAGGAAAGGCTTGATATCAGACATCCCATAAGCGTTGTCGATGCAGGCAGACCGGTCAGACGTGTTGCCGTGCTCGGCGGAGCGGGGAAGGATTTTATCGCATCCGCGATAGAGGTCGGTGCTGATACCCTTGTGACCGGTGAGGTCGGGTATAACGCCCTTGTCGATGCAAAGGATATGGGGCTGAATATAATCCTCGGCGGACATTATCACACCGAGCACCCGATCCTTGATAAGATAAGAGATACTCTTGCCGCAACCGACCCGACGCTTGAATTTTTGTTTTATGACTGCGACCCCGAGCAATTCTACTGACGGTCATCGAGAAAATTTCATTAAATGGGCAAATATTTGAATTTATGACACAGGAAAGAGGTTTTTACGATGATCATACAGCTTGAAGAAGCAAAAATCAAACTCAGAGCACTGCGCGAGGATGTCGCAGAGCTTTACAATTCACTGCGCATCGAGGCTTGCGAAAAGAAGGTCGAGGAGCTTGAGCGCATGACATATGAACCCGATTTTTGGGCAGATGCGTCAAAATCGGGCAAGATACTGCAAGAACTTAAGGGACTCAAAAAGAAGGTCGAGGATTATCACGGTCTTGAGTCAAGACTTGAGGATGCTCTGTCGCTTGCCGAACTTGCGATAGAGGAAAACGACGAATCATTCACAGATGAGGTGCTCGCCGAGCAGGAGGCGATCGAAAACGATGCCGAGACCATGCGTCTTTCCGCACTGCTCACGGGCGAATATGATGCAAATAACGCAATTCTTACATTCCACCCGGGTGCGGGCGGAACAGAGGCGCAGGACTGGGCTATGATGCTCTATCGTATGTATACGAGATGGGGCGAGAAGCACGGATTTGATGTCAAGCTTATCGATTGGCTTGACGGCGATGAGGCGGGCATAAAAAGCGCGACCATCAGCATCAACGGCACTAACGCATACGGTTTCTTAAAGAGCGAAAACGGCGTACACCGTCTCGTTCGCGTTTCTCCCTTTGATGCCTCCGGAAGACGTCAGACTTCATTTGCCTCTGTTGAGGTAATGCCTGAGCTTGAGGATGACGGTTCTATAGAGATCCGCCCGGAAGATATCGAAGTGACCGCACACCGTTCGAGCGGTGCGGGCGGTCAGCATATCAACAAGACCGACTCGGCGATCAGAATACTTCATATCCCGACGGGTATCGTTGTCGGATGCCAGACAGAGCGCAGTCAGCTGCAAAATAAGGAAACCGCCATGCACATGCTCAAGAGCAAGCTCATGGAGATCAAGATCCAGCAAAATCTGCAAAAGATCGACGATATTAAGGGAATCAAGGCAAATATCGAGTGGGGCGCACAGATCCGCTCGTATGTCTTCATGCCTTATACGCTCGCAAAGGATACGAGAACATCCTATGAAGAGGTCAATATTCAGTCTGTCATGGACGGAAATATCGACGGATTTATTAACGCTTACCTTAAAATGAACGCAAAATAATATCAAAACTCTCACCTATGCCGCAAAATCGGCACAGGTGAGAGCGTTAAAATTATATTTACAAAAAAACTTTTTGAAATCTATTGAAAAAGTGGGAGATTTGTGATATAATACACAGAGATAGGTTGTAAACTTATAATTAATAAAGGATATAAAATAGGACCATACCGGCCGGGGAGATAGCGGTGCCTTGTAACCTGCAATCCGCTACAGCAGGGGTGGTTTCCGTCTTCGAGGGCAGTTCGTGTATGGTCTGCACCGAGTTTTCGTGTGTTGAAGGATGGGTCCTGTGCAATCGTCGCCCGTGAACCATGTCAGGTGGGGAACCAAGCAGCATTAAGCGGGTACGGCGATGTGCCACAGGTTCGCCTGTTCGGAGCATGAGGCTCCTTTTCCGCATATACGGACTGTTCGAAGAGCGGTGTATGGTCTTATTTTATGTCCTTTATTTTTCTGCTCGGAGGTGACGCTTTTTGCATCAGGCATTGTACAGAAAATGGCGACCTGCCGCATTTCGCGATGTCGTCGGTCAGGATCATATAACAAAAGTTCTCGAATATGAGGCGGCAAACGGCAAATTAAACCACGCTTATCTCTTTTGCGGATCAAGGGGAACGGGAAAGACCACCTGCGCAAAGATCCTTGCAAAAGCCGCTAACTGCGAGCATCTTACAAACGGCAATCCCTGCAACAGCTGTCCGTCGTGCAAGGCGATCGATTCGGGCACATCGCTCGATGTCCTTGAAATGGATGCGGCGAGCAACACCGGTGTCGATTATATCCGCGATATTCGTGACGAGGTGATCTATACCCCCTCCGAGATGGGCACGCGCGTGTATATTATCGACGAGGTCCACATGCTTTCCGAGTCTGCCTTTAACGCACTCCTTAAAACGCTCGAAGAACCGCCCCCAAAGGTAATATTCGTTCTCGCAACTACCGAGCTGCAAAAGATCCCCGCAACGATCGTCTCAAGATGTCAAAGGTTCGATTTCAGACGCATTTCGGTATCCGACATCGTTTCGAGGCTTTCCTACATAGCCGAAAACGAAAAGATCGACCTCACAAATGAGGGTGCGAGACTGATCGCCAAACTTGCTCAGGGCGGAATGCGTGATTCTATCAGTATGCTCGAGCTTTGCGCATCCGACGGCGAGAAGATCACGCTCGAAAAGGTCGAGGCGGCGGCAGGTGTTGTCGGTAGAGAAAGCATTGTCCGCTCGGTCAGGGCGATAATCGACAAAAAGCCGAAAGTACTGCTCTCCGAGGTCGCGTCGGTCTTTAGATCATCGCGCGACATTTCGGTGTATCTTGGCGATATTTCGCTTTTCTATCGAGATATGATGGTTCAAAAGGCGATGAATGTAAGCTCGGCGGCAGCTGTTTCGAAGGATATACTCGATGTTTCGGAAAGCGAGCTCACGGATCTTGCAAATCTCGCGGGCATGATGAGATATTCGACCATGATATATCATTCAAAACTGCTTGAGTCGGCGATACTCTCGATAAATCGCGGTGCGGATAAGCGAATAACTGCCGAGATGGCACTCATACGCATGTGCAGTGAAGCGGCTGATGACTCAAATGAGGCTCTGTCCGCAAGGATCGACAGCCTTGACGAAAGACTCACACAGTATATGGCAGGCTCACCGAAACCAATGACACAAAGTGTCCCCGAGGCAGAAACAGTTGTTGTTCCGGTTTCCGAAGAACATCTGCCCGAAGATCCACCTGTCAGCAATATCATTGAAACCCACGAGTATGAGGGCTGGCAGGAGCTTGTCGAGAGTTACGAAAAGGTCGATAAGGGTGCGGCGGCATTTTTGTCAAATGCGACATTTGAACTCTCCTCGGACGGCAGACTTATCGTGAAGCTTCGCGATGCATTTGCCAAAACGATACTCACCGACAAAAAGACACCCGATGCGCTCTTGTCGCTCATACGAGCAAAGGGCGAGAGGGTCGGCTCGGTCGAGCTTACAGTTGAGAAAAAACAGATCGAAAAGAATCTTTTCGACGATCTTTTTTAATAATTTAATTATAACGAAAAGGAATTGACACTTATGAAATCAAGATTACCCGAAGGAATGGGCAAAGGTCCCGGAAACATGCAGTCAATGCTTAAGCAGGCACAAAAGATGCAGGCTGATATGGAGGCAAAGCAGGCAGAGCTTGACGCTGCCGAATACGAAACTCAGGCGGGCGGCGGTGCCGTCACTGTCAAGATCAACGGCAAAAAGGAGATACTTGCTATCGATATATCGCCCGACATCGTTGACCCCGACGATATCGAGACGCTGTCCGATATCATTGTTGCGGCGGTAAATCAGGCGATAAAGACCGTCGAATCCACAAATGAGGCGGCAATGTCAGAGATCACGGGCGGCATGAATATCCCCGGTCTTGGCGGAATGTTCTGATAATGAGCGAATTTGTACAGCCTCTCGAGAGACTGATAGAGCAGTTTGGCAGACTTCCGGGAGTCGGACGAAAGACCGCGACCAGATACGCACTTGCCATACTTGATCTTGATGAGGATAAGGCACTTGAGCTTTCGGATGCCATAATCGACGCCAAAAGAAAGATAAAACGTTGCAGAATTTGCAATAATATCTGCGAGGGCGATATATGCGATATCTGCGCCGATGACACACGCGCACCGATAATTTGCGTTGTCGAAGACGCACGCGCCGTCATGTCGATCGAGCGTGTACGCGATTTTCGCGGCAGATATCATGTCTTGGACGGTGTCATATCGCCCATGAACGGCGTGGGACCCGAACAGTTGAAGATCAGAGAACTTCTTGAGCGTATCAACAACGAGAACATCAGCGAGGTCATTGTTGCAACAAACCCGACGATCGAGGGTGAAGCGACTGCTATGTATCTGACTAAGCTTCTTGCACCCTTTGAGATCAAGGTCTCAAGACTTGCATACGGCATACCGGTCGGTGCGGATCTCGAATACGCCGATGAGGTCACCCTCTTCCGTGCGCTCGACGGCAGACGTGAAATAAAACAGTAGTGAAGGTATCTTCAATATCATCATAACCGAAAATCAGCAGAAGGATAAACCCTCTGCTGATTTTTTATGTATGTCACTTGGTCAACTGCCCTGCGCTACCCAAAGGTAGGAGAGAATCGGCACATCCTTGAGCCTTGCCCAAAGGTTGTCAAATTCGCGCATCATAAGCGGACTTGACGATGTTCCGCATTCGATCGTGAGTGAGGGTATGCCGATGGTTACCGCCCAGTCGTGAAGTCCTGCAGTGCTGGTCGTCGATTCGGGTCCGATTATGTATCCCGATCTGCCTGCTATAAAACGGGCGATCTTGTTGCATTTTGCGTTGGTTTCCGGATGATCGCGATAGGTATCGTAAATGTAAGAGCCTGATGTGTGGTAGACAAGCACAAGATCGAAGTTCTCGGAGCGTATGTAGTCGGCAACAGCCTTTGCCTCGGCGGCTGATTCGGGTGCGGTTCCTTTGTAGCTTTGGAACGAGGGTCTGCTCGTCGAGCCGAGATGACCGCCGTAATTTTCCCAATCGGCATCAAAGTTGGCGTTCAGATCGACGCCGAGCGCATTTGCCTTCCACTTGGTCGTGTATGACGAGTTGTATCTGTTCTTAAACATTTCGGGAAGCTCTCCCGATGTTACGATGTATGCGCCATCGGGATTTGTAAAGGGCAAGAAACATATGCAGACATCGTTCAACATGTCACCGACGGTCAAGTCGCCGATCCCACAAGAAAGGTCTCTCTGCGAGAGGAGATACTCTATCTGTGTCATCGCAAGCGTTGCCGTCATATATTCGCGCGCGTGGATCGCCGCTGAGATAAAAATGCGGTTCTCGGCGTTCGGATTGCCGACGATCGCCACCGTCATGTCTCTGCCTTCCTCGCTTTTGCCGATCGATCTCAACGTCAGCATGTCGGGGTACAGCTCCTTGAGCTTTGCAAGATCCTCCTGCATTTTATAGTAGTCATAGTCGTAACAAACATCTACGGTCGAAATAACGCTCTTGTAGCCCTTTTCGTCGGTCTGCTTTATGTATGCGGCGTGTGCATATCCAAATGAGCCGTTGTATTCGCAATAGGCAAACTTTTCGGTGAAGAAGATCACTTTTACAAGCTCGCCGTTTGCTATGCTGATCGTTGTGTCGCCGCTCAGCGATGGGGCGGATCTGAAGGATATCGAGGTGTCGCAGTTTACGATCCAGCTCTCGCATTCGACGACCCCACCATCGCTTACCGTAAGAGTTGCGGCAAGCGAGTGCTCGGTGCTGTCCACATAGCTGTACCATTCGTCGAGATAGGGAACAAACCCGGCTGCTGTCATAATGTCATCGAGCATTTGCACATTTGCCTTTTGAGCATCGGTCGCACCATCAAGATCTCGTGAGCGACCATCCCCGAAGAAATCGGAGGGAAGATCGATAAGATTACCGTCCTTGTCGGCGGCGGCGATCGATACGGCGTCGGCGTGGCTGTAGCGAACATATTCACCCGAGGCGGGTGATATCAAACACTCGGGCTGTGTGTAATAGAGTGCCATTTGCGCTTCAAGCGGACGAAATGCATCCCAGATAACGAGAGTCAGTCCGCGAGCCTCGAGCATCTCCTTGGCTTTTTCCAGCTTTAGAAGTGTGTCATAACGAAGATACGCACCGTTATATTTGTATATCTGCGTCTTTGTGCTGTTGTTCGTGCCGCCGTATCGAATATCGATCATTATGTCATCGAAATAATCGGCAACATTCACGATATCGCTCGTGTTTGTCGGCGGATCGGATGGCACCCACGGCTTTGCTGTCGTTACTGCCTCCGTAGTTGTTGACGCTGGCGGAGGTGTCGTATTTACCTGACCGACCGTGTTTGATGTCGTCGTGTCGGTCTTGCCTTTGTCAGAACCCTTTGACGCTCTGTTTGATTTTATGCATGACGCAACGCTTGCCGCAACAATAAGGGCGACAAGCAGAAAAGATGTGATCTTTATAAGCCTTACGGGCATTTATTCAAGCCTCCGATCGGGGGTAAATCATCAATAAATCAATATAAAAATCCGCCGCCGTAATCGCAAAGCGACGTTGAACCGAGGGCGATAGGTGAAAATCCCGCCGATCTGATAAAATCGACCATTTTAATGCCATCGGGATGTGTGAGGGGATCGCCGAAAAAGAAAACATCATGTCCATGTACGATCGTCGCACCGCCGATAAATCCTCTGTCGTATCCCTGAAGGGAAATGCCCGACGGCGATATGGTCAGCACCTCTGCACCAAGCGATGAGAGAATATCGGACAGTCCTTTGTCGGATGTAATCGCATGGTTGCCGAAAAGACAGACACTGCAACGAGCATACCCTTGTTTTGCGGCAATTTGACGCAGTCCAAGCCTTTGCAACTCGCGCGGGAGCATATCGACCCTGCCGATAATGTTTTCTTTGTATATCAAAAAATTCAAAAGAATGTCGCCCGGATATTTTTTATCGGGGACATTGTCAACATGGCGAATTTTGTCGGATAACACCATTGGCAAAGACGCAACATACTCGCCAAACATGTATATCTTTCCATCCGGTGTTGGAAGGGCAAGCATGTCGGGATGGGACGCAACGGGTGTGTCAAGCCGATCATATGAGGGTAGGCGAATGACACCCGACATCTTGCCGATCTTGTTTAAGAGAGCCTCCGAAAAGCTATTCGGCAGATCGCCCGATATAAACAAATAAGGACGGACAACATGTCCGTCCTCGTATGTCGGGAAAACGATCATTAAGCGTTCTCAGCCGAAGCCTCGGACACTGCTTCAACTTCAGCAGGTTCTATAACGACAGCTTCAACAGCAGCCTCTGTAAGGGGTGCTTCTTTGACCTTGATCTCGGTCTGTACACGGTTGAGCTTGCCGGAACGCAGACAACGGGAGCATACATAGACGGTCTTGTGAGTTCCGTTTATGTCGGCCTTTACCTTTCTGATGTTCGGCTTCCATGTTCTGTTTGTCTTGCGATGGGAGTGGGATACACTTGCACCGAAAACTACGCTCTTGCCGCAGAGTTCACATTTAGCCATACTCTATACCTCCAATTTTGTAATTATCAATTCAGCGTTTACCATTATAGCATATTTCTTCGAAAAATGCAATAGTTTTTCGAAAAATTCTTAAAAAGTTTATCATTTTTCTTCGCCGCTTTCATCGCTTTCGTCATCGTCGATGCGGTGAAGAGATCTTTTTGCGTCTTTAGACTCATTTTCGGCACTGACGCTCTGTTCGGTTTTGCCTTTTTTCTTTTTGAAACTGATCTTGCTTTCGGTCCCCGATAGCAGTCTTCCGATATTTTGCCTGTGTGCGAACACGACCGCGATTGTCATCAGCAGAGAAGAGGTCACCGTTATGATCGACGGATGGATGCCGCCGCTTGTCAGAAGGAATATGCGGTCGAGCACAAGCGGAAAGATAAGTGCGGATATGATCGAGCCGAGCGATACAAACTTTGTGCCGATTGTCACAACGAGAAATGTCAGAACGATTATCGCACCGACGATCGGATCGGCAGCAAATATTATGCCTGCCGATGTTGCCGCACCCTTGCCACCCTTGAACTTAAAGAATATCGGGAAGCAGTGACCGAGAATGCAGCAAAAACCCGCAAGATAGCCAACATTGTAACCGATAAGCAGTATCGGAATGAGGGTTGCCGCAACACCCTTGGCAAAATCACCGACGAGCGTCAGCACCCCCGCGACCGTTCCGTATGTGCGGTTCATGTTCGTGCTGCCTGCGTTGTGACTGCCGTAGTTTCGCACATCGTCGTGGAAGACATACTTTGATATCAGCATCGAAAAATTGAGACTTCCGAGCACATATGCAAGGATCGCAAAACCAAATGTAATAAGCGTGAGAAGCCATATCGGATGCTCGGATGTAACTCCGGTCAGCATGCTCGCACCATCGACGTCAGAGCATATAGGCTTAATGTCGAACAATTTCCTGATGACACCCGGAGCCGGGTCGTTGTTAAAAAACAGTCTGTAAAGGAATAATTCCATTTGTCAGTCGCCCCCCTCGTCGCCCTTCATGCGGATATTCAGTCTTATCGGCGTGCCGTTGAAGCCGAATACCTGACGGAGCTGATTTTCAATATATCTCTGATATGAAAAATGGAACAGTCGTGCATCGTTGCAGAAGATAACGAATGTCGGCGGCTTGACGCCAACCTGCGTCATGTAATAGATCTTTAGTCTGCGTCCCTTGTCGGACGGTGGCTGAACGCGAGCCTGCGCATCCGCGAGCATGTCGTTGAGCATACCTGTTGTTACACGCATGCATGACTGATCGTTTATGTAAACGATGTTCTCAAAAAGCTTTTCAACACGCTGTCCCGTCTTTGCCGAGACAAAGAGTATCGGCGCGTAGGGCATGTACGAAAGGGAAGTTCTGATCTTGTCGGTAAATTCCTTGACGGTCGTGTTGTCCTTTTCGATAAGATCCCACTTGTTGACGACTATGATCGAGGCCTTTCCCGCATCGTGGGCAAGTCCTGCGATCTTTTCGTCCTGTTCGGTGATCCCTTGAGATGCGTCGATCATGATCAGACAGACATCGGCACGATCAACTGCCATTTTTGCACGCAGAACCGAGTATTTTTCTATTCTGTCCTCGATCTTTGCCTGACGGCGGATGCCCGCAGTGTCGATCAAGGTGAATTTTCCGTATTCGTTGTCAACATTTGTGTCGATCGCATCACGCGTCGTGCCCGCAATGTCCGAAACGATAAGCCTGTTTTCGCCGAGTATCTTGTTGATTATCGACGATTTTCCTGCATTCGGCTTGCCGATGACAGCGACCTTTATTCGATCGTCGTCGTCATCCGACGCCTCCCACTCGGGCAGATAGTCGTACACGGCGTCAAGCAGATCGCCCGTGCCGCTTCCGTGGACAGAGGAGAGCGCAATCGGGTCTGTGGGGAAACCAAGCTCGTAAAATTCGTAATATTCGGGTGGCGGTGCGCCGACAGTGTCGCATTTGTTGACCGCAACGACAACAGGTTTACCCGAGCGTAAAAGCATGCGGGATATGTCGCGATCGTCGGCGGTAAGTCCCGTGCGGCTGTCGCACATAAATATAATAACATCGGCACTTTCAATGGCGATCTCGGCTTGCATGCGCATGTGACGAAGTATCACGTCATCGCAGGTAGGCTCAATTCCGCCTGTGTCGATCAGCATGCAGGATCTGCCGCGCCACTCTATTTCGTAATAAATGCGGTCGCGCGTGACACCGGGCGTGTCTTCGACGATCGATATCCGCTCCCCTGCAAGCTTGTTGAAAAGGGTGGATTTGCCGACATTCGGTCGCCCTACTATGGCAATTATGGGTTTGCTCATCCGCTCTGACTTCCTTTCCGCATATCAAATTTCATACTCGTCGTTTGCCGCACCGAGTATTTTGTATATAAAATCATATCCGTCGGCATCTACGGTGATTATCTTCACCGACAGTGCCTTCTCGACCTGCTCGATCGATGTGCCGTCAAGGAACAGATCTCCCTCGTCGCGAAGCATCGACGATGATAAAAACAGCACATCACCGAGTTTTTTGCCGCTCAGCTGTTTAATAAGATCACATCCGCATATAAGCCCCGATACGGTGATAGTGTGCCCGAAAAAGTCGTTTTCGATCAGATAAACATTGCCCGAGAGCTTCTCCGATCTCGCACAAAGCTTTGATGTTATCGACTCGATAAAACGAAACGCCGCTTGCCCTGTCGCTATCGAAAAATTAAACGTCTTGCTCGGCAGTTCATCATCCTCGAGATCTCGAAGTGCCGACACAAATTCGGTGTTCATCGATCTTATCATCCCGACACCGTTTTCGATCTGCGGGTAACCGTCGTAATAATCCTCGCTCGGCATCTTTCTGTCCGCCACCAAGAAAAATTCATCCGACGGATAAAAGAGCCGTACTCCGTGCTCTTTTACAAATCTGTCTCCGAAGCTGTCGATAATGTCGATGACCTGCCCTGCGCCTTCGGCATCAAAGACTTCAAGAGGATATAGCCCCTCCCGGTGCGCCGTGATCCCTGCTGGGACGACCGCTACAGAGCCGATTCCGGGGTAGAGTGCGCCGAGATCGCCAAGGGTGCGTATGAGTTCGTCGCCGTCATTTATGCCCTTGCAAAGCACGATTTGGGCGTTTACGGTTATTCCGCCGTCCACAAGCCGCTTGATGTAAGTCAGCACTTGACCGGCAAATCTGTTTGAGAGCATCTTGCAACGAAGCTCGGGATTTGTCGTGTGGACAGATATGTTGATCGGCGACATCTTCATCTTTATGATCCGATCAATGTCCGACTCGCTCATGTTGGTGAGCGTTATGTAGTTGCCCATCAAAAACGAAAGGCGTGAGTCGTCGTCCTTGAAGTAGATCGTGTCGCGCATTCCGTGCGGGTTTTGATCGATAAAGCAAAAAATGCATTTGTTTCTGCAGGTCTGCTTTTTGTCCATGAGAAATGTCTCAAATTCCATCCCCGGGTCGTCGTACTGATCTTTTACTATTTTGAAGGTCAGAAGATCGGCTCCTCGGTGAATGAGAAGATCTATCTCTTTTTCTGTTATGTAATATCTGTAATCGAGGACGTCGCGAACGTCGCTGCCGTTTACCGATATGAGTATGTCACCCGGCAAAATGCCGACCTTTTCAGCATGTGAGCCATTAATTATCGATTTTACGGTAACCACACCAAATACATCCTCTCTGCGATTGCTTTTTCTGAAGTTAGCAAAGCGGGGCGTGTTCAAATAAGAAACACGCCCCAAAACGCTTCATAAAACCGCGGACAGACATGCATCATCTGTCCGCAACTTGAGATCAAGCTTCGACCTTCAGAATTTCTTTGCCGTTGTAGGTTCCGCAGTTCTTGCAAACTCTGTGAGCAAGAACATACTCACCGCACTTCGGGCACTTCTGTATCTGGGGTGTTTCGAGCTTCCAAACGCTTGAGCGTCTCTTGTCGCGTCTTGCCTTCGATACTTTTCTCTTTGGTACTGCCATAAGTGTACACCTCCTAAAAACTCATACATACCTAAACTACATTATACAACATTTTTTTTCATTTGTCAAGTAGTTTTCCCAAAATTGCGAGCCTTGGATCGATTTCTTTTTTCGGACAACCGCAGTCGCCCTCGTTCAGATCGGCTCCGCACTTTGCGCACAGTCCGCGGCAATCCTCTTTGCAGAGAAAGACCATCGGAAAATCAAGCAGTACAGCCTCACGAACCCTGTCATCCGGATCGATCATGCCTTTTTCGATCAATAAATAATCGTCGGTATCTTCATCGTTCAAAGTGCCCTTTACCGCAAGAGGTCTTTCAAAGGAAAAATTGAATTTTCCGTCGATCTCGCGAAAACATCTCGCACAGTGCGTGGTGTAGGCTATCTCTGCCGCGGCGGTCAAACACATGTATCCCGCCATGTTTTTGATGTTACCTTCAAGATGCATACCGTCGGGGAAGCGGACATCGGGAAGCTCTTCGGGAGCCTTGGTGTCATACGAAAAATCGAGAGTGGTGGTATCTCCCTTGATAAGGGAGCGTATATCGATCTGCGTAATATCACCTCCGTCATGACATTGTCGTGAGCCATAAAGCCACGCCTAATATTATATAGCAAAATTTGCGTTTTGTCAATAGAAAAGTGCAAAAAACATTTATTTTTTTGAAGAAAAAAGGTATATCATACCGAAAGCTCACGTCGTAGTGCCTCAATTATCTTCTTTTCCTCTCTCGAGACTTTCACCTGCGTCAACCCGAGCTTGTCTCCCGTCTGCTGTTGGGACATGTTTTTGAAATATCTCATCTCGACGATCTGTCGCTGACGAGGTGTCAGCGTCGCTATCGCCTGCCTGAGTGCGATCGAGTCGGTCAGAGTCTCGATGGCATCGCTCTTGTCTCCGATAAGGCACTCAAGCGTCGCACCGTCCTCCGATCCGACCTTTTCGGAAAGTGAGCGTATCGGACTGATCGCCTCAAGTGCGATCGCCACCTCTTGTGTGCTCATTTCGCAGAGCGACGCAAGCTCACCAAGCGTCGGGTCACGCCCGTGTGTTTTCGCAAATTCTTCCTTTTGTCGCATTATCGCACTGCCTGTCGATTTTAGCCCTCTGCTGACCTTGATTGCTCCGTCATCCCTTAAAAATCGCCTGATCTCGCCGATAATCAGCGGAACGGCATAGGTCGAAAAAAGGCATCCGAAGGAAAAATCGAAGGATCTCGCCGCCCTCATCAGCCCGATCGAGCCGATCTGCATCAGATCCTCAAATTCGCATCCTCGGTCGCAAAATCTTTTCGCGACCGTTCGTACAAGCCCCATGTTGTTTTCGATTATCATGTTCAGCGCGTCCTCGTCGCCGCTTGCCAAACGCTCAAGAAGTGCGATATTATCCTGCCCCGCGTTCTTTTCGCTCATGTATGATTCCTTTCATAAAAGGTTATGTACTGCCGAGAGCCTTTGTAAGCGTCACGAGCGTTCCTTTCCCGGGGTGGGAGATGACCGACAGCTTGTCCGAGAGCGACTTCATGATGGGAAATCCCATGCCGCCCCTCTCGCCGTCCGGATCTGTCGTGTAAAGCGGCTCCATACAACGTTCGATGTTGTCGATACCGCACCCTCTGTCGCGGATCTTTATGCGAAGCGACCGATCGTCGTAGCACCTGAGTGCTATCTCGACAGTGCCGATCGGCATGCCCTTGTAGGCGTGGACGATGCAGTTCGTCACCGCCTCCGAGACGATAACACGAAGATCGGACAGTTCCTCAAGCGTCGGGTCAAGCCCTGCGGCGAATGCACATACGACCTGCCTTGCAAAGCATTCATTCTCGGAAATGGCAATAAACTCGAGTTTCATTTGATTTGTGACTGTTTTTTTCATTTCTGTAGCTCCTTTGCTGTGTTTTGTCAGACCTTGCTGTTTGTCGCTCGAACGATCTCGATTATTCCGCCGATCCCCGCAAGGCGCAGGATCTTCTCGGTCTGTTCGGTGGGATTTGACAGGATAAGCTTGCCGCCAAGCTCCCTTACGCGTGTGAGACGTCCGAGTATCAGCCCAAGCCCCGACGAATCCATAAAGCTCACGCCACCAAGCTCCATGATCGTCTCCTTCGGACGGCAATAAAATATCGCCGTGTCTATCTGTTCCCTGATGTACTTCGCACTGTGATGATCGATGTCTCCTTCTATTGTGACGACCATCCTTTTGCCGTCGCTTTCACATTTTACACCGGCTATTTCCATTTTGATCTCTTCCTTTCGACTTTGTTTCTTTATTTTTTGCTGAGTGGATATCCTTGCCCGATCGATCGGACTTTTTCGAAAAAATAATAGCATGCATCTTTTGCAAAATCTGTCAAAAGCCGACGATACCGAAAATTTTTCAAAAAAACAGCCTCCATCGCTTTTGCCGATGGAGGCTGTGAATGTTGGGTGTTGAGTTTTATTCGTCCTGCTCTTTTTTGCCGGTTATTGGTGCGGTGACGGGAGCGGGGATGTCGCTTGTCGTATTTGTTGTCGTTGACGTGATGGACGGTGCGGGCACATCTCCTTTGACGAACCAGTGGGTCAGCTTGTTTTCATTGCTGTCAAAGAGTGCATTGTATTGCAGGTATTTGTACAGCCGCAACAGGCTCGAGTCCTCTGCGGAATAGTCGGAAAAACTGTAGAAGTTTCCGCTTGTGTCCCAATAGCCTGCCGCACTGATTGCGGGATATTCCTCTCTGACCATCGAAATAAAGCTTAGATACTCGGTCTTTTCGATGCCTGCAATGTCAAGTGCTTTGCCCGAAAGGTAGTTGAGAGATGTGATCTCGCTATCATCGCTCTCAAAGTCGAAATTCGCCCAAATGAGATAGGGGACGGCGTACTTCGCCTGATTGAGCCTTGCATCGCTGTCATCATCGATGCCGAAGAAGTTCGAGTAAAAGCTTGCCGACAGGGAGGGCTGATGGTCTCCGAAAAATACGATCACTGTCTCCTCATCAGCATTTGTGAAATATTCGATCAGCTCGCGAAGTGCTTCGTCGGTCTTGTTGATCGATGACAGATATTCCTGCGTGCCCTTGTATTTCGTGTAATTTTGCAGATGGATGGTCGGCTCAAACCCTTCGGTGGAAAATCCGCCGTGATTCATCATGGTAACGGCAAAGGTGAAAAGGGGAGTGCCCTTGTCCTTTGACTCGTACATGTCGATGATCTTGTCAAATACCGCCGCATCGCTTACATGTCCGCGATAGTAATCCTTGTCAGTAAGTCCGGTGAAATCGTCCTCGAAAAGGATCTCGTTAAATCCGTAGTATGAGTAGATCTTGTCTCTCGACCAGTTTGTCGGTGCTTCCGGATGCATTCCGACCGTCAAATATCCTTCTTTGTTCAACAGATCGACGATCGAGAAGGAATTGTTTTTGTTCAAATAGAGGTTATACGCGACCGTGTTCGCAGGAAGGAATGCAAGCGAGTGACCGGTCAAAAACTCAAGCTCCGAGTTTGCGGTGTTTCCGCCGAATACGGAGGATGTCGCCCATCCCTTTTCGACATTCGGCATGGTCGAGGAAAGCGAGTTGAAGAAGGGAAGCACATTTTCAACGGTCAGCAGATTGTCCTTTGCCTTGCCCTTGTTGTAAAGATATTCGGATACCGCCTGAAGATCCGAGAAGGTCTCGTCCATGATGACGATGATGTTCGGATTTTGCTTATCGTCCGATGTGTCGGGCGTCGTTGACGGAGCGGTCGGTGCGCCTGTCACGGGCGGTGTTATTTCATCGGTGCTTGGAGGATCGATCGGCGTCACGCCTGTTTGCGGCGGCGTGACGTCTACTCCGTAAAGCTCTTTAAGAAGTCTTATCAGCTCATCGCGCGAGTAATTCTCGGGAACCTTGACCTTTGTCGCAGCAGCTGTGTGAATGAAGTTGACATAAAATCCGTTGTATTCGGATGCACGAAATTTCCAATACTTGTCCTTAAAATCGATGGCGTCACTGCCGTGATCGGATGAGATAACCAAGCAGGGAACTACTATCGTGACGGCAGCGAGCACGCTTGATATGATCCGAATATAGCGAATACGGAATATCGGCAGCTTTGTGCGAATGATAAGTATCGCAAATGGAATAGAAAACAGCAGACCGCCGAGCGTCATCGGCGAGAGCGTGAATTTGTAAGATCCCGCAACACTAAGCCCGGTGAGAACCGAGAAAATGTCGTTGTATCCGATCTCCATCTGCCTTGTTTGTACGACAAAATGGTCGATGATACCGAGCGTCTCCGAGAAGATCAGTACTGACAGTATCGATGCGTTGACCCTCGAACTTGCCGCAAAAACAAGAAGCTCCATGCCGAAAATGATGATCACGTTCAGCATGAATTTCGCAAAATTCATGTATTTCCCGAATCCCGCACCGATCGTGAACTGCATCAAGATGAATATCAAAAATGCCGAGGCGAAAAGTATCGGAAGCGAGAGGAGAGGGTGTGTCTTTTGCGTTGGTTGAATTTTTATAAGAAGTGTTGCCGCCATGAGCAGGGCAGAGCCGAGAATGACGAATATGTTGGCGTGCAGAATTGCCGCAATTATTGAGGTCACGACGATCGAACCGATTATCCACGGATAGGTTCGCAGGTTCGTCTGAAGCGATATCTTCAAGACGGAACACCTTGGTAACTTTATCTTCATGACTGAGTCTTTTATCTTCGTGACAGAGTCCCTTATTTTCATGACAGAGTCCTTTCGTAATAACGGTAAAAAAGTACAACTTGCGTATGGTTGGATGTTGTTTTTTCTTTTATTTTTGTATATTTTTATTGTAAACTCCCGAGTATCGGGACGAAATTTTTCAGACAACGAATGCTATTATACACCAGATATGAAGCTTTGTCAACCTTTTTTTGGGTACAACTTGTGAACATGGTGCAAACTTTCCTGCACGATCGGCATTTTTCTCAACGGTTTCGACCTGTTTTTTTGAAAAAACTATTGACAATCGGACAACTTCGTGTTATAATAAAACAAATTGAATACCGTTTGAAAATGCTTCGACGGGGAGCAGTAAGACGAAACGCGTCCCACAGAGAGTGCCGCAGAGCTGAGAGCGGCATGGAAGGTGCGCCGCCCGAAGTCGCCCCCGAGCATCGGTCGTGAAGATCTCTTAGCCTCCGACGGGACTGCCCGTTACAGCAGTGACCGTACCGTGATATCGTGATATATTGTCGGTGCGGCGTAAAGTGCCTGCTTTTGCGGGAATACGGGTGGTACCGCGTCTTTTCGGCGTCCTGTGGATCTTTTGATCTGCGGGCGTTTTTTATTTTGCCACCAAACGGTGATTTTAATCCGCCAAAAACCGATATATTATGAAAGGAAGATTTCGATAATGAAAGAACTCGAAAAACAATATTCTCCAAAAGATATCGAGGACAGACTCTATGCCTTTTGGAATGATAAGGGCTATTTTACCCCCGATCTGAATGACGGCAAACCGCCGTTTTCGATCGTAATTCCGCCCCCCAACGTCACGGGCAAGCTCCATATGGGACATGCGCTTGATGAAACGCTTCAGGATATCCTTGCACGCTTCAAGCGTATGCAGGGCTATTCCACGCTCTGGTTGCCGGGGACCGACCACGCAGGTATCGCAACGCAGATCAAGGTCGAGGAATCGCTTCGAACAAACGAGGGGCTTACCCGCTACGACCTCGGTCGCGAGAAATTTCTTGAGCGCGTTTGGGATTGGAAAGAGCAGTACGGCGGAAATATCATCCGTCAGCTCAAAAAGCTCGGCTCATCCTGCGATTGGTCGCGCCTGCGCTTTACCATGGACGAGGGCTGTTGCAGAGCCGTTCGCGAAGTGTTCGTCAATCTCTATGACAAAGGGCTCATCTATCGCGGTAACAGGATCATAAACTGGTGTCCGCACTGCCGCACTGCACTTTCGGACGCGGAGGTCGAGTACGAGGAACAGCCGGGACATTTCTGGCATATCAAATATCCGCTCTCGGACGGCAGCGGCTATGTTGAGATCGCAACCACACGTCCCGAGACCCTGCTCGGCGACACAGCGGTTGCCGTTCATCCCGATGATGAAAGATATAAGTCGATCGTCGGTAAAACGCTTATCCTTCCGCTTGTCGGCAGAGAAATACCGGTTATCGCCGACGAATATGTTGAGAAAGATTTCGGTACGGGATGTGTGAAGATCACCCCCGCACATGACCCCAACGACTTCCTTGTCGGTCAGCGTCACTCACTTGCGCAGATCAAGATTCTTGACGATGACGCAAAGATCAATCTTGTCGGATCGAAATATCACGGCATGGATCGCTATGAGGCGAGAGCCGCCATGGTTGCCGATCTTGAGGAGGCGGGACTTCTTGTCAAGGTCGAGCCGCATGTCCATAATGTCGGAACGTGCTATCGTTGCCACGGCACGGTCGAGCCGATCACATCCGATCAATGGTTTGTTAAAATGGCACCGCTTGCCGAGCCTGCAATCGAGGTCGTAAAGAGCGGTGAGATCAAATTCGAGCCTGATCGCTTTGCCAATAACTACTATCGCTGGATGGAGAATGTCCACGATTGGTGCATATCCCGTCAGCTTTGGTGGGGACACCGCATCCCCGCATTCTACTGCGATGATTGCGGCGAAATGATCGTTTCGAAAGAGGATGTCACGATCTGCCCGAAGTGCGGCGGTAAGATGCGTCAGGAGGATGACGTTCTCGATACATGGTTCTCGTCGGCTCTGTGGCCCTTCTCGACCATGGGCTGGCCCGATGAGACCGAGACGCTCAAAAAATATTATCCCACATCCGTACTCGTTACCGGCTATGATATCATATCATTCTGGGTATCGAGAATGATCTTCTCGGGTCTCGAGCATACGGGCAAAAAGCCCTTCTCCAATGTCTTTATCCACGGACTTGTCCGCGATGCGCAGGGACGTAAGATGTCCAAATCGCTCGGTAACGGAATTGATCCGCTCGAGATAATCGATCAGTACGGTGCCGATGCTCTGAGATTTGCCCTTGCGACAGGTAACGCACCCGGCAACGACATGCGTTTCTCGGACGAAAAGATCGAGGCGGCAAGAAACTTCAATAACAAACTTTGGAACGCCGCAAGATTTATCTTAATGAACCTTACGATCGAAAAAGCCGAGCTTCCTCCCGTTGAAAAACTCGAGACCGAGGACAGATGGCTGCTTTCCAAGTATAACAAACTCGTCGGTGAGGTCACCGCAAATCTTGAAAGCTATGAGCTTGGCGTCGCTCTTGCAAAGCTTTACGATTTTGCCTGGGATGTTTTCTGCGATTGGTATATCGAGCTTGTTAAGCCCCGCCTCTCGTCGGGGGATGAGGGTGCACAGCAGGTGCTCGTTTATGTCATGACCGGTATTTTGAAGATGCTCCATCCTTTTATCCCCTTCATTACCGAGGAAATTTGGCAGTCTCTGCCGCATGACGGCGAGTCGATCATGGTGTCAAGCTGGCCGATCGCCGATCCTCTGCACAGCTTTGCCGAGGACGAGGGTCGCATGGAGGCGATCATAGAGGCGATCCGTGCCATTCGTAACCGCAGGCAGGAGATGAATGTTCCTCCCTCCAAAAAAGCCGCACTGACCGTCGTTACCGACCGCACCGACGCCTTTAACGAAAAGAGCGAGCGTTTCTTTGTAAAGCTTGCATCGGCGTCCTCAATGAAGACCGTCAGATCGCATGCCGATGACGGTGCGATACAGATCGTCACCTCGACCGCGACAATTTTTATTCCGCTTGCCGATATTGTCGATCTTGCAAAAGAAAGAGCACGTCTTGAGGCTGAGCTTAAGAAAAATCTGTCCGAGATCGATCGTCTTACCAAAAAGCTCGACAATCCCGGATTTGTCGCCAAAGCTCCCGAAAATGTCATCGCCGGCGAGCGTGCAAAGCTTGCAAAATATACCGAGACCGCCGAAAAGGTCAAGGCGGCACTTGCAAAGCTTCCTAACTAAATATTGCAAAAACAGCCGCAATTACACAAAACACGAAAATATAAGGTCGATCCCTTATGCATATGCAAGGGATCGATCTTTTGATATGAAAAATAAAACCTCTCATGCATCTCTGCATGAGAGGTTGGTGCACCCTCGGGGACTCGAACCCCGGACCCACTGATTAAGAGTCAGTTGCTCTACCAACTGAGCTAAGGGTGCGTTTTTTCGTTTTCCGTGTTTGCCGCGGAACGTGTATTATTATACCACATTTTTTTATTTTGTCAAGGGGTTTTTGAAAAAAAGTTTGATTTTTTTGAAAAAAGTTTCGAGACTGTCTCAAATGCCCCGATAAGAGCATTTGAGACAGCTTGAATACAACCACATGGTCACTTGTCCGTTTACATAGTGCCGATAATTGCCGTCATCCGCAGGCTTTGCCTCACAGTAAAAGCAGGGCTAATCGTCGATAATTTCGGTGTTGACTACCGATGTTGCGGTGTCATCAAAGCCTGCGATCGTGTAATCGGTCATCGGGGATGATCAAATAAGCAGATCGACATTGTCAACATTTGACTTCACCGCATATTTTATACGAATGTTGTCCGCAAATGAGAGATTGCAGTATTTTATCTCCGGCTCGGGATCATTTGGTCGTGCGCCGGATATGAGCGCAAAACAGACAGTCAGTGTTGCCGCCGGCATGATCGCCGCCGGCAGAATTAGTGAACGTTTTTTTATGATCTTCACGATCTTTGTTTGCCTCCTTGAGGTTAAGATAATTATACCACTTTCGGTCTGATTTGTCAACAGTTGTCGCAAAAAACGGCAGACCGAATTTTTACGATCTGCCGTGATTTGTTTGTATTTTACTGTTTGATCAAAGCTTTATGTTGCCGTCTGTTGCGGATGACAACACGCTTAGAACGATCGCCGCAGAACGCTCTGCCGCAAGAGTCTCAAATTCCGCATAGCTGACTCCAGCACTGTCGCCCGCAAGATCGGAAATTGCACGAATTATCGCAAATGGCAGACCGCTAAGCGTACATACCTGAGCGATGGCAGCCCCCTCCATTTCGGCAGCGGCGGCGAGATAGTCTTTTTTCAGCCCGGCACGCACAACATCGTCGCAGATGAACTGATCGCCCGATACAATGGTGCCCCTGATGAATTTGTTTTTGCCGATGTAAAGTGACGCCGCCTTTTCAATGCGCTCGCAAAGCAGCCTGTCAGCCACAAAACGCGTGGGAAGGGAATGGTCGCCCTTCGAGCCGGGAATGAACCCCTTGGCGTATCCGATATCGTGAACATCAAAATCATGCTGGATCGCATCTGTTGCGATCACAAGATCGCAGACCGAAAGTCTGTCATCAAGTCCGCCCGCGATTCCTGTGTTGATTATCGCATCGGCATGGAACAGATCGATCATTGCCTGCGTGCATGCGGCGGCGGCAACCTTGCCGATACCGCAGACCACTATTCCGACATCCTGTCCGCACAGCTTTCCGATGTGAAATACCGATCCGCAGGCGACAACCTCGCGCTCCTTTTCCATCATTTCCACGAGGGTGTTGACCTCGACATCCATTGCTCCGATTATTCCTATCATAATGTATCTCCCTTTTATAATCACGGCTTTCGCCTTGGCGAAAGCTTCCTTTTTTGAATTGCGGCTGTTTTTACAAGGCAAAAACTTTTTTGTTACCTCGGATACTCAAATGTTATCCGATCGGATGAAATGACCTCAAGATATCTCTCGCATTCAAGCTTTGCCGCACTAAGCGAAAGATTTTTGTAATTTCCGCATTCCTTGCGGCTTTTTCCGAATATTTCGCCGTCATGCTCTATTGTGCGCTTTAACGCACACATTAATGCATCGAGTACCTCACGGTCATCGGCGTCCCTGACAAGCAAATAAAATCCGGTCTGACAACCCATCGGACCGAAATAGATGATCTTTTCGCCGATCTTGCCCGAGCGCATGTATGTTGCCAGCATGTGCTCGACCGAGTGCATCGTCAGATCGTCCATGTAATCGCCGCAGTTGGGCTTCCTTGTACGCAGATCGTAGGTCGTTATATCGCCATCGATTCGGGATATGTATATGCCCGGAACTATAAGATCGTGATCGACCTCAAATGATGCGATCCTCTTTACTTCATTCATTGAGACAGCCCTCCTTTGTAAGCTTGTATATTATCTCTGCAACACCCGCACGCTCGGCAGCGTCGGTTTCCATGTCGCAAATGTGCTTTACACCCTCGGGTGCGTTGCCCATTGCAACCGAAATGTCGGCAACCGAGAGCATCGGCAGATCGTTTATACTGTCGCCGATCGCAACAGAGATCGCATCGCCGCCGTATATCCTTTTCACCGTTTCAACAGAACTGCCTTTGTCATGCCTTGGGATAGAGCATTCGGCGTAGGTCGGCTGTTGCAAGACGGTGTAGTAATTGGAGAAGTAGCTCATCTCGATCGGCGAGAGCTTGCCGTCAAGGGCGATCTTTTCGACACCGATAAGCTCGAATCTCTCGCGAAAAACTTCGGGATCGTCGATGATCTCGTAGTCGGTCTTTCTTTTGGGGTTTATGATCGCCATTCCGCGTACGCCCTCAAATACCGCCTGCCGTCCCGTGCCCTTTATAAATTTGGCGTTTTTGACGAGCTGATCTCCATCGATCTGATCCGAGAGAATGACATTGTCCGAAAGCTTTATATATGCCCCCGATCCTGCGGCTACGCCGTCAAATTTGATCTTCTCAAAAAGGAATTTCGGAATAAAATCAGGACTTCTGCCGGTGTTGATAAATACGGCGTGCCCGAGCGATCTTGCGTATTCTATCGCGCGAATGTTTTCTTCGGGCAGATGCCCTCTCGCAATCAGCGTTTCGTCAATGTCGAGGAAGAATAGATACTTTTTCATTGTTTTGTGTAAATTTGTCCTTAAATTTCGGAAGGTTGGCGGGAACTTTCTCACCAACCTTCCTGTTTTGACCTTTATTGTTGTTATCAGCCGATCATATCGGAGATGATCTCACATGCACTTGAGATCGCCTCGTCCGTCTTTGACAGATCCTTGCCGCCCGCTGTCGCACTGTCGGGACGCCCGCCGCCGCTTCCGCCGCATATTGATGCGACAGATTTGACTATCTTGCCCGCATTTGCTCCCTTGGCAATGGATTCCTTGCCACATCCGCAAACAAAATTCAGCTTGCCGTCAAGTACGCTTGCGATGATCGTTATCGAGTTTTCGTTCTGACTTCTCAGATCGTCACAGAGCGATCTGACTGCGGCGAGTGCAAGACCGTCAACTCTGCCCGAATAAACGGTGACGCCGCATACATTCTTTGCCGATGCACGGATGCCGTCGAGCTTTGACGATGCCATTTTTGCCTCAAGCGACTCGATCTCGCTTTTTGCCGCTTTAAGTTCTCCTTGAAGCTGGGACGCACGCTTTGCAATGTCGTGAGTGCCGACCTTAAGCTCTTTTGCGGTCTGATCGATGAGATTGTCCTTTTCCTCTATCAGGCCGAGCACGCCGATGCCCGTCGTGCCCTCGATCCTTCTGATTCCTGCAGCCACCGAGGATTCCGAGATGATCTTGAAAAGACCTGCCTTTGCGGTGTTGTCAAGATGTGTGCCGCCGCAAAGTTCGGTCGAGAAGTTGCCCATTTTTACCATGCGCACGACTTTGCCGTATTTTTCGCCGAAAAGTGCCATCGCGCCGTTTTTCTTTGCGGTGTCAATGTCGGTCTCGATCGTCTCGATCGTCTCACCGAGGAAGATATGCGCATTTACAAGTCCTTCAACCGCAGAGAGTTCAGCCTTTGTGAGCGGAGCAAAATGAGTGAAGTCGAAACGCACGCGTGTCTCGTCAACATACGAGCCTGCCTGCTCGACATGTGTGCCGAGAACCTTGCGAAGTGCCGCCTGGAGCAGGTGACAGGTCGAGTGGTTGCGAGCGATGCTCAGTCTTCTGGATGCGTTGATCTCAAGGCGCAGATCGTCGCCCATTGCAACATCGCCGTTGACCATTGAACACTGATGTACATACACACCGTCGATCTTCTGAGTATCGACGACATTTATCATCGTGTCGCCGTCGTAAATGACACCCGTGTCTCCGACCTGACCGCCGCCCTCACCGTAGAACACCGTTTTGTCGGTGATAAGCGAAAACTCGCCTTCGTTGACTTCTTCGACCTTCATGTCGTCGGCAATGATGCCGATGACCTTTGCATTGCACACCGTGTCGGTGTAGCCGACAAACTCGGTCTTCGGGAAATCGCCGAGCAGGGATTTTGATGCGTCGCTCCATCCGGATATTGACGCACGAGCACTTCTTGCACGCTCTTTTTGACGCATCATAAGCTGTTTGAAGCCTTCTTCGTCAAGCACGAGCGACTGCTCTGCCGCGATCTCTTTCGTGAGATCGTAAGGGAAGCCGAAGGTGTCGTAAAGCTTGAACACTTCCTCTCCGGGGATCGTGTGGATGCCGCTTTCGATCGCTTTGCGGACGATGTTGGAAAGGATCGCAATGCCTGCATCGATAGTCGAGGCAAATCTCTCCTCTTCCATCGTGATGACCTTCTTGATGTAATCGAGCTTTTCGGTAAGCTCGGGGTATTCCGAAAGATTTTCGTGCGCTACGACCTCGGCGATGTCGGCAAGGAAGAGTCCGTTAATGCCGAGCAGACGTCCGTGACGGGCGGCACGGCGGAGAAGTCTGCGGAGAACGTATCCGCGTCCCTCGTTGGAAGGAATTACGCCGTCGCAGATCATAAATGTCGATGAGCGGATGTGGTCGGTGATAACGCGAAGTGATATGTCGCTCTTTTCACCCTGTCCGTAATGAACGCTTGCCTTGTCGGATACAGCCTTCATGATGTTTCTGACGGTATCGACCTCGAAAAGATTGTTCACGCCCTGCATGATGCACGCAAGACGCTCAAGTCCCATACCCGTGTCTATGTTCGGTTTTGCAAGACGCGTGTAGTTGCCGTTTCCGTCGTTGTCGAATTGCGTGAATACGAGATTCCAAAATTCCATGTATCTGTCGCAGTCACAGCCGGGCTTGCAATCGGGCTTGCCGCAACCGTACTCGGGACCGCGGTCAAAATGTATCTCAGAGCAAGGGCCGCAAGGACCGGAGCCGTGCTCCCAGAAATTGTCTTCCTTGCCGAGGCGGACGATCTTTGACTCGTCAACGCCGATCTCGTTTGCCCAAATGTCATGTGCCTCGTCATCATCTTGGTATATTGTCACCCAAAGCTTGTCTATCGGCATTTCAAGGACCTTTGTTATAAATTCCCATGCCCAGTTTATTGCCTCGCGCTTGAAGTAATCGCCGAACGAGAAGTTACCGAGCATTTCGAAATATGTTCCGTGGCGCGCTGTTATACCGACACGGTCAATGTCGGGAGTGCGGATACATTTCTGGCATGTCGTCATGCGATGACGAGGCGGCTCTGCCTCTCCGGTGAAATATTTTTTGAGCGGTGTCATGCCTGCATTGATAAGCAGTATCGATTTGTCTCCGATCGGCACGAGCGGATAGCTCTTGTGACGCAAATGTCCTTTTGATTCAAAAAAAGAAAGATATTTTTCACGAATATCGTTTACCGATGTCCATTCCATGCTATATATCAAACCTCCGTGTTTGTCATTCAAATTTACAGATATATCGATCTCCTCTAATTATAACTCATTTTTTGCGATATGTCAAGTGGAAAAGTCCAACTTGACAAAAAAACATAAGTGTGATATAATAAATATGTGTGAAAGATACTTGTTCGGACGGTGATTTTGATGATAGCCCTGCCAAAAGACGTAAAAATGATTATAAACAGACTTTCCAAGCGCGGATACGAGGCTTATGCGGTCGGCGGATGCGTAAGGGACTCCTTGCTCGGCATTTCGCCGAAGGATTATGATATAACCACATCTGCACGCCCCGATGAGATCATCGCCGCCTTCCCCGAGCTGTCTTACTTTGATGCGGGGATAAAGCACGGCACTGTCAGCCTGATAGTTGACGGCATCGTCTACGAGGTCACGACCTATCGCGTCGATGGAGATTATCTCGATCATCGCCACCCCGACAATGTCATTTTCGTCAGCTCGATCACCGATGACCTTGCAAGGCGCGATCTCACGATAAACGCGATGGCGTATAATGACGAGCAGGGTCTTTGCGATCCATTCGGGGGAGCGGATGATCTGAAGGTTGGTGTTGTCCGTGCGGTCGGAGATCCGAGAAAACGCTTTGATGAAGATGCACTGCGCATTCTTCGTGCCCTGCGATTTGCATCAGTCTACGGCTTTTCGATCGACGAGGATACTTCGACGGCAATTCACGAGCTGTCATTCCTGATAAAAGATGTCGCTTTTGAAAGGGTCAAGGCAGAGCTTGACAGGCTGCTCTGCGGCAAAAATGTCGGATATATACTGCGAGAATATCACGATGTCATCGAAAGGGTGATTCCCGAAATATCGGTGACGGTCGGCTATGATCAAGGGACAAAGTACCACGAATTTGATCTTTGGGAGCATATCGTGCGTACCGTCGAGAATGTCCCCTCCGATCTGACACTTCGATATACGATGCTCTTTCACGATCTCGGCAAGCCGTCATCTCGCACGATCGATAGGTGCGGGCAGTGCCACTATAAAGGTCATGCGGCGACGAGCGTTCCGTTAGCGCGCGAGATAACCGCAAGACTGAAGTTTGATAAAAAAACCGCCGACGATATTGTTTGTCTTGTCGGTGCACACATGGATGCACCGCCGACAGACCGTCCCTCGGCACGGCGAATGATAAAAAAATACGGCATGTTGCGTACCGAAATGCTTCTCCATGTGATGCGCGCGGACAATCTGTCGAAAAAAAGTGACGGCGAAAACGACCCGCGTATTCCCGAAATAACCGCCGCACAAGTTCTTGTTCGGAACATTGCACAAGACGGCGACGCATGTATGCTCTCAGCCCTTGCCGTCGGCGGCAACGATCTGATAGCAATCGGCATAGACCGCGGACGTGCGATCGGCGAGCTGCTCGAGACTCTTCTTGACCTGGTGATCGACGGTAAACTTGAAAATCGCCGCGACGATCTGCTCGATTTTGCGAAAAAAATCGTTAATAATGAAAAAAATTGCAAATAAAGGTTGCAATAAACTTCACTTTGTGCTATAATAACATGATATCCTATGGATTGTAAGAAAGAACCGAAAGGTGATCATCAAAATGATAAAGAAACCGCAGGGGATGCTTGATCTTTTCCCCGAAGATACCAAGAAAATACAATTTGTCGAGTCGACGGCGCGTAAGGTGGCGGCACGCTTCGGCTTTGGCGAGATACGCACACCGGTGCTTGAATCGACCGAGCTGTTCGCAAGAGGCGTCGGCGGCACGACCGATGTTGTTCAGAAAGAAATGTACACCTTCATTGACCGCGACGGACCCTCACTCTCCCTTCGTCCCGAGGGGACTGCCGGTGTCGCAAGAGCTATACTTGAAAACGGCAAATACGGCGATGCCATGCCGCTTAAGTATTATTACATCATAAATTGCTACCGCCACGAGCGTCCGCAAAAGGGAAGATACCGCGAGTTTTCGCAGTTCGGTGTCGAGATGTTCGGTGCGGCTACCGCGACTGCGGATGCCGAGATCATTGCACTTGCCGACAGGACCATAAAAGAGCTTGGAATAGCAAATGTCAAGCTCCATATCAATTCGATCGGCTGTCCGAATTGCCGCCCGGCGTACTACGGACGACTTTGCGAGTATTTTGCCGATAAAAAGGACGGACTTTGCGAGAGCTGTAAGAGCCGACTTGAGACCAATCCCATGCGCATACTCGACTGCAAATCCGAGGTGTGCAAAAAGATTGCCGCCGACGCACCCCGTGCGATCGATTGCCTGTGCGATGAGTGTCGCACGCATATGGACAGCGTGAAAGCATCACTCGACACTATGGGTATCGAATACGAGATCGACACATCGATAGTTCGCGGACTCGATTACTACACGAGAACGGTGTTCGAGTTTATCTGCTCGGATGAGCGTATGGGTGCGCAATCGACAATATGCGGCGGCGGCAGATATGATCTGCTCATGGAAGAGCTTGGTGGTTCGCACCTGCCCGCATGCGGCTTCGGAATGGGAATTTCGAGACTGCTTCCGACAGTCGAGCTTCCCGATGCTCCCGAAAGGGAGGGCGTGTATGTCGCACCGATGGGAGAGCGTGCTCTGCTTTTTGCACAAAAGCTGGTGAACGATCTTCGTGCCGACGGCATTCGCGCCGAGACGGATACGGTAGGCAGATCGGTCAAAGCGCAGATGAAATACGCCAATAAAATATCGGCGGCGTATACGCTTGTGATCGGCGATAATGAGCTTGACTCTGGTCACGCCGAGCTCAAAAACATGACCGACGGATCGTCCTCGAATGTAGAACTCGACGGCGTTTCGAGCGTTATCAAAGAAAAAATGTAAAATTTGCAAACGCAGTTAGAAAGTGAGACATAATAAAATGGCAGAATTTTTCAGCTCCTCCGATAAGAGGACGTGCTATTGCGGCACACTGACAAAAGAAAACATAGGACAGGAAGTGACGGTCTGCGGCTGGGTACAGCGTCAGCGCGACCTCGGATCGCTTATATTCGTCGATCTTCGCGACCGCACGGGTATCGTTCAGCTCGCATTTGACCCGGACACCGACAAGGAGCTTTTCGACAAAGCCTTTTCGGTACGCAGTGAATATGTGCTGTCGGTGAAGGGAACAGTTCGCTCGAGAGGCGAGGGTGCGATCAATAAAAACATCCCGACCGGCGAGATCGAGATCTTCGTCAGTTCGATGAAGGTACTCTCCCAAGCACAGACACCTCCGTTTGAAATATCCGACAGCGCAAAGGTCGGTGACGAGATCGCACTCAAATATCGATATCTCGATCTTCGCCGCCCCTCGCTCCAGAAGAATATAATGCTCCGTCATAAGATCGCACAGATCGCACGCGATTATTTCTACGAAAACGGATTTTATGAGATCGAGACCCCGATGATGATCAAGCCCACCCCCGAGGGTGCACGCGATTATCTCGTTCCGTCGCGTATACATCACGGATGCATGTACGCACTTCCTCAGTCGCCTCAGATCTATAAACAGCTCCTTATGCTTGGCGGATTTGACAGATATGTGCAGATCGCAAGATGCTTCCGCGATGAGGATCTCCGCGCCGATCGTCAGCCCGAGTTCACACAGATCGACCTTGAAATGTCTTTTGCTACACAAGAAGACATCATGGCGATAAACGAGGGACTTATGCGCAGACTCTATAAGGAGATACTTGATATCGATCTCGAGCCAATGCCGCATATTACATATGATGAGGCAATGAACAGATACGGCTCGGATAAGCCCGATACTCGTTTTGGTATGGAGATACAGGACGTTTCCAAATTGGTTGCCGATTGCGCATTCGGTGTGTTCTCGTCCGCAGTTGCAAACGGCGGTTCTGTCCGTGCCATAGTCGTAAAGGGAGGAGCGGCAAAACTCTCGCGTAAGGAGATCGATAAGCTTACCGAGCACGCAAAGGGAATCGGCGCAAAGGGACTTGCGTTCGTTCGCTTTGTCGATGAAACACCTAATTGCTCGTTTGCGAAATTCTTTGAAAAAGATGCGCTTGACGCACTTCTTGACTCGATCGATTGCAGAAAGGGCGATGTCGCACTCTTCGTTGCGGATAAAAATCCGATCGTCCTGTCCACTCTCGGTGCTCTCCGTAATATCGTCGCAAGACAGCTCGATATGATACCTCACGGCAAATATAACTTCCTTTGGGTAACGGAATTTCCCTTCTTTGAGTGGAATGAGGAGACCGAGCATTGGGATGCCATGCATCATCCCTTTACGATGCCGCATGAGGATTGCCTGCAGTATCTCGAGAGCGATCCCGGCAAGGTATATGCGCAGTGCTATGACCTCGTGCTCAACGGAACCGAGCTTCTTTCGGGATCGATCAGGATCACCGACTGGGAGCTTCAAGAGAAAATGTTCAAGGCACTCGGACTCACACCCGAGGAGATCGATGCAAAATTCGGCTTCCTTGTAGATGCATATAAGTACGGTGCACCTCCGCACGGCGGATCGGGTATGGGACTTGACAGACTCGTTATGACCATGGTCGAGGCTGACTCGCTTCGTGATGTAATAGCATTCCCGAAGATCCAAAACGCATCCGAGCCGATGTCGAAATGCCCCGCAAAAGCCGACCCTGCCGCTCTTGCCGAGCTTGGGCTTGCGATCGTCGATGAAGAATGATCACCATATGATATAATACAAAAAGATCAGTTCACCGCTAAGATGAACTGATCTTTTTGTATGTGTCTTATTTTTTGTGGCATGCGCCCGACATTGCGCACTTTGCACAACCGCCGCAGCAGGAGCTCTTACCGATCTTTTTGTCTTTGATAAGACTTGCGATTATCAGCGTTACTATACCGATAAGCAGCACGCAAACCGCAACCGTTACGATACTTGAAAGGTTTGATGCTATCCATTCGAGCATGGGATGTCCTCCTTACGCCTTGTTGCTTTTCTTTGCGGGACGGAATGTCAGATATACCATTGACGCCAAAAGGACGATCGCAATGACAAGTCCGACGATGCCGAGCGCACCCGAGAGCGATCCCGTGAAGAGATTTCCGATGTTGTAGATCATAAACGCGATGGCGTAAGCAAAGAGACACTGATATCCGACAGCGAACCATGTCCACTTTGCACTGTTCATCTCACGCTTGATAGCACCGATCGCCGCAAAGCAGGGGGCGCAGAGCAGGTTGAATACGAAGAAGCTGTAGCCGGCTGTCTGAGTGAACGCCGCCGCGATGTTCTGATAGACCGTTCCGTCGCCGCCGCCGTAGAGAATGCCGAGCGTGCCGACGATGTTCTCTTTTGCGACAAGACCTGTGACCGATGCGACAGCACCCTGCCATGTTCCCCATCCGAGGGGTCTGAATATCCATGCAAATACCGAACCGATGGTCGCAAGGATCGAGCTGTCGATCTCCTCATCGGAGAGCATGCGGAACGTTCCGTCAACTACACCGAAGTATGTTGTGAACCAGATAACGATGGTGGAAAGAAGAATGATCGTTCCGGCCTTCTTGATAAATGACCAACCGCGCTCCCACATGGAACGAAGCAGTGCACCGATCGTGGGAATGTGGTATGCGGGAAGCTCCATAACGAAGGGGGCCGGATCGCCCGAGAACATGCGTGTCTTCTTGAGCATAACGCCCGAGATAATGATCGCCGCCATGCCGATGAAATATGCCGATGTTGCGACCCATGCCGAACCGCCGAAGAGTGCGCCGGCTATCATCGAAATAAAAGGAACCTTTGCTCCGCAGGGAATGAATGTTGTCGTGATGACCGTCATGCGGCGATCACGCTCGTTTTCGATCGTGCGCGATGCCATGATTCCGGGGACGCCGCAACCCGTGCCGACGAGCATTGGGATGAACGATTTGCCCGACAGACCGAACTTTCTGAATATACGGTCAAGCACGAATGCAATTCTTGCCATGTAACCGCAGGATTCAAGGAATGCAAGGAGAAGGAAGAGCACGAGCATCTGCGGAACAAATCCGAGGACCGCACCCACACCTGCTACTATGCCGTCGAGAATAAGTCCCGAAAGCCACTCGGGACAGAGCGGCTCCTCTTCGTCAACCCTCAGCGCATTGCCGATGAGTACGGGAATGCCGTTTACCCATGCACCGTATTCGTCGGGCGAGGGCTCGGCAAACTCGGTGTTTTCTTTTTCAAAGTATTCGACCGCCTCAAGATAGGTCATGCCGATGCATTCGTCCTCGTTTGCATCCGAGGGAATTTCGGAGTAGTAGACCTTCATTTCGCTCTCGGCAAGCGTTTCTTCGTCCTCGACAGTGATACTGCCGACCGCATTGTCGCTCTCGGGCTTGTAGTTTTTCAGTGCCTCAAATGCTGCCGCAGGATCGAAATCGTCGGCATCTGTGTCGATCTCGACAAACGCACCGATCGCGTTAAGTGCATCCGCATAAGCGTCGGACGCATCTGCGTATTCGGATGAGCCTATGCCAAACATGTGCCATCCGTCGCCGAACAGACCATCATTCGTCCAGTCGGTCGCCATAGCTCCGACCGTGACCATCGAAATGTAGTATACAAGGAACATGATAGCCGCAAATATCGGAAGTCCGAGCCATCTGCTTGTGACGACCTTGTCGATCTTGTCGGACGCTGTCAGTGCACCGACCTTCTTTTTCTTGTAACAGCCGTCGATTATCGATCCTATGTAGCTGTATCTCTCACCCGTGATGATCGACTCGGCATCGTCGTCAAGCTCACTCTCTGCCGCTTTGATGTCAGCCTCGATGTGCTCAAGCGTTGTCTTGGCTATGTTAAGCTCGCTGATTACCCTCTCGTCACGCTCGAAGATCTTGATGGCGTACCATCTCTGTTTGTCCTCGGGCATGTCGTGAAGGACAGCCTCCTCAATGTGCGCAAGCGCGTGCTCGACAACACCCGAGAATGAGTGCTGAGGCTTTGTTGACTTGCCGCCTGCTGCCGAGATCGCCGCCTCGGCAGCCTCGGTAACGCCTGCTCCCTTGAGGGCGGATATCTCGACTACCTTGCATCCGAGCTTTTTCGAAAGGGCGGATGTGTCGATCTTGTCACCGCGCTTTTTAACGACGTCCATCATGTTGATGGCAACAACGACCGGGATGCCAAGCTCGACAAGCTGTGTCGTAAGATAAAGGTTTCTTTCAAGGTTCGTGCCGTCAACGATGTTGAGTATCGCATCCGGACGTTCGCCTGTCAGATACTTTCTCGCAACTACCTCCTCGGGAGTGTAAGGCGACAGTGAATAAATGCCGGGAAGGTCGGTGATCGTTACATCACCATGCCCTCTAAGCTTGCCTTCCTTCTTTTCGACGGTTACGCCCGGCCAGTTGCCGACAAATTGGTTTGATCCCGTCAGAGCGTTGAACAGTGTTGTCTTACCGCTGTTGGGGTTGCCCGCAAGTGCAATTTTCAGTTTCATACGATGTTTCCTCTCCTCTCGGTTTATTCGACTTCGATCATCGCCGCGTCGGCTTTTCTGATCGAAAGCTCGTATCCGCGCACGGTGATCTCAATCGGATCGCCGAGCGGTGCGATTTTGCGAACCGATACCTCGGTTCCCTTGGTAAGCCCCATGTCCATAATGCGACGCTTCGTCGCACCAATACCGGTGAGCTTTACTATCTTTACAAGCTCGCCGATGTTTGCATCTTTAAGTGTTTTCACCTTTCTGCCTCCTGTTGTATATAAATATTATTTATACCATGATCTTTTGCGCCATTTCGCGACTTATGGCAACTCGACCCTCTTTGATCTTTACGATCACGTTGCCTCCGAGCGATGTGACGATCTGCGTGCTCTCTCCCGGCACAAATCCGAGGTCCGCAAGATGTTGTCTCGTTTCGGTCGAACCGCCGACCTTTTTGATTATCATTTCACAGCCGTTGTCGGCAAGCGTAAGCGGAATCATTTTATCACTCCCATGACGGTTAGCTAAAACTAACCTTAGATTGTAAATAAACGGATTAGCCTCGCCTAACCCAAAACCTTTATAAATGGTTAGCCTTAACTAACCATCCGATATAATACAACATTTTTTTAATTTTGTCAAGGGGTTTTTGAAAAAAAGTTTATTTTTTTGAGAATTTTTCAGAAGAGCACAAAAAATCGATCGGTCACCCGAACAAAGGACACCCCGGTTTTTTTCATCATCATTTCCCGATGCCCAAGGCGGATGAGGCGTCAATCAAAAAAGCCGTCCGAAACGCCGAAAAAGCATTCAAGACAGCTTTACCGAATCCTTGCCAAAGGATCAAAGGGTTATGTTCTTCTTTTCTTTGAGATATTTTTCAAGCATGCCGCAGAGAAGTGCTCCGAGGAAGCCGACAACTATGCCGACAACTATGCCGCCAAGGACATCGGTCGGGAAGTGAATGTAGAGATAGAGTCGCGAGAAAGCGATAAGGATGGCGATTATCGTTGCAGGGATGCCGAACTTAAAATTCTTCTTAAAGAGCAGTGCACAGCAGGATGCAAAGGATGCCGCAGTGTGTCCGGACGGGAAAGAGTAGTCGGACGGCGGATCTGCGTGGATCAGTGCTTTGATCTTGTCAAGCATGTCGGGGTTCAGCGTATAAGGTCTGATCCTGTGCACGATCGGCTTAAGTATCAGGTTACAGCAAAGCAGATCGAGGATAAGTGCGATGCCCATTGCAACGCCGAGCGGTCTTGTTTTTTTTATGATGATGAAAACAAGTGCAAGTGCGATCCAAAAGATACCTGCATCTCCGAGATGGGTAATGATCGGCAAAACGACGTCAAATAGGGCATTGTGCAGATTTTTCCAAATGAAATCCAAAATACCGAGTTCAAATTGATTCATGATCTTTGTTTTCCTTTCTTTAGCGATCATTCGATTTTCTTCATTATATCACATTGCTTTGAAAAAATCAATAGCAGAGGCGATAATTTTATTAAGATGCCGACGCATTTTGACAAATAAGTCGGAATTGTCGGTGTAAGATATGCATATAGATACAAATTACACCCAAAAGGAGCTGATCCCATCATGACGGAGACAATAGCTCGTATAAAGAAAAGGATAGAAAAAGCCCTCGGAAAAATCTCGGACAAATTCGCGGCACTCGTTTCGGCACTCGGGGGCAAGATCGATCGACTCTCGCCGCTCCCTCCCGAGCAGACCGCACTGCTTCGCCGACGCGCCGCATACGCAACAGCGTTTATGATCCTTTCATTTTTAATGGGATGCGCACCGTCCTTGTTTGACAGCCGTCCTTATGCGATAGCTCTCCTTTTCTCTGCCGGGCATCCGAATACCGTGTTTGTTTGGCTTGGTGGCTCGGCAGGTGCGATCGTCGGCGGACAGTCGCCGATATTATACCTCATCCTACTCGGCGTGTCGGTGATCGTGAGGCTCGCACTCACTTCCGATCGCTTCGGCTCGATGGGATATCCGACATTCGGTGAGCCTTTTCGGATGCGAATACTTATGTCCTCGACCGCCTCACTCGTCTTGGAGCTTGCAAGAATGCTGTCCGACGGCTTTTCGCCCTATCTTCTGCTTCGGGTGCTGTCGGGTGCGCTGATAGCTCCGCTCATGACCGCGGCGTTCATCTTTGCCTTTGACCGATCGGTCCACAGTGCACTTCGCGAGGGGTCGATCTATCTGGTGATCTATGTTACCGTATCCGCGCTTGCCGGCAAAACGCTCTCGTCATTCTCGTTTGCGCTCATCGTGTCCTTTTTGCTCATCCTGCACGTCGCAAATTCGTCCGGGCTTATGCGTGCCTGCCTTGTCGGGCTGGTCTGCGGAATGGGATGCGGCGGGCTCGGGGTCAATCTTGCGGTCGCGGGTATCACGGCGGGTGCATTTGTGCCATTCGGAATAGGCACGTCTACCTTCCTTACCGCCGCGCTGGCTCTCGGTATAGCTTTCTATTTCGGCGGCATTCCTTCGCTTGTCGCTTTCACCGGGGATATCATTTTCGCGAGCCTTCTCTATATTCCGCTCGCAAAATCGGGCGCGCTTGAAAAGGTGAACATTTTTCGCAAAAATGCGCATGATGATGCCCTGCTCGGCGATCCCGCGACCGAAAAGAGGGCGGCGGAGCTACGTCGCGATAAAATGGACAAGCTGTCAAGGGCGTTTGGCGAAATATCCGAGATATTCATGCGTCTCGGCACGAGACTTCGTTCCCCCGATGCCGCCGATCTGCGAGGAATATGCGAGGGAGCTATTGACAAGGTCTGCGCACACTGCCCGATATCCTCGAGTTGTTGGAAGGAAGATTTTATATCGGGCAACGATCGTGCAAGAATGCTCGCCGATCAACTCTCAAAAACGGGTGCACTGTCTTGGTCGGAACTGCCCGAGAGTTTCAGACGAAGTTGTCGGCGTTCCGATAAGCTCGTCCGCGAGATAAACGACGGTTATGCGGCGTTTTTGGAGGGAGTGCTCACCAAAGACAAATCGGAACTGTTTGCACTCGATTACGCCGCACTTGCCGAGATGCTCAGATCGGAGCAAAACGAGTCGGCAAACGATGCTTGTCTCCCCGATCAGGAGCTTGCCAAAGAGGCGTCTGAGCTTTTTCGCTCGCTCGGAATATCATTTTCGAGTGTTGGTGCATGGGGAAAAAGAAAAAAGACCGTTATCGTATCGGGGGTCGATGTCAGTTCGTTGACAGTCAGCGCAAGGCTCATATCCGAAGAGCTGTCAAAAAGGGGCAGGTGCAAATTCGGAGAGCCGGAGTTCAAATTTGAGGGAGATTTCGTCTCAATGACACTCTCCTCTCTGCCATCCTTCAGAGTCGGGGCTGCCGTTTCGTTTCAGCCGCGATCGGGCGAGGAATCAAGCGGCGATTCGGTTTCTGCATTTTACACCGATGACGGCAGAGCTTTCGCACTGATATGCGATGGTATGGGCAGCGGTGCCGAGGCGGCGGCAACGGCAGAGGTGTCCGCGATATTTCTTAAAAAGATGCTTTCTGCCGGCAACGGCAGGGGGATAACGCTCAGACTGCTCTCGAATTTCCTCTGCTCACGTGCTGCCGAGTGCCATACGACCGTTGATATTGTCGAGATCGATCTCTATACCGGCAGGGCGATATTCTTAAAATGCGGAGCGGCACCGTCGTATGTTTTCAGATCCGAAAAAATATTCAAGGTTGACAGCAAAAGTCTGCCTATCGGTATCATGAAGGATGTTCATTCCGAAGAAACACCGCTTGATACCGAGTTCGGCGATCTCTGTGTGCTCGTCAGCGATGGCGTTGGCTCAACCTTCGAAAGCTCGCTCTGGCTCTGCGACCTCGTGAAGAGCGGCAAAGATCGCACTCCTGCCGAGATCGCCGATGCCGTTCGTGCGCGTGCCGTTGTCGAAAATCGCGGCGCGGATGATGTGTCGGTTGCGGTCATCAAGATAGAGCGAGCATAGCAGTACACACAAAAACAGCTGTCCCCAAAAAAGGACAGCTGTTTTTGTGATCGTTATCCTCGCTGAAATGCGAGAAACCTGCTCCCCTGAAAGGCGAGACTTCCTCAGAGACTTTCAAGATAATCGACGATGTCGCCGACGCTCGAAAATCCTGCCAGCTTTTCGTCGGGGATGACTATACCGCTTTCTTCCTCGATAGTCATAAGAAGCTGGAGAATGTCAACCGAGTCCGCACCGAGATCGCCTTTGATCGTTGACTCGCGTGTGATCGTATTGGCATCAACGCCGAGCTGATCGGATAAGAGTTTTTTTACCTGTTCAAGCATTTGTTTTCTACCTTTCAATATTATTATTCTGCTTTGATCTGTTCGTCGCCGATCGATATGTCGTCGGCGATCTTTTTGCAAAGATCCGCTTTGCTCATTTTGTATGCCTGCTCCATGCAGATCTCGAACGCATGCGCACCACTGCTTCCGTGTCCCTTCACGATGATCTTGTCAAGTCCGAGAAGGACAGAACCGCCGTAATTTTGGTAGTTCATAAATTCCTTTTCGTCATCGAACATCTTTTTCATGAAAAGTGCACCGATCTTGTATTTTGTGCGCGACATTATGTCCTTTTTCAGACGCTTGAGAATTTCGAGTGCCGTGCCCTCGGTTGCTTTTATAAGTACATTGCCCGAAAAACCGTCGCAGACAACAAGATCATACTTGCCCGAGAGCAGATCGCGGCTTTCCATGTTGCCGACGAAATTGATCTTCTTGTCGTTTTTTAGAAGTCGATGCGCCTCGCGGTGCAGATCGTCGCCTTTTTCTTCCTCGACACCGACGTTTAAGAGCGCGACACGCGGAGAGTCTATCTTGTGTACCGTTCGCAGATAAGCGGATGCCATCAGTGCATTTTGATGAAGTCCCTCGGGGGTATATTCGACCGACGCGCCACTGTCGCAGATGCCGACAATGCCGCCCGACATGGTGGGCAGGATGGGGCAGAATGCCGGGCGTCGTATACCGCGTATTCTGCCGATACGCAAAATGCAGCCGCCGACAAGCACTCCGGTAGCTCCGGTCGATACGAGCGCATCGACACTGTCATCCTCGCGCAGGCGTTTGATCGCACTTACCATGGATGAATCCTTTTTCAGTCTCAGCGCATCGATCGGTCGGTCATTGCCGTCCACCGCATCGGGCTTGTGTACGATCTCGATCCTGTTATCGAGCAGATCGGCGGCGGATATCTCGGCAAGCTTGGCTTTTATGACCTCGCTGTCACCAAAAAAGATGACCGACAGATCATCGTGTGCACGCATGGCACCAACGGCGCCCTCAATATTTGCACTCGGGCTTTTGTCGCCGCCGAGTGTATCAACGGCGATCTTGATCGTTTTCTTTGTTATTTCGCTCATCTCATTCCCCTGCCTTTGTCACTTTTTTAACATATGCACGTCTGCGTTTGTGTATTTCTCTCGGAAAACGCTTCCACTGATTTTGAATGGCAAAATTGTCTTCGAGATTTAGGTTCGTCTCGGCGTATTCGATGTTGTCCTCGGCAAGCATTCGCATAAGCTCTGCGGTGATTATGGCAGTGATGCCTCTGTTTAGATATTCGGGATGGACCGCGATAAGTCCGAGATCGAGCACCTTCGGATGTTTGATCGCACCGAGCAGGCGAACAAGTGCGGCGGGGGTCATATGACCGTTTGACCTCTGAACGGCATGCGCCAGTGACGGAAAGCAAATTCCCATGCAGACTATCTTGTCATTTTCGTCAAGGATCGCTGCGACATATTTAAGATCGATGATCAGTCTGAAATTGTCGATCATCATTTTCTTCATGCCGTCGGTGAAGGGAACGGTCCCGTAGAGCCCTTCGTATCCGATGTCGATCAGCTCAAACAGACCATCTGCGTATTTGTTTATAAAATCCCCGACATTTTTTGCCTTGCCGATGCGCAGTTTGTAACGGTTCATAACAAAATCCGACATTTTTTTCATCCGGGCGATCGACTCGGGGTCGGGAGCACGCAGTATCGACTCGTTCCAGTCAACCTCTTTGACATATCCGCTGTCCTCAACGAGTTTTGGGTAGTAATCATAGTTGTACTGCTCCTCGTATGTGGACAGCCTGTCAAAGCCCTCGATCAAAAGCCCCTCACGCTCAAGATCCGAAAATCCCAGCGGGCCGCAGAGAGTGTCCATGCCTCTCTTGGCGGCAAAATCTTCAACCGCCGAAAAGAGCGCGCGTGAGACTTCCGTGTCGTCAATGCAGTCAAATCGCGTAAATCTGACACGCTTTTCGCCATGCTTTTCGTTCGATGCTCTCTGCAGGATCGCGGAAATTCGTCCGACGGTCACACCGTCTCTTTTGGCGAGAAAATATTCGCTCTCACAGCTGTCATTGTATATGTAATTTTTTGAAAAGATCTTTTTTTCGTCTCCCCAAAGCGGTGGGACAAAAAACTCACAGTCTTTATACAGCCTCAACGGAAAATTCAGAAATTCGTTTTGCTCTTTTTTGCTTCTTACCTTGATGATGTCTACCATAACAGCCTCGCTTATCTGTGCAGAGCGTGGAAGCAAATGCCCGCACCGTTCGGTCCACAGTGACTGCCAGCTGTTGGGTTGGTAGGTACTATCTCGATATCAAGCGTATCACCGAACTCTGTACGCATCATGTCGGCAAGCTCATTGGCAAATTCGGGAGCATCGGTGTGACCGACTATCACCTTGTGGGATGCAACATCGTCGCCAAGCTCGCGTGCATAGGAGATCAGCTTTTCCATCGCACGCTCTCTGCCGCGCTCCTTGCCTATGCTGACCATCTTTCCCTCGGGTGACATGTAAATGATCGGACGTATGCCGAGCAGTGTGCCCATGGTTGCCGAAATGCCGCTGACTCTGCCCGAACGCTTGAAGAACTTGAGATCGTCGGCAAAAAAGTACATGGCATAGTGATCGACCTCACGCTCCGCAAAAGCGAGCATCTCTTCGACCGATGCACCGTCCGAGAGCATTTTCCCAACCTCGGAAAGGAACATGTATCCCATGATCGCAATTCCTTTGGTGTCTATCGAGTAAAATTTCCTCTCGGGAAAATCGGCACGAAGACGTTCGAGTGCTTTTTCCATTACATCAAATGTGCAGGTCATCTCTGCCGAGAAATGGACATAGAGTATGTCATTTCCTGCCTCAAATTCGGGGCGGAAGTAGTTGTCGTACGCCTGCTCGGTCAGTGCGCTCGTTGTCGGGAGCGTGCCCTCACGAAGTGTGTTATAGAATGCGTGAATATCAAATTCGTTCGGATCATCGCCAAACTCGGCGTTGTTTTCGTATGGTCTGATCTCACGTCCGTCGATCGCAAACGGCATGCTGATAAGCTTGCATCCGTATTTTTTTGCGATCGCAGGGGTGATGTCGCAATCGGTATCCGCAAAAAGTGTAAGCATTTTGATTTTCCTTTCGTATTTTGAGTTATTCAAGTACCGCAGTGTAATCGTATATCGGCTGACCGCCGTCGATCATTATTATCTCGATCTTTTTGTATTTTTCGCGAAGCCTGTCGCAAAGGGTGCGTGCGACACTTGTCTTTGCATCCTCGCCGACAAGCAACAGCATGACCCCGTAGCCGGACAGATCCTCCGCCTCAAGCATCCGACAAAGTGCCTCCTCGGCACACTTTGCCTGTGATAAGATCTTGTCGCCGGTGAATCCGATGTAACTGCCTTCTTCAACCGAAACACCGCCGACCTTTGCGCATCTTTCGGCACGCGATACGCTGAGCGTGCGAACCTGCGAGATAACATCGGATAGCTCGGACATGATCGTGTCGGTGTCACCCTCGGTGTCCATCATCGACATCGCCGCATATCCCTCCCCGACCGTCCGTGTTTCGAGTACGCAGATCTTTGACCCATCGTAAAGCTCGGATGCTTGTTTTGCCGTCATTATTATGTTTTTGTTGTTCGGGAAAACGAATATCCTTTCGGCATCAGCTGATTTGAATGCATCTATCATGTCGGCAACCGACGGGTTCATCGATTGCCCTCCGTCAACAACGGCATCCGCACCAAGCGATCTGAAGGTCTCTTTAAGCCCCTCTCCGGCGGCAACGGCAACGATTCCCGTCTTTTTGCGGGCTTTTTTGGCAAGCAGCTTTTGTGCATTGTCTCCGCGTGCGATCGCCGCCTTGTTTTGGAATGTCATGTTCTCGATCTTAAGCGTCAGAAATTCTCCGTATTTTTGGCAATGATTCAAAACATCCCCGGGGACTTTCGTGTGGACGTGAACCTTTACGATACTTTCCTGCACAAACGCAACGATCGAATCTCCGACCGATTGCAGATACTTTATCAGTGTATCAAGGTCAAAGCTTTTGATATCGCATTTTGATGATTGAAGCCTTAATAGAAACTCGGTGCAGTAGCCGAATTCGAGCGTGCTTTCGGATGAAAACAGCGAAAAATCCACGCATGTCGCTCCGCCGACCGAAAATTCGCCCTTTTCCGAGGCTCTCTCGGGCATTTTGCCGAAAAGCGCATCACGCATTCCCTCGAATATGCAGAGAAGCCCCGCGCCCCCGCTGTCAACGACGCCCGCCTCCGCAAGTGCGGGAAGCAGATCTGTGGTGCGATCGAGTGAGCGACGCATCTCGTCGAGCAGAGCGTCAAAATATTCTGCTATCTCGCCGCTTTTGGCAGTGCTGTTTGCATAGGCGACCGCATCCTTGAAAACGGTCAGTATAGTGCCCTCGACAGGGTGGGGAACTGCGCTGTATGCCGACCTGACTCCCGCACTCATCGAACGCATCAGCCTGTCGATATCGGCAGACTCGATCGTCGAAAACTCGCTTGTTATTCCCGAAAAAATACGCGAGAGTATAACCCCCGAGTTTCCGCGTGCACCGAGAAGCATCCCGTCGGACGCCGCCTTTGCCGCATCGCAAAGACGCTCGCCCGCAACCTCAGCCGCCGCCGCACCTCTGTCAAAGGTCATCAGCATGTTGTCGCCCGTGTCACCGTCGGGGATCGGAAAGACATTTAAGTCGTTAACGCTCTGACGGTGCTCCGCAAGTCTGCCAGAGCCTGCTCGAAGCATGTCGGCAAAGACCTTGCCGCTTATCGTTGTCGTGTTATATTCTGTCATTTTTGCTCCTTTTAGTGTCGATCGATCTATTTGACTTTGATCGGTTCTATTAACTCAATAATGTCATAAAGCGTGCATCCGAGTACCTCGCAGATCTTCATAAGTGTGCTGAGATGCACGGGCTGATTTTTACCGAGTTTTGCTATTACCGCAGAACTCAGCTTGGTCATTTTTTGCAGATCCTTTTTCTTCATTTTTCTGTCGATAAGCAGTTTCCAAAGCTTGTCATATGACAGTTTAAGCGTTTGAGTTACCTTTTCGCCTGACATGATCGTCACCCTCCTTTTTTTCTTGTACCGTTAGTATATCACAAATTTCGACATTTGTCAACAATAATCTTTATTTTCGTAAAGATTTTCTTTTTCAAGTAAAAGAAAAAGAGCCGTCCCTGCAAAACAGCTCTTTAACTTATGTTACATTACCGCGCGTACATATCTGTACCACAGCTTTTTGGGTATCGACAGTGCCGAGTATTCGGTCTTTATCAGAGATTCCGCAAATTCTCCGAGCCTTTCAAGCCCCTCTCTGCTTATCTCTCCCGAAAATTCGAGTTCCTCCATTATTTCGGTGATCTCTGTCATGGTGTGTGACCATGCAAGGCGTCTGCGTATCGCTGCCGCCGCTTTTTTATCGCGCGGATCGGGACGTGCCGGATGATCTGCTCTGTAAGCAAATTCGAGCGGTGTCTCGCCCGAGTGCACCTTTGCGACAGTCAGTCTGACGACCTCCCATATGCAGTCGATGAGGACTCCCGATATCGCCGCCATTTCGGTCTTGTCCTCAAAGTTTCCGTAGATCGCACGCTCGATGTAGTAATCTCTTCCCGCACGTATCTTCTTTTGCCGCTTGTACATTAGCAGCATGATGACGGCAACGATCGCCACAGCTCCGATCGATATGCAGATCTTTGCAATGTCGGCGGCGGACAGCGTGAATTTGTCCTTTTCGCCCTCATCGCCCTCATCATCTTTGACATCAGGCTCTGTTGTGGTGTCGCTCGTTTCGGGGGGTGTAGTAAATTCGGGTTTTGATGTTACCGGATCGACGATCGACGGTAGCTTTGAGTCGCTCGATCTGTCAATATAGTAAATGGCAGAATAATATGACGGCGTTACCTCGATCGTGCGCCAGCCGAGTCCGTCTATCCAGACCTCGACCCATGCATGTGCATCTTCGTCGGTTACCGACGATCTGTAGATCTTGTTTCCCTCATCGTCTTTGCTCTCGTAAAAATTGTTTGCGAGATATCCCTGAACATATCTTGCGGGAATGCCCAGTTCTCTTAATATGAGCGTTGCCGCCGTCGCAAATTGTACACAGTATCCGTCTTTTGTCTCAAGCAAAAATGAGTCAATGTCAGATGCGTACTCACCCGACGGCTTTGTCGGCTCGGTCGTGTACTTGTAATTAAGTATCATGTAGTTGACAACAGCCATGATCTTATCAAAATCGGTCGGCGCGGCACTGACCTCATCATACAGCTCGGCGGCGATCGATTTTACGCTTTCAAGCGATGCTCCCTTGCCGTAAAACTCTTTGACATAGGCTGCGTATTCTTCGTATGCACTGACGTTTTCGGCGATCCACTGCCTGCGATTCGACGATTCGAGAAATTCCTCTATTCCGTCTGTTCCGTAGCTTGAAAGTCCTTCAAGTTTTAGCCGTTCGGTAAATCGCTCGCGAAGATCGTCAGCGTCCGAGGTCGCGATATTTGCTGCATTTTTCAAAAAGTCGTTGACAAGCAGATTGTATTTTGCCGCACTGTCCGCATTTGCCGCATAATTCTTGTGTATGTAGGTCGGAAGGATCGCAGGGGCGGTGAATGCTTTTTTGAGATTCAGCCAGCTTGATGTGTATATTCCGTCCGAATAGAGATCAACACTCTCGGAGTATTTGTCCTCTCTCGACAGGTGTTCGTAATTGCCTATCGATGCCCCGACATAACTCTGCGGCATCGTGTACAAAAGTCCCGTGCTTTTTATCGATTCAACATCAACAAGCGTCGCATAATATCCGAGCCTTGACTCGCCGTAGTATTTGTCCTTCGGGAACGAATCCGGGTCAAGCCACGAGTCCAATCTGCGGTAGAGCGAATATGTCAGCGTGTCTCCGCTGATCCCCGTATATCTGTTCCGCATCACGGCGAGCATGTCCTTGTAATCATCATCAGTGAGCAGATTCCATGAGTTGTCGCTCTCGTTAAAGTCCGAGGCGATCCAGCTGCGCAGGTATATGTTCTGATTTTTTGTGTAAGATGACACCTTGAACAACTGTACACCGTCAAAATGTATGTCTTCAAGCTCTGCCGATCGCTTGTCGATCAGAGAGTTCATCACGTTGAGTCTCGGGTCACCGCCCGTCAGCAGTGTCATCACAATGTTGCGCGCCGATGATATCGGACGGCTTATCGCTTTGATCTCTCGCCAGGGGGTCTTGATCGCCGCGGCGGGACCTGCAAGGACGGCGATCACGAGCAGTCCCGCAAGTGCTGATGAAAATCCTGAATATGCACGCGATTTTTTTGAATTTTTGTGCTCGGCGTACAACCTGTCGTATGCAGAAAGAACAACGGTCGAGCAAAGTCCTGCCAAAATGCTGACAATGCCGATGTTGCTTCCTGTCAGATTGTAGGTAAAGCAGACAGCACAGATCAACCCTCCGAAGATGAGCATCGGAACAAGCCTTGTTCGCTTTGCCGAAAAGGCGGCAAATATCAGCCCGATAAGAGTTGCGAGCGTGAATATTCCGCCGTAGATCAGCACTGCCTCAATGCGATCGGATGAGACCGACAGTGCCCCGAGCGACGGCAGATCAAAACGCGAGAGCGTTGCATATCCAAGCTCCTCGAGCATGTCCATCATTCTGCTCCAAAGTCGCTCGACTCCGTCGGTGATCAGCGTCAAGGGAGAGCCGACAAAGAGAAAGACTCCACCGACAAATGCCGCTATCATGCCTGCCCCGACCAATATCAGCTTGCCGCCGATGAAACAGAGCGAGAATGCCGCGACAGATCCGACACAGTAGAGCAGAAGTGCCCACAGATTTATCTCGACAAGCTCAAACGAGTCAACGATCAGCGCACATATGCCGAATACCGAAAGCCCGATCGAGAAGAACCTAAGCAGATATCCGATCGGTATCGACAAAGGAAATCCCTTCATTCTGTCGGGGGCATAGAGCGTCGCATCCTCGTTTCGCCTCAGAGCGCGTTTTTGGCGACGCTCGGCTTTGGCACTCTCTTTTGTGCGCTTTGCGGCAATTTTCTTTGCTTTTTTCGCGCTTGCTTTTGTCACATCCGACGGCGAGTCGGAATTTATGTATTCTTCGAGATCGACCGTTTTGTTTGTCTTTTTGCGATTATTCTTCATCTTGATCGACCTCCTTTTGTGCCCTTGCTCTCGACACGCCGCCGCTTATCCTGCCGTCGCGTGCGTCAAGTACCTTGATGCCTTTACGGGACAGCTCCGAGAGCGAGTTCTCGAGTTCCTCGAAGTATCTGCCTTTTTCGGACTCGGCGATCTTTTCGGTCGGGATGTAGGTGTAAAACTCGGACGCAGCACCTCCGCGAAAGCTTGTCTCCGAAAGCGATGATACAAGCTTTCGCGATACTCTGCCGCCGACAAAACAGAATGTCGCATTGTCAACGGCACCCGAGACTATCTCGGCAAGAGATGCGACCTCGTGCTCGGTTTTGACTATGGGTGCGGTCGCGAAAAGCCTGTATATCTCGTCAAACGCGGCGCGAGAGTCGATGCGTGCCGCCAAATAGCCCTCGCTGACTCGATCGTCAAACCAAATGAGTGTGACCGAGCTGCCTGACGTCAGCAGCAGTGCGTTGACGATGGCGATCGCACTCTCGATGATGCCGTCTGCCGCAAATTCGTTTATGTCGTCGGCATATTTTTCGGGATCGCTCTCATATCTTACCGCATTGTCGCAGATCACGATCGTTTGCTTTTCACTGTTTTTTGCGTATTGGCGTACCAAAAGCTCCTCTGTTTTCGATGAAAGCTTCCAGTGTATTGCGCGAAGTGAGTCACCGGGGGCGTAATTTCTTATGTCGGATATCTCGGTGTTGTCGTTGCCCGAATGCCTGTTTACCGTTTCGGTGATGTCGCTGTCAAGCCTGTCTCCGTCTCGTCCCGAGAGGGTACGCCTTGCGGGGAAAACGAAGATCTCTCTTGATAGGTTGACATCCATGCGATAGCAAAAGAGGCGCATGGGGTCTGATATGTAAATATCGGATACACCTATCTCATATCCGCCGCGATAGGCAAAGGAAAGAGTTTTTTTGATCTCGTAACTGCCGAGCGGTATCAGCGAAAGCCTGGTGAGCCGCCTCTGACAGCGTACCGCGTCATCGGACGGGACGGAGATCATCGCATCGACGAACGGGAAGGGGATCGGCGAGCTGTTGCTGACTGTCAGTGAGAAATCGACCGGCGAGCCCTTTTCGACCTCGGTGTAATCAGACTCGGTATAGATCTTGATCGTCAGTGCGCCGATAAGAAGATATACAAGTGCCATTATCGGCAAAAAGATCATAAATACGAGTATTACCGCAGATACCGAGCTTCGAAGTGTCTGCGTGAACACTATCGCAAAGATCAGCATCGCGACATAGATCGCAAAATTTGCCGTCGGACGGAATTTTACACCTCGTCCGTCGTGCCCCGCAAAACGCTCCTTGATCGGTGCGACGATGCGGCGACATTTTTCCCGAAGGCGTGAGGTCAGTGTGCCCACACGGCGAAAAAAATTGTTTATCGACTGTTTTGTTGATTTCATCTGCCGTCTGCCTGTCAGTTCTTCTTTTCGGATCGATCGGCACCCTCACCGCGCGAGCCGCGGAAGGGAACGGATGTGTGAGAGAGTATGTCGGAAAGGACAGCCTCGGCATTCTTGCCCGCAAGCTTTGCCTCTTGAGTGAGTACAAGTCTGTGCGAAAGTACCGGACGAGCCACCGCCTTGACATCCTCGGGCGTTACATAATTTCTTCCGTGCATGAACGCCCATGCCGCCGATACGCGCATCAGCGCAAGGGATGCTCTCGGAGAGGCACCCAGCGAGATCATCGGGTGCTTTCTTGTCTCGTTTATCAGCGAAACTATGTACTTACATACCTCTTCGTCAACCTTTGCGGAAAGTACCTCAGCACGCATCTCGGCAATCGATTCTCTATCTGCAACAGACTTTACATCGTCGAGCGGATTGACGCCTCGACGGTCAAGCAGGATCGCGACCTCCTGCGCCTCGGAGGGATATCCCATTGAAAGCTTCATCGCAAATCTGTCAAGCTGAGCCTCGGGAAGGGGGTATGTGCCGATAAATCCCTGCGGGTTCTGCGTTGCAATTACCATGAAGGGATCGGGCAGCTTGTATGTTACGCCGTCAACGGTCACTCTTGACTCTTCCATCGCCTCGAGCAGTGCCGACTGCGTTTTCGGCGAGGCACGGTTTATCTCGTCGCCGAGCAGGAGATTGCACATGCAAAGACCCTCGCGGTACTCGAATTTTTCGGTTTGTCTGCTGTAAATGTTAAATCCCGTGATGTCGGATGCCATGACGTCGGGTGTGAACTGCGCACGCTTGAACGAAAGTCCTGCGGCTTTTGCAAGTGCCGATGCCAAGGTCGTTTTACCGACACCCGGAACGTCCTCGATCAGAACATGTGAGCCTGAGAGCATCGCGCATATCAGAAGCGTGACCTCGTTTCTCTTGCCTACAACAACCTTTTCGACCTCGTCGATCAGTGCGCCCGCACACTTTGAGCCTTTTGTTTGTTCGCCCATTTTGATTCCTTCCCTCGGAAATATATCCGATCTGACAATTTTTGTAGAATAAACATAAATATTTTATCATATTTGCCGATCAAAATCAATAATCGTCGGCGCACTTGTATGAATTTTAATGGGATATTTGTTGTATAAAATGTAAATTCTGAAGTGCGGTGAACTTTTGATCTTCGAACTTTTCGAATATGTTTGATGTTGATCGGCAAATAATGAAAAAGGCTGTTGATTTTTTTGAGATATTGTGGTATAATGAAACCGTAATAACATGCCGATCGGCAAATGACGGCGTTATGCCGTATTAAGAAAGGAAAACATAATTATGACAAAGAATGAAATCGCAAGAGTTGTAGCGGCAAAGACAGATCTCACCGTAAAGGATTCCGAAAAGGCTGTAAGCGCTCTTTTTGAGGCGATCGTTGAGACACTCGCAATAGGCGAAAAGGTGACCATCGCAGGATTCGGAACATTTGAGGTCCGCGAGCGTCCCGAGCACGAGGGCTTTAATCCGATCACCAAAGAAAAGATCACGATCAAGGCAAGCAAGACCCCCGCACTGAAACCTGCAAAAGCGTTCAAAGAAGCACTTTCGGATACCTCGGAGGACTGAAAAAATCCCGTCTCGGAGACGGTAAAAACCAAAGGAGTGGCGGCAGATGATCAAGGTCGCAATGTTTGATACCAAACCATATGACAGAGAGTCATTCGAAAAATACGCCTCGATTGAGCTTTCGATAACCTATTTTGATACAAGACTTACCTGCGAGACGGTCGAACTCGCACGCGGATTTGATGTGGTCGTTGTTTTTGTAAACGATGAGCTTACCGCCGAGGTGATAGATAAGCTTTACTCGTTCGGTGTTAAACTGGCGGCACTTCGATGTGCGGGATTTAACAATGTCGATGTTAAGGCGGCATTCGGCAAACTGCATGTCGTACGCGTGCCGTCATATTCTCCCGAGGCAGTTGCCGAACACACGATGGCACTTCTTTTGACCTCGGTCAGACGCATCCATAAGGCGTATAACCGTACTCGCGAATATAATTTCAGCATAAGCGGTCTGACCGGCTTCAATCTCTCGGGCAAGACGGTCGGTGTTGTCGGCGCGGGCAAGATAGGCAGAGCTTTTATAAAGATCTGCAAAGGCTTCTCCATGAGAGTGCTTGCGTATGATAAATATCCCGACAGCTCGGTCGATGCCGAATTTGTCTCCCTTGAGCGGCTCTATCGCGAGAGCGATGTAATATCCCTCCACTGTCCGCTGACAGAGGAGAACTATCGCATGATCAATTCCGAAACCATCGGAATGATGAAAACGGGAGCGGTCATACTGAACACATCACGCGGCGGATTGATAAACGCCGACGATCTTGTTGAGGCGATAAAGTCAAAGAAGATCGGTGCGGCATGCCTTGATGTTTACGAAGAAGAGTCAGAGCTTTTTTTCTCGGACAAATCGGGGCATATCCTGCGTGACGATACTCTTGCAAGACTGCTTTCCATGCCGAATGTTATAGTGACATCGCATCAGGCTTTCTTGACCGAGGAGGCACTTGAGGCAATCGCTAAGACGACCTCCGAAAACATTGTAAAAACACTTGCGGACGGTTATTCCGAAAACGAGATATGCTATCGTTGCGAGCGACTCGGCGAGTGTAAGAAAGCAAGATCGGGCAAGTGCTTCTGACACCTGCTTTTTTGATCCGTGCATCCGCATATCGATCGGATGCACGGATGTTTTAATATCTAAGCGGAAATTGCGTCCTGTTTTTGCACAAAAAAATGTTGACTTTTTTGGAAAGATACTGTATAATATAATCGACTTGGATCACACATGGCGAGTTTTGCCTCGAAAAATGGGTCAAATAAACCAAAATTAAATAATAATAAACCAATTTATGTCGGAGGAATTGAAATGAAGAAAAGAAGGATCGGACATCTCGGAGTGTTACTTGCCGTCGCTCTTTGCCTGTCCGCATTTGTCGGGTGCACGTCGGGCGGCAGCTCGACGACAACGGCACCGGACGAGGGCGTAACAACGCCCAACAACGAGTATACCGGAAAACTTGACGGTTACACGGTCGTCTATCAAGGCTATGGTGCGGCATCGATGAAGGACGCGGCGATACAGCTTGCCAAAAAACTCGGACTTGAGTCAAAGGCGGATAAGGCGAGAGACGATACATATCCCGATAATGGCGGGCTTGAGATACTGATCGGCGAGACTGACAGAGAGCAGTCGAGGACGGCGCTTGAGGCTCTCAAAAAGTCCCCGTCGGCATCCAGAGAATTTTTCTATTCGATAAGCGTTGAGGATAACGCACGCGTGGTCGTTGTCGGCAACAAAGCTGATGCTGTTGCGCGTGCATTGGACAAATTATACAATGATTATATAATCATGACCGAGGAGGGGATTGCATTGAATATCGCAAACGGTGAAAGCGTATTCGGCGGTTACGATCATAAGCTGATCACCGCATCAAACGGCACAACATTTGATACCGAGCTTATTTCGACGGTATATGATCCTAAGACGAGCAACAGCAAGGGTACTCAGTATCCCAAAATTATCGAGCTTCAGCATAACGGCGAAAACAACGGTGTTTTGCTTGCATCGATGGAGAGCGATAATGTGGCCTTTAAGGTCTATCGATCGACCGACGGCGGCGAGACATGGAAATTTTATTCAAGAGCCGTAGAGTCGATGGATAAAGATCTCATAAGCCATTGGGAGCCTCATCTTTACGAGCTTCCCTGTCAGGTCGGCGATATGCCGAAGGGAACCATCCTTCTGTCGGGAACGACGATCAATAACGGACTCGGAAGATCGCACATCACCGTTTGGCGCTCGTTTGACTGCGGCAGACGCTGGGAACAATACACCGAGGTGACGGTCGGCGGCGGAACATGCGACAGCGTGCCTGCGGAAAATACATATCACGGCGTGTGGGAGCCTTGCATTCTCTACGATAACGGATACCTTTACTGCTTCTATTCGGACGACTCAGATCCGCTCCACGATCAGAAATTGTCCTATAAACGCTCGTCCGACGGTGTAAATTGGGAAGATCAGGTCGATGTCCTTTCGTTTGAGGAATATCATTGGCGTCCGGGCATGATCTCGGTCACAAAAATGGGCAACGGCAAATATTTTGCACCCTACGAAAAGGTCGACCATTGGGGCGGTGCTACCGATATCTACTTTAAGATCGTTGACAGCCTTGACGGCGATTGGAATCCGACCGATGAGGGCACAAAGCTCGCCTCGGTGACGAAGGGCGGCTCGGATAAGGGTATCGGCTCGTCTCCTTGGTGTGCGTGGACTCCTGCAGGCGGCGATTGCGGAACGCTTTTTGTCACAGCAAATTGGGGCGGCGAAAAATATATATATGTAAGCTTTGATTACGGTAAGACGTTTGAAGGAATTGAAAATCCGCTCTCGACCCCTCAGACTACCGGTTATTCCCCCTCTTTCTTCTTCTCCGCCGACGGTACGACCCTTTTCTATGCTAACACGGTTGCCAAGGACGCGACATCTCCCGCTTGCACTATACAGCTTGCTAAAATAAAGATCAGAGAAAAGACCGACAATTGACGGGTCATATGGAGTACAGATAATATGAAAAGAACATTAAGACTTATTGCATCAGTTCTTGCAACAGTTTTGCTGATCGTTTCTGTTATCGGGTGCACATCGGGTGACGGCTTGACGACAACGGCACCGGACGAGGGCGTAACAACGCCCAACAACAAGTATACCGGAAAACTTGATGGTTACACGGTCGTCTATCAAGGTTACGGTGCGGCATCGATGAAGGATACGGCGATCAAATTCGCCAAAAAGCTCGGACTTGAGTCAAAGGCGGACAAGGCGAGAGGCGATACATACCCCGACGAGGGCGGGCTTGAGATACTGATCGGCGAGACCGACAGAGAGCAGTCGAGGACGGCACTTGAGGCTCTGTCCGCATCTCCGTCGGCATCCAGAGAGTTTTTCTATTCAATAAGCGTCGAGTCAAACGCGCGCGTGGTCGTTGTCGGCAATAAGGCTGATGCTGTTGCACGTGCGCTTGATGAACTGCTTGATAAGTACATACAAGTGACTGACTCTTCTTTGACGCTGACACTTGAAGAGGGTGAGAGCGTAACTTACGGTTACGATCGTAAGCTGATCACCGCATCAAACGGTACAACATTTGATACAGTGGTGGCATCAACTCTCTTTAAGCCAACTCTCAATCAAGCAACTTATAAGGCGTCGCAGTATCCAAAGGTCATTGAACTTCACCACAACGGCAGTCAAAACGGAATGCTCGTTGCAACTTTTGAGATCTTTTCAAGGACAAGATCCGGCTTTCCTGTTTATGTTTCAAAAGACGGCGGCGAGAGCTGGTTGAGCAGAACGCCCGCGCGTGAAACTATGGATAAATCGCTCACGAGCCATTGGGAACCGCATCTTTTTGAGCTTCCGTGTCAGGTTGGTGACATGCCGGAGGGAACTCTTCTTCTGTCTGGTACGACCATAAGCGGTCAAAGATCGCATATTACCGTTTGGCGCTCATTCGATTGCGGCAAGCGATGGGAACAATATACCGAAGTGACGGTCGGTGGTGGCACGGTAGACGGTACGCCGGAAGGTGACACATATCACGGCGTTTGGGAGCCATGCATTGTCTATGAGGACGGTTACCTCTATTGCTTCTATTCGGACGACTCGGATCCGCTCCACGACCAAAAGCTGTCCTACAAACGTTCTTCCGACGGCGTCAATTGGGAAGATCAAGTGGATGTTGTATCATTCGAGGAATTTCATTGGCGTCCGGGCATGATCTCGATCACAAAGATGGGCAACGGCAAATATTTTGCTCCATACGAAATATGCAGTAACGAGGTTGGAGGTTGTGACGTTTATTTTAAGATAGTCGACGACCTTGACAGCCTTGACAGCTGGAATCCTGCCGACCACGGAAAACAATTGAAATCGGTAACCCGGGGTGCACCTGATGTCATCGGCTCTGCCCCTTGGTCGGGATGGACACCTGTCGGAGGGGAGTGCGGAACCCTGTTTGTTTCCGCAGTCGTCGGCGGAGCTGACCACCTCTATGTCAGCTTTGATTACGGAAAAACATTTGAAACGATCGATAATCCGTTGCCAAGCAAAAGAGATGCAAGTTATTCGTCTTCATTCTTTTTCTCGTCAGATGGTGCAACATTGTTTTATGCCAATACCGTTGCCATGAATGAAGAGTTCGGAATGATAGAATTTGCAAAGATAATCATAACGGAAGGCAAAAAGGAAAAAAGATGAAAAAACAAAGTGCGAAAAGGGTGCTTTCACTCATTCTTGCAGGCGTTGCGGCAATTTTGCTTGTCGGATGCAATAACGACACCCCGGCGACAACAACGCAGGGCAGCACATCGGACGGACCGATAGATCTCACCGAATACACCGTTGTGTACGCCGCACAAGGCTCGTCGGGATACGCATCAAGTGCGAAAGAACTTGCGAAGTTTTTGGGCGTTGAGTCGCAAGCTGACAAGACCACCGAGGGTGCGTATCCGGACAACGGCGGCAAGGAGATCGTCATCGGCAATACCAACAGAAAAGAAAGCGAAGACGCAAGAGCGACACTTAAAGAAAAATCGGACAAAAAACACGCTTACGGCATTGTCGTTACCGAAAATCGGGTGGCGATCGTCGGCACAAGCTCACAGGCGGTCATCGAAGCGATAAACATTGTCATGACCGATTGCACAAACGATAAACACCTTCCCATTCCGATCGGACAGTCGATATTCGGTGAGTTTGCGTCCGATCCCGTAAAGGTGTCAAGCACTCTTACATTCATTCCGACAGCACTCTCAACGATAGCAGAAGCCCCGAAGAACAGCTGGGGCGGCGGTATCGGCACACCGTCGGTCATCGATCTTCAACATAACGGCGAAAATAACGGTATGCTTATTGCCTCATATGCAGTCAGCGACAGCGGAAAGACAGGCAAACCCACAAGCCTCAGAACCGCAAGATCAAAGGACGGCGGCAAGACATGGGAACTATCGGGAAGAGCATACGAAGAGGTCGATAAGTCGATCGAGGCGTCATGGAACCCCCATCTTTTCGAGCTTCCCTGCAAGGTGGGTGACATGCCCGAGGGAACACTTCTCTTGGCAGGCATCTCGATCGACGCAGGACAGAAAAAGAAGACTGCGGTCAATATCTGGCGAAGCTACGATCTCGGCGAGAGCTGGGAGCACTATCTCGTCCTTGACACAGGCGGTGTCGGTGACACCACCGGCGGACTTTACGAGCCGTATCTCATGTACGAAAATGAAAAACTCTATTGTTTCTATTCGGATGAGACCGATAAGACAAACCATTCGCAAAAGCTTGTTTTCAAGACCTCCTCTGACGGCGTGAATTGGTCTGAAAAGAAGGAAATGGTCGCACTTGAAGATCAGACCGAGCGTCCGGGCATGGCTGTCATCGCTAAAATGGGCAACGGCAAGTACTTCGGCATATACGAGGTCTGCAGTGATCTTCCCGATAAGGGCGCGACGCTCTATTATAAGATCACCGACGATCTTGATAATTGGGATCCCACCGATAAAGGCACACGCCTTACGGCAAAAGATGGCTCAACATTCGGCTCAGCCCCTTGGTGCGCATGGTCACCAGTCGGAGGCGATTGCGGAATGTTGATCATTTCATCGACCTACGGAACCGAAAAGAACGATCTCGTCGTCAGTCTTGACTTTGGAAAGACCTTTACGACGATCGCAAATCCGCTCCCTTATGAAGAAGGCGGATACTCGGCAAGTCTTTTCTTCTCGTCGGACGGAAAGACGCTCTTCTATTCAAACACGGTTGAGCTTGAGGCAGGCTCAGATAAAGCAAAAGTCGATTTCGTCGCACTTAAACTCAGGTATATGCCAAAGAGCTGATCTGTATCGGCAGGTTGCACAAATAGCATCGATCGCTTTTGTGCAATCTGCCGAAATTTTAATTTTGTAGATAATATTTGTGCAAAGGTATTGAAATTTCTTCATTTTTGGTGTAAAATGAAAACTCAAAGGGTCGTTTCGCTTTCACGCTTGCGAAAACGATCGAAATCGAATTATTCAAGACAAAAGGAGAAAAAGCAATGAAAAAAATATTTGCACTTATGCTTGCTCTGCTTATGCTCGTCATGGTTCCTCTGTCTGTCAGCGCAGACGGACTTCCCCTCGGCGACAATGTAGGCACATGGGAAACAGACGCAAACGGTCAGATTTGGTCTGACACGAAGGGCGTTGACGGAGATGTATACGTCCTCGGAAACTCTGACAACTTCACCGTATCCACTCGCGTTAAGATCTGGGGCGATCAGGTTGGTATCATTATCTGCGGCAAGGACGTAAACGGTGACGGAAAGATCACCGACAGCGGCAAGGATGCCTACATCCTTCTTTGGATGGGCACAGATCAGGAGATCTCCGCATGGATCTACAAGGACGGCACTTATGTTTCCACAGCACTTGGAGCACTGCCGACAGGATCTACCGCGGGTGTCGTTGACATTATGGTAAAATACAAGGACGGCGTTGCTGAAGTATTTGCGAAGCCTATGGCATATGAGGATATCGATGCACACGGACATGATGAGGTCGTAAGAGACGATCTTGCACCCATCGGCAAGTTCAACATTCCCGAGGATGCTCGCTTTGGAAGTGTTGTCGCTCTTTGGGTAAAGACTCCCGGTGCTCAATGGGCATGGTTCAGCCATCCCGAGTTCACCGACACAACTCCTGCAGCACCCGCAGATCCCACAGATCCTGCAGATCCGGTCGATCCGGTCGATCCTGTTGCTCCTAAGACAGGTGACGCAACAGCTGTAGGTCTGTTCTGCTCGGCTCTTTGCCTTGCGGCAGTTTCGGTAGTTGTTTCGAAGAAGAGACATCAAGATTGATCAAAGACCGCCTTTAGCGTGAATGGCGGAAAGGGCAGACCGAACACATCGGTCTGCTCTCTTTTTGCCAAAAACTATTGAAAAAGCGAAGAAAATGTGATATAATCGCCATATACAATAAAAAGGAGGCGCACTCGAATGAAAACACTTGTAAAAATACCGCCGGAGATGTTCGGCAGATCGCTTCGTGACGCACTCGCACTTTTGGGATGCGAGCTGACTGCCGATTGCGGCGGCAGAGGCACATGCGGCAAGTGTATGGTCTTGCTCGCTGACGGCGAGCTTACCGACAAAACGGGTGTGCGCGTGTTGCCGTCGAATATCAAGATCAAAGCATGCGGAATGTTTTGTACCGATCGGGGTGCGACGGTAGAGGTGAATCTGCCGTCAATTATCGGCAAGCCGCGTGTGCATTCGAACGATGTCGGAGAGATCGTCTTTGCCGTCGATGTCGGGACGACCGCACTTGCCGCCTCCGCTGTTGACGCCGCCGACGGCAGAATACTTGCCGAGGTCGAGTGCAAAAATCCGCAGTGTGTCTACGGCGCGGACGTGATGAGCAGAATAACCGCAGCGGAAAAATATCTGCCAATAATGAACAAGATGCTCATCGATCGCCTTGACGGCATGGTCTTGTCACTTTTTGATGCTTTGGACAGACGACCATACCCGACCGTCGGTGCTTTGGCGGCAAATCCGACAATGACTGCGCTCGCCTGCGGCATATCGCCTTCACCGATCGGCAGTTATCCGTTTGCTCTTCCTTTCGAGGACAGGATGACGATCACGCTCCCACACTCGGGTGTCAGACTCACGACTCTTCCGCTCGCATCCGCATTCATCGGTTCGGATGTACTGGTCGGCGCAACTCTTTACGATCTCGACAGGACGGATTCCTCGATCCTTTTTGCCGATCTCGGAACTAATGGCGAGATCATCCTTTCAAATAAAGGAGGGATCTGCGCCGCCTCTGCCGCCGCAGGACCTGCCCTCGAGGGTGCGGGTATCACCTGCGGTATGGCGGCAACCGACGGTGCGATAGTGTCACTGACGGGCACTCCCGACGGACGGCTTATCCCTCATACACTCGGAGATGTCCCACCCATCGGCATATCGGCAAGCGGACTTTGCGATCTTGTCGCAATACTCACCGAGCTTGGTGAGATCGAACCGTCGGGAGCACTCTCGACCGATCCTTTTTATATCGATCGGGATCATCGCGTGTTTATAACAGCCGAGGATGTCCGTGCCATCATGCTTGCCAAAGCCGCATTTCGCGCCGCCTGCGATCTTATAATTGAACACGCAGGGCTTGTTTTCGGCGATATCGATACCCTGCTCGTCGCAGGCGGTATTGGGCGATCGCTAAATCGTTTTTCAGCCGCCTCGGTCGGACTTTTCTCACCGATACTTGCGCCAAAAATAAAATTTGTCGGGAACAGCTCATTGCTCGGTGCCGCGCGAGCCGCTTGGGATAGAAATTTTGTTGAAAGGATAGAAAATTTGTCAAAAAAGACTGTCACGATCTCGCTTGCCGACTCGTCCTTGTTTAAGGATCGTTTTATCGGAGAGTTGCATTTTTGAAAATGTAAATTATTTAGCATTTTTACAAAAATCCGTTGACAACGGCGTCTATAAATGGTAGAATAAAGCCATGTGAAAGAAAGGTGTCCCGCAGTGCGGGCGTTATGATATAAATGGTATTTTCAAGTCTGATTTTTGTCTTTTGTTTCTTCGTTCTTCATTTTGCCGCAATGGCACTTGCTCCGACTCTGCGAGCCAAAAATGCGGTGCTCCTCGTGTCATCGCTGATCTTCTATATGTGGGGAGGCGCGGCATATCTCATCCTCATCTGCGGAATGGTCTTTATAAACTATGTCGGCTCGATAATTACCGATAAAGCCCCGAATGTGTATTACAGACGTGCGTTTATGATCATCACGGTCTCAGCCGATCTCCTGCTTCTCGCCTACTTTAAGTACACCGGCTTTCTCGCATCCAATCTGCACGCGCTTATCGGTATACCGAGTGAGATACCGCAGATCGCACTCCCGATCGGTATTTCGTTCTACACATTTCAGCTTCTTTCGTATACGGTCGATGTTTATCGCCGCGATGTTCCGGCACAAAAGAATTATTTTCTGCTTCTGCTTTACACGACCTCGTTCCATCAGTGTATCGCCGGTCCTATCGTTCGATACGCCGATGTCAATGATGAACTTCTCTCCCGCCGTGTCAAAGCGTCCGAACTAAGCGACGGAATAATGCGCTTTTCGATCGGCTTTTCCAAAAAAGCGATACTTGCAAATACCTGTGCGACGATAGCGGACAAGCTTTTGCCGTATAACACCGAGGCACTGAGGGCAAGCTCGGCGACAGCACTCATGCTCGGCGCGGCGGCGTATATGTTTCAGATCTATTTTGATTTTTCCGCCTATTCGGATATGGCGATAGGTATGGGACTTATGACGGGCTTTCACTATAAGGAGAACTTCAATTATCCGTATACCGCAACGAGTGTGACCGATTTTTGGCGTCGCTGGCATATGTCGCTCTCGTCATTCTTCAGAGATTATGTCTATATTCCGCTCGGCGGAAGTCGCGTGTCGAAGGGGAGACATATGTTCAACCTTTTAGCTGTTTGGTTTCTTACCGGAATGTGGCATGGTGCAAGCTGGAACTTTATCTTTTGGGGGCTTTATTTCCTCGTCTTCCTGCTCTTTGAAAAATTTGTCTTGAGGCTCGATACCAAAAAGTCTCCTCGTCCGATAATGCGGATCCCACGCAGGCTTTATTTGCTTGTTGTAATATTCTTCAGCTGGATATTGTTCAGATTTTCGGATCTTTCAATGCTTTGGACAACGGTATGCGGCATATTCTGCCTGAACGGCAACAGCTTTTCCGATCCGTCTACCGCACTTCTCTTTAAGAATTATATCTTCCTGCTGATATTTGCGGTCATTGCATGTACACCGCTTTATAAGAAAATTATCGAGCGTGCCGCCGCATCATACGGAGATCGCATCAGCATCGCTTATAATGTCTGGATGATCGTCTCCCCGATAATTCTCATTTTCTTCTCGTTTATATCCCTTGTCGGCGACAGCTACAATCCGTTTATTTATTTTAATTTCTGATGCCCTGAAACTTGAAAAGGAGTTATACCGAAATGAATGATAACAAAGATAAAAACGATAATCCAAATGATATAAACGATCCCGAAAAGAAGGGCGAGATTGCCGAAGTTTCATCGGAAGAAAGGCAAAAGAAAAAAGTTCGTAAGGTGCGCCGTCGCGCGATCGTCCTTCAAGTGCAGATCGTCGCACTCTTTTTGGTGGTCTGCTTTGTTCTCGGAGCGTTTTTGCCTCTTCGCCAGACTTTCTCCGAGGAAGAAAAACGCGAGCTGACCAAATTTCCAACGCCCACATTCGAAACTTTGATGGACGGAAGCTTTTTCTCTCAGCTTGAGCTTTGGTATGCCGACACATATCCCTTCAGACAGACGTGGATAAATGTCAATTCGGCGTTTTCGTCGCTTTTCGGCAAAAACGATCAGCAGGTCGTCGGAACATTGCCGAACGGCGGCGAATCGATACCGACGGTCAAGACCGACCAAAATATGGATTGGCTGAACCCTCCCATTCCGACCGCCGATCAAACCACCACGAAAAAACCGACAACATCGTCGCAGACCCCGACAACAACAGATAAGCCGATTACCGATAAGCCGACCACAGATAAGCCGACTACCGACATCCCGATCACACCTCCGATCGATCTGCCGTCCGTAACGACAGGAGGCGACAGTACACAAGACCCCGAAAATCTCGAAAAGATCAACGGTGCTTATCTTGACGGCGATACAGCCTACGAGCTTTACGGCTTTAACAAAAAATCAAGCGACAGATATATCGCGCTCGTAAACGCTCTTGCAAATAAGATGAACGGTAAGGCTACCGTTTATCCGATCGTCGCACCGCTCTCTTACGGAATCAATCTCGATGCCGCGACACAGAAAAAATACGGAATGTCGGACGAGTCTCAGGCACTGATCTATATGTACTCGAACATGAACGATCTCGTCAAAAAGGTCTATACCTACAATAACCTGCTCGCTCATAAGGATGAATATCTCTATTTCCGCACCGACCACCACTGGACGGCACTCGGAGCATATTACGCTTATGAGATGTTCTGTGCCCATAAGGGAATCGCACCGATACCGCTCTCCGCTTATCAGGAGATCCGCTTTGACGGATTTGTCGGCACGATGTACGCCACCTGCAATAACCCGTCCGCAATGAAAGCGAACCCCGACACCGTTTATTCATGGGTTCCCAACGGAACGAATACCATGAAATTCTGGGCGGCAAAGAGTGCAGATCCGACCAAATGGAATGTCATTCGCGATGTCTCGGGATGGAACTCGTCATCAAAATATAACGCCTTCATCGGCGGCGATAATCCCTACAGCGAGATCCATAACACAAGCAGAACCGACGGCTCGGCTTGCGTCGTCGTCAAAAATTCCTTCGGAAATGCATTCGTGCCCTTCCTCGTTGACCATTATGAGTATGTGTATGTCGTCGATCTGCGCTATTACGATAAGTGGTCGGCAAGCTATAACGGCGGCAAGACCTTCTCACAACTTGTCGATGAAAAGGGAATCGCCGATATACTCATCGTCACGAACATCATAGCAACAGGATCGTCGGGCATGCTCACGAGTATGGAAACTCTCTTCTCGAAATAAATCGGAGAATGGCAGGATGAACAGCAATACAAATGATGAAAAAAAGGGCGTCTTCCGCACGGTCAGGGATAGGATCGCATGCTCGGCGTTTATTGCAGAGGTCTTTCTCGTATTTCTTTCTGCGATATTTTTCGGAATTCTCGGTGCTGCGTCAAAATCAATTTTCGTAGGATTGATAATCGGTGTGCTGATCGGAATTCTCGCGGCGGCGACTTTTATCGACCTTGTCATACTGATCAGCCCGATCGAGCTGACAAGAAAAAATCCTCAGGCCATTTTCGCTCAGATTTTGAATGTCGTACTCGGCGTGTTGCTCTCGTGGCTTTGTTCGATAGATTTTAACGGCGATTGGTTCACCTCGATCTTCCCGGACGAGAAGCACCTGCCGATCTACTCCGAGGCAACTCCCACGATCGTGGTGCTGATCGCTCTCGGAATTGTCGGTTTCCTTGTCTGCAGATTTGTTCCGATGACAAAAATGCCGCCGATACCGACAGCACTTTCGCTTGCCGCACTCTATATCGGCACTGTGATATGGACAGTTTACGGCATTCAAACGGCAAAGACGGTCTTCCTTGCCATCCCGTCCCTGAATTTTCTGATGCTTACAGGCTACACCCTTCGCCTTGTCGTCTCCGAAAGGGCAGAGTATGAGCGTGAACATGAACGAAAAAAACTCTCGCCGATCGGTCGATTTTTCACAAAGGCATCGACCCTTCCGCTTGCCGCACTCATTTTTGCTCTGCCGATGCTTGGACTGATCGTGCTCGTGCTGACGCTTTTCGGTCAAGAACCGAATGCCGCAATACGCGCATGGACCGAGACGGCAGATTGGACGTTCTCCGCTCATCCGCGTCCTGCCGATCTGCCGTATGACGGACATTATCTTTGTACCGTCGCGGCACGCGGTCACGGACGGCTCGTCAAGCCTACCCGCATCGGAATACGTCACGGTCATAAAATAACCGTAAACCGCCAACTCTCGGTCGCGAATGCGTTCGAGGAGCTGATATCCGAGCGAACGCCCCGATTCCATAGGGCACTCCGCAGTTTTTACGATAAACACGGCAGACCGATCGCTGAGAAGATCGAGACACCTGTTGCATCGGATGTCACATATCTCGTCATGAAACCGCTTGAATGGCTGTTTTTGCTTCTGCTCTATACATTCGACAGCACACCCGAGGACAGGATCGCTCTCCAATATCCGCATAGTCCATTCAAAAAAGCCTAAATACATAAAATTTATCGGTCAACCGTCGGTTGACCGATAAATCTGCGTTATTTGTCCTGCTTTTTCTCTTCGGGGAGCGTCCCGTTGGCAATCTGCAATTCCTTGAGGATCGACGCCAAAAGTTCGCTGTCTGTCGGCTTTTTCGGCTCTTCTTTCTTCGGAGGCTCCGGCTCCGGCTCTTTCAGCTTCCAGAACAGAAACCGCTTGCGACGCCGAATGCCCGCTTTTGCCGCCTCCTCGACCTTGTCAACATGCTTTTTGAATGATTTTATGACCTTGAGCACGATAAACACAAACAGTGCCGTTATCAAGAATTGTATGATCGCTTGGATGAAACTGCCGTAACTGACTGCGATCTCGGTGGCAGTGACCTCGCCTGCCTCGTTCGTGACGGCAGGGCGGAGAATAAAATTAAGCTCGCTGAGATTGATGTCGCTGATAAAATAGTTTATAAACGGCGTGATGATGTTGTTGGCAAGCGATGTCACGATCGCGTTGAAGGTAGAGCCGATGACGATCGCGGCGGCAAGATCGAATATGTTTCCTTTGTTGATGAATTTCTTAAATTCGCTGTGATACTCTGTTATGTTTTGCGATTTCTTTTTGCTCTTCTTTGACATTTCACACCTCCGATTTTTACATATTTTATCACAAGCGACCGACTTTGTCAATATGAAACCCCGAAAATAAAGAAATATTTTTTTATTTTTACAGATAACGGTTGATTTTTGGCAAATAATATGCTACAATATAAAGGTGTGTAATAACACTTTTGGATAAATAAAGTATAACATGAAAGGATGCTCAAAGCAGCATAGCCAAGTAAAATGCTTGAAATAAAAAATCTGTCTTATTCAGTCGGCGGGGTGTCTATCCTTCACGATATTAACCTCACCGTAAATGAACGCTTCGTTGCCATAACGGGACCTAACGGCTCGGGTAAATCGACACTCGCAAAGCTGATTGCCGGAATAATCACCCCTGACTGCGGTCAGATCATTCTCGACGGTAAGGATATAACTGATTTGTCGGTCACCGACAGAGCAAGGGCGGGTATCAGCTTCGCCTTCCAACAGCCGGTTAGATTTAAGGGGATCACCGTTATCGACCTGCTCTCGCTCGCAAGCGGCAAAAAGCTCTCTGCCGCCGCCGCATGCGCATATCTCTCCGAGGTCGGGCTTTGCGCAAAGGATTATGTCAACCGTGAGGTCAATGCCTCGCTTTCTGGCGGCGAACTCAAGAGGATCGAGATAGCAATGGCACTCGCCCGTTCGACCTCTCTGACCGTTTTTGATGAGCCTGAGGCGGGCATCGATCTTTGGTCGTTCAACAGCCTTATAAAAGTTTTTGAGTCCATGTACGAAAAAACTCGCGGCTCTATCATGATAATCTCGCACCAGGAAAGAATACTTAATATTGCCGATAAGATCGTTCTTCTGCGCGCGGGCGAGATCGAAAAGATCGGTACAAAGGATGAGATAATGCCAGCACTTCTCTCAAACGGTATATCGTCGGCAGGATGTCGCTTAACCGAGGGAAATTGAAAGGAGATCGCCGAGAATGGAACTTGATAAAATACAACTTGAGCTTTTGAAGCAGGTCGCCGATCTCGAGGGTATCCCGAAGGGCGCGTATAACCTCCGCGTGGACGGCAAATCGTTCGGCAGGCGTGACAGCGAGCATATACACATTGTCCCGAAGACCGACGGCAAATCGGGTATCGATATCTATATCGATGAGGGCACGAAAAACGAGTCGGTTCATATCCCCGTAATTCTCGATCAGACCGGACTGCACGATATGGTCTATAACGATTTCCATGTCGCAAAGGGTGCGGATGTCGTTATCGTCGCAGGATGCGGCATCGATAACTGCGGCAGCGGCAGTTCTGAGCACAGCGGAATACATTCATTCTACCTCGATGAGGGCGCAAGGGTCAAGTATATCGAAAAGCATTACGGACAGGGAAGCGGTGACGGCGAGAGAGTAATGAACCCCAAAACCGTCGTTCACCTTGCCAAGGACGCATATATGCTCATGGAGACCGCACAGATCGGCGGTATCGATTCCACTGAACGCTCGACCGAGGCAAAGGTTGGGCAGGGCGCGACACTTGTTGTCCATGAAAAGATCATGACTCACGGCAGACAACACGCAAATACCGACTTTGAGGTCGAGCTTTGCGGCGACGATGCAACAGCCCATGTCGTCTCACGTTCGGTCGCAAAAGAAGATTCGACACAGCAGTTCAATTCGCATGTCGTCGGCAGTGCGCGCTGTAACGGCAGAACCGAGTGTGACGCAATTATCATGGATAACGCACGCGTCGGAGCAATTCCTCAGATCGTTGCCGCACATCCCGAAGCGGCACTCGTTCATGAGGCTGCGATCGGCAGGATCGCGGGCGAACAGCTGATAAAGCTTATGACCCTCGGACTTACCGAAAAAGAGGCTGAAAACGAGATAATAAACGGATTTCTCAAATAAATATATAATATCAAATATCACCTCGAAACGACAACCGAAGTTTCGGGGTAATATTTTTGTGCTCTTTAGCACTCTATATTCACGAGTGCTAACAGTTTACATAAAAATAATATGAATGTAACAAAATATCCGAAAATACGGGTTATAATATAAGTGTCGATAGGAAATCGACAAGCACTCACGACAAGTGATTGCGAAAACGCTTACAAGCTAACAAACAAAGGAGGATTTTATTATGTTTGAGCTGAAGCCTTACCGTAGAAATAATGCTGTCAGGGAGTATAACCCCTTCAAGGAAATGGACGAGTTCTTTGCCGATCCGTTTGGCGGATTTTTCGGAAACCGTGATATCGCGGCATTCAAGACCGATATTTCGGACGAAGGAGATCACTATCTGCTCGAGGCAGATCTTCCGGGATTTGATAAGAAAGACATCCACCTCGATATAAACGGTGACAGCCTCGTTCTCTCAGCCGAACGCGGAAGTGAGAATAAGACCGAGGAAAAGAAGAATAAGTATGTCCGCATGGAACGCTCGTGGGGCAGATATGTCAGAGAGTTTGATATATCAGCCATAGACGCCGCCGCGATCAAGGCAAAGTACGAAAACGGCGTGCTCAGCCTTATCCTGCCGAAGAAACAGGAAACACTTCCCACGGCAAGACAGATCGAGATCGAATGACCAATAAAACAGACCCTCTCAATCACAAGAGGGTCTGTTTTTGCCGAAGAATCTCTCCTTAAACATTTCTCAAACAATGAAATAAAAACCCGCAAAGCAAATGGGTTGCCACAACAAAAAGGAGCGAACAAATATGTTAACGAATTTTCACCCTTTCATGGATTTGATCGACTCGGCAAGTGAGCGTATCGCCAACGCAAATGCTTAGATAGAGCACGAAGGGCACAAAGATAAATGAATCGGCGTACAAACGAAAAAACGTTTGTACGCCGATTTGTTGTTATCTTATTGTTCGATATAGGAAAATTCGGTTCCGATAAACCCGAGCTGCTTGAAATCATCCATGTTGTGCCTGATTATGTAATCAATGTATGAGATGAACATGCTTGCAGTCAGCTTGTATCCGCACGGGGTCATATGACCGCCGAGGAAGAATTTTTTGTGAAATGCCGAGTCATATATCGGTGCGTACTCAAAAAGATCGATAACATATGAGTTCGTGAACTTCTTTGCGAACTCGTGCATGAGCCTTGCGTGCTCGGCTCGAAGGGTGTCGCCCCCATCGCCGTATCTCGGCATAGTAACAAAGAAGAATTTCGCGTCGGGGGATATTTCTTTGTATCTGCGCACAAGCTCGGCAAAATAGCCCGCAAAAGTACCAAAGTCAAGAGGATCATCGACCGATCCGACAGGGGTTCTTGCGTTCATGACGTCGTTTACGCCGAGTGCGACGATATACGCTTTGCAGGCAAGATCGGGCGAAAAATAGCCCATTTGCTCGCCGAAGCTTTCGAGGTATTCTTTTGCAGTCATGCCGCCGCGCGAGAAGTTCAGAGCGGTAAAGCCGCACTCGCGCGCCATATACTGTCCCCAAGAATGACGGAACATGTCGTGGTATGCGCGGTTTCCGTTTTCGTCAAGAGACTCGAACTCGCCCGATGCAAGGCTGTCGCCGATGCATCCGACCTTTTCGAGTATGGAGCAAAATCCGCCGCCTATCGGCAGATTTTCGAGCGGCTTTTCGGTGCCGCCCTCGTCAAAATCGTAAAAAAGTTCTGTTTTCATAAGAAATTCCTTTCAATTTGTGTATATATCACGAGAGTGCAACGCCGCTGAGCGAAATGTTGCCGCCGGTCTTGTTTGTGGCGATATAGCAGACGGTTATGCTGTCGGTGTCGTACTTTGTCAGATCGGCGGTAACGATCGCGATCCTTGCGTCACCAGCAGCACTTGCCGCAGGGATGCCGTCGATCTGATTGCCGTCGGCATCGTAAATGACGATCGTGCCCGATGCGTTCCACGCACCGACAAAGAGGGTGAGTTTTTTGCAGTCTTTGATATCGACTCTTACCGTAATGCTGTCAAAATCGTTCTTGCCGTGTCTGGTTTCCGCACTTTTGATGATGTCTCCGTCCGACCATTTGATGACCCCTTTGTTGTCATCGTGAAGCTGCGAGGTCGTGTCAAATGTTGTGTTTATTCGATCGGTGACGCCCGCCTTGCGGACAGTCTCACCGCTTTGGCTGCCGTTGACCTTTCCGTAGAACTCCCAGTCAACAGTCCCCTCTGCACTCAGATCGAGTGTGCCAGTGTAAGGCGTGTCAACCGTGAGTGCCGAATTTGTTGCTCCCGTCGAAGGTGCGATGGTGTCCGCGGCCTTTTTGTCGGATGCGGCAATTGCCGAGAAGGTGATATTATCGCCGCAGAGGATCGAATAGGTGACATACAGCTCGGTGTTCGCCGCCGCACTGCAGTCGATCGTCAGGACATTATAATAATTGCCCTTCATGTTGCCGAGGTTGAAGGTTTGCACATTGCCTGCGCGATCGCGAACGGTTATCTTCGAGAGCGATTTGTAACCGCCGATGTAGAGCTTGTAATAGGCGTTACCGCTCGGAACCTTGATCACCGTCGAGAAATCGACCTTCGAGACAGCTCCGCTCGAGGTCGTGCCGATCAGACGCTTGTCGCCGTCGCGATATCCTATCTGGTAATTGTCGTAGAATGTTGTAAATTTCTGATGAGACGTGAGGCTGTCAAGCAGATGCGAGTCGGTCTTCTTGCGGATCGCCTCGGTCATGTTGCCCGAGGTGAAGAGTATCCAATCAAGTCCGCCGACGCCTGTGAGATCGACGCTTGCTGTTTCTTTGTCCAGCCCTTTCAGCTCAGCCGTAAAGTTTGCCGAGATTCTGTTGTAGCTCTCGTTTACCTTATCTTTCGATGTCGATGCAAATGTGAGCACTATCTCCGCACCGACATTTACGTCGGTATCAAATTTCAGCGTGTAAACGTCCGCATCGGGAGATCCGCCGAGAGCGGCGAGCGGTGCTCCGTTTGCGTCGCGCGCGATCTTATCGAATTTAACAGACTTCCCGTCGATCGTGACGCTCTCAAGTGCGCCAAACCCGTCCCTTGAGTGTACACGCAGGGTGTAACTGCGTTTTGTGAATGCAAGATCGCCCTCGAAGATTCCTTTTGCGGCATCGATCTTCAGCGATATGCTCTTTTGATCGATCGGAGAGAGTGTCAGCTTTGTCGTGCGGTAGTGTCCTTCTTTGTAGGCGACGGTCTTGGTGTCGTCCTCGTAAATGACGGTGGATGCACTATTTGTGATGCCGGGGTAAACATCGAGGGTCATATGGCTCCAATCCTTCTCGGAAGTGCTTACCATATTGTCGGCAAGGGCGAATATCGATCCCATGCGAACGAAGATCGGGGAGGTCTCAAGCGTATGCGAGACGGTGATGGTTGCAGGACCTGCGTATGTCTTTCCGTTCCATACATCCATCCACTCGCCCTCGGGAATGAACACCTCGCGCGAGACGCCCTGATCGGTGATGCCCTCAACATAGATGTGCGCATAGTATCCGTCTTCAAAATATTCAATGGTTATCGAGTGTGTCGTGCCTGCTTTGAGCGTTTTTGAAATAAATTCGACATCATAGACAGCCCAACCGTTCTCGTCAACACGTTCGCCGTCGATCCATATGCGAATACCGTCATCGGCAAAGAAACGAAGTGCCATGTCATTCTTGCCCACGGTGACCTCGCCGCTCCAACGGATCGAAAATCTGTCCGAAAGTCCGAGGCAATCGGGGCCTGAGCCCTGCCAATCGAAATAGACATGTTCGTCATAGCCCGTGTATGACGGCTCACCCGAGAGATCTTTGTTGGAAAAATATTCGGCGTAGAGTCCGTCTTTGCCGCCTGACGTGAATTTGTAATCGTCGGTGGTGGCAAAGCTCTCGGTCACGGGAGCAACGAGCAGATAATCGCCGAGGAGATATTCGTCATTTCGCGACGCCTCGACAAGATCGGGGTAGAGAATATCAAGACGCCTTGTGAGCGGCAGACCCGATACATAATTTTCGTGTGAAAGCGCGTAGTAGAGCGGAAGCAGTCTGTATCGCAGATCAACATATGTGTGCGTTACCGCCTCTGCAGTGTCGCCGAACAGCCATGGCATACGCGAGTAAGGCTTTGTACAGTGGACGCGCATGATCGGCGACAGCGCACCGAACTGCATCCAGCGGACATACATGTCATCGCTGACATCGGTAACATGACCGCCGATATCTGCCGAGATGTAGGGAAGTCCGAGCACACTTCCGCCGAAGATCGCATTGTAGACCTCATCGTTCAGATCATCGACAGTCGCGCCGATGTCGCCCGTCCACTGGATCGAGTATTTGTGCGATGAGATCTCGGGGGCATATTGCACCTCTCCGTGAAGGATGCCGTCAACATTGCCCATGATCAGCGCACGACGGGCAAACTCGTCAATGTCGGTGATGCTGTTATAATAATCCTCGGTGATCCACTGATAAGCATACATACCCGAGGCGTAGATCGACATTCCGTCCTTTATCTCGTTGAGCGCAACACCCCAGTTTCTGTCGTACCACCAAATATCAAGGCCGAGCGAGAGGATAAGCTTTAGGTTCTTGTTTCTGTACTCGACCTCGTCATTGTCGATCAGACTGTCCGTGTCCTTCTTGGGCTCAGGATGGTCGTTGAACATGATCGAAACGCCGAGATCGTGTGCCTTTTCGAGGAAATCAGCCATGTTCGGGAACAGCTTTTTGTTTATGGTGTATCCGACGCCGCCGATGGATGAGCTCTGACGCCAGTCTGTGTCGATTACCAGCATATCTATCGAATATCCGCGATCGCGGTAATCTTTGATCTGCCGGAGCGCAGTCTCGGCGGTGTATTCGTACCAACGCGAGTCCCAATAGCCGAGCATCTGAAGCGTGACCATCTCGGACGGTCCGGTGAGGGTGATGAAATCAAGTGCGAAATTTTCGTAGCTGCCGCCCGGAAGAAAAATAAACGCATCAACGGCATCGTTGTCCTTGTCCCATCCGTTGTTCTTTTCACCGCTTTCCGATGGTGTGTAACCATTCTCCGAGGGAATAACACGCGGCGAATCGGTGAAATACCAGCTCGTAAGCTCATCGGACGGAGACGGCAGATATATGTTAGTGTCGGTCTCTCCGAGATAGGTCCATAAGACTTTTCCGTCGGTATCGGTTATGTACGCACCGTTTGGTTCGTTTTTGGCATCCGGAGACAGATAAACGACATATTTTTCGGTGGTGATCACCGACATACCGTCCTTTTCGGATATCGTGTAACCGACCTCTCTCCAGCCGAGCCGCTTTACAATATTGTAGGAAGGTCGATCCTCAAATCCCTTCGGTCCTTTCATCTCTATGCGGACGAGCCTGTCCGAGAGGAGCTGAATGCGAATGTTACCAAGCTCAATGCTTGTTGGTTTGGCATTTGGATCGACCTTGTCATCGGTTTTTGGGGATGTCGTCGGCAGGGAAGATGATGTAGCTTTTGCCGATGTGACCTCCTGCTTTTCCCCTGAGCATCCGACAAGAGTGCCGATTACCATCGAGAAAGCAAGAAGAAGCGTTATTATTCTTTTCATTTGTGTTTGACCTCCGAGCATTACTTGACATTTGTCAAGCCTTATATGAAATTATACCAAAAAAAGCCGATCGTGTCAAGTATTTCTTTTTGCTTTTATAAAAACTATCACCTCCCTCGGGGTCAAACAAGATCACAATCGCCCAAAAAGTACACCCTCACCGTTCTGCTCGATCGATTTTTTTGATTTTTTTCAAAAAATTATCAAAAAGCTATTGACAAAAGGGAAGATCTGTGCTATAATAAGACCCGCTGAGAAGAACAGCAATATTGAGGATTTGTGTAAAGGTAGCACGACAGACTCTGACTCTGTTTGTTGGGGTTCGAATCCCTAATCCTCAGCCAAAAGCCCGAGAGCACATGCCCTCGGGTTTTTAATTTGTATGTACAAATGCGCGTTTTGCCTGCGGATATTGTATTTTGTGACCTTATTCACCGGTCACTTTTACTTATTACTTCCAAAAGCCGACAAGAGGATTTGGTGAAGAGTGAAGAGTGAAAAATAAAATCGACAAGCCACTAACTGTGTTTTGCAATTGTCGGATAATAACCGTGAACTTTATTGCAGGTCTTGGAACAAGGAGGAACAGAAATAACATGAAAATGAGTTATAACAGACTGTGGAAACTATTGATTGACAAGGGAATGAAGAAATCCGATTTGAGAAAAGTTGCAAATGTGAGTTCATCATCCCTTGCGAAACTGGGCAAAGGTGAAAATGTTACCACAGATGTGATACTGAAAATCTGTGCCGCTCTTGACTGCCGCGTGGAGGATATTATGGAGATTGTTTCTGATGAAGAAACAGCCTCCACATTGTAAAGCATATTCGGTATAGCGATTTACTTAATCAAAAACTGTATCGGGCACAAATTAATATTGATAAAATATGAAAGTTAGCCGCCACAGTTTCTTGTTATTACACTGTGACGGCTAATTCTGCGTTATTGCAACACTGTTTGACATAGATTTTACAAAAGGCTGGTTTTTGACTTTACATCTCCTATGTA
>CAZORL010000005.1:0-34110 GCA_964582375.1 uncultured Lachnospiraceae bacterium
TGTTGCCTGCCTTAACTTCTTCTGCCGAAACGGTCAGAGCGAAGGTTGCGATCATCATGATCGCGAGAATGAGTGAAAGAATCTTTTTCATGATTTTCTTCCTTCCTTAAAATGTTTTTTCTTAAAAGGAGCACTGTCCATTTAATTCGGGTTTAAGTAATCAGTTCAGAGCGGTGAACTTGAGATCCCAGAACTCGCCCCAGCTCTCGTAGTCATAGAGAACCTTCGAGCAAACGCCGATCATGTTGCCGTACTCGGCAAAGCTGAGACCCGAACGAGTGTCGAGCAGGAGGTCGTTGATGTAGAACTCAACAGTGCCTGCAACGGTATCTACGATGATCTTCATTGTTGCGGGGCCATCATCGATCAGACTGAGCTGGTCTTTGTTGATCTCGTCCCAAAGGTCAAAGTGTCCGGGGTTGGCGCAGTTTGCGGGGTTTCTGGTGTTGGTGATGAAAAGTCTGTAGTAGTCGAAGTTCTCAAGAAGCTTACCGTCGCCGTCGACATCCTTGCCGGCGTAGATAATGCCCCATTCGGGAGACTGTCCCCAGTAGGAGGTGACCTCAAGCGAATACTTGGTTACGCCTTCCGGAACATAGCCGTCACCGATCGGAATGATCGCAGGGTTCGGCTGTTCAAAGTCGGTGCACAGATAGTGTCCGGTCGCCTTGTCAAAGAACCACATGCCTGAATAGACCTGATCATCGGGAACCTCGACCTCGGTATCTTCCTCTTCGGTCTCGGGAGCGGTGGTTGCGGGTCCCACGGGAGCGGTGGTGGTCTGCGCGGGTTTTGCAGAAGTGTTTGCTGCAGTTGTCTTATTAGCAGCTTCGGTGGTCGTCGTGCTGTTATCTCCGCTGTCACATGCTGCCATCGACAGTGCCATTGCGGCAATGAGAAGCGATGATACGATAATTTTTGTGAGTTTCATGTTAAAACTCTCCTTTCGTTTTTACTTGAGAAAATTATATCACATTATATTATAAATGTCAACTGTTTTTTTGTGCAAAAATTGGACGCATTTTTTATGTTATCCGCAAACAAGCGGATAGTTGGGAATCTTTTGTGCAAATTTCTGCCAATGCTTGAGAAAAGCGGAGCAGTTGGATGCGATCGATATTTGATCATTTGATCGACCCGAAAAATAATCGACGAATTTGTTCAAAAATTTTGCAAATGGACTTGACAAAAGCAGGTCAAAAGAGGTATAATATAAGAAGTTTGAAGAACCAACCCGAAAGGAAAAAATATTATGAAGATCGGATTTGACAGTCAGCTTTACATGGAAAAACAGACTGCGCACATTTTGGAGAGGATATCTCTCTTTGATAACAAGCTATACCTCGAATTCGGAGGCAAGATCTTTGACGATCTTCATGCGTCGAGAGTGCTCCCCGGCTTTGACCCGAACGGCAAGATCAAACTGCTCTATCAGCTCCGCGACAAGGCGGAGATAATATTTTGCATCAGTGCCGACGACATCGAGAAAAACAAGATGCGCGGTGACATCGGCATCACATACGACATGGAGGTCATCCGTCTGATCGGTCTGATCTCGAAGATGGATATATATGTCGGCTCGGTAGTCATTACTCAGTATTCGGGACAGCCTGCGGTCGATGCATTCCGTGCGCGTCTTGACATGATGGGCATAAAGCACTACACTCATTATGTGATCCCGGGATATCCCGCGAACATCAGCAGGATAGTCAGCGAAGAGGGCTACGGCAAGAATGATTACATAGAGACCACCCGCCCACTCGTTGTCGTGACCGCGCCCGGTCCGGGAAGCGGCAAGCTCGCAACCTGTCTGTCACAGCTCTATCACGAGTATAAGAGGGGCAGGGTAGCGGGATATGCGAAGTTCGAAACCTTCCCTATATGGAATTTGCCGCTCAAGCATCCGGTCAACCTCGCATACGAGGCGGCAACTGCCGATCTGCAGGATGTAAACATGATCGACCCGTTCCATCTTGACGCATACGGCATCTCGACGGTCAACTACAACCGCGACATCGAGGCATTCCCCGTTTTGCGCACGATACTCACGCAGGTCACCGGCAATCCCGATTTCTATCGTTCGCCGACCGATATGGGGGTCAATATGGCAGGATATTGCATCACCGACAACGACGCCGTCTGTGCGGCAGCGCGTGCTGAGATAATCAGACGTTTCTTCAGGGCGGCGTGCGATGTTCGTCTCGGTAAGGAAAAAGAGAGCACGCTCGACAAGATCGTGAACATCATCAGACAGCTGAACATCACCGACGAAGAGCGCGCTGTCGTTCCTGCGGCACGTCGCAAAGCCGAAGAAAGTGATTCCCCTGCAGCTGCCATCGAGCTTTCCGACGGCAGGGTCGTCACGGGACGCATGACCAAGCTTATGTCGGCATCGGCATCGGTGGTCGTGAACTCGGTCAAAGTGCTGGCAGGTCTTGATGACAAGATCATGTTGATCTCGCCGATCGTTCTTGAGCCGATACTTAATCTTAAAAAGGATATCCTCGGCAGTGCAAGCCCGGTATTAAAGCTTGACGACGTGCTGACAGCATTGTCGATCTGCGCGGCGACCAATCCCACGGCTGCCATCGCCGTCAGCCATCTCACCGAGCTTCGCGGATGCGATATGCACTCGACTCGTATGCTCAGAAGCGGCGATGAGGGCACGCTGCGCAAACTCGGCATCAATCTCACCTGCGAGCCGATCTTCCCCGCAAAGGATTATATGCTCTGATCCGATCGCTGCATATTTTATATATTATATAAACATCCCACTTACTTTTTACACAAATAACACGGCTGTCTTTGATGAGGCAGCCGTGTTATCGTTTATTTGGGATCTTCGAGTTTTGTAATCAGTTCGGGGAGGGTGTGTTTGCCGAAAATTATCAGGTCAGCGTCGCCGACAACGAGGCAGGGGACGCTCATTACATTGAATTTTTCGCGAAGATCGGGGAAAAGGCGTGCGTCGTACACATCGGCGCGGCATCCTTTTGCGAGTGCGAGCGTCTCTGCGGCATGGACTGTCTCGGGACAATTGGAGCATGAGAGTGTCACGAGCACGCAAAGATCGGGCAGATCGTCGAGATTATCGATACGCGCCTTCGTTTTTTCATCGATCGGTGCCGATCTGCCTCCGACAGCGCATATTGCCAGCACGAAGGGGGTCAATTCATGACCGCTCGGGATGCCGTGGAATGCGATGCCCGAAAATGTTCGGTTCGCACGAAGTATTCGAACGCAGGGCAGATGTTCTTCACACCCGTTATTGTCACATTTTTTTACCGATATTTTGCTCGAGAGCAGAGCGATCTGCTCGATATAGTCGCAAAGTGCCGCCGAATGCTCGCCGTTATCGAGGCAAAGTTCGAGGCACACATCGCTTTTCATGCCGTCAAACAGCTCGGACAGCTCTTTTTTCATTTTTTCATCAAATATTTCGGCAGACGATGCTTTGTCAGCGAACTTTTGCCTTGGACGGTCGGAGATCTTTAGTTTCTCACGCATTTTTGCGATATATTTTTCAAGTGCGGTCGAGGCTGCCGCTCCGTCGCCGACGGCAGTCACGACCTGTCGCAGATCCTTTTGACAAAGATCGCCTGCGGCGTAGATGCCATCGGTCTTTGTTTTGCCGCTTCTGTCGGTCACGACATATCCGTATTTGTCGATCTCGGCGACGCCCTCGAGCAGTCTCGACTCGGGCGCGTATCCGACAAAGACGAACACGCCGATAAAATCGCCCTCTTTTGCCGCCTTGCGCGTGATCTGCCCTGTTTTGTTGTTTTTATAGGTTATGACTCTCGGGAGATCGTCACCGCAAAGCTCGACGATCTCGGTGTTTGTAAGCACGGTTATTTTGTCGTTTGCACGGACGGTGTCGGCGATCGAGCGTGCGCAGGTGAAATCGTCCTCGCGTACAAGCATGGTTATGCTTTTGGCGTATCTTGTCAGAAAGAGCGACTCCTCCGCTGCGGCAAAACCGCCTCCGATCACATAGATCTCTTTTCCGTCGAAAAATTCGCCGTCGCAGGTCGCACAGTATGCCACGCCGCGTCCGCGGAATTTGTCCTCGCCGTGAAATCCGAGCACACGCGGGTGCGCACCGGTGGCGACGATCACGCCGATTGTGCGGAATGTGCCGATGCTTGATCTGACTGTTTTGATATCGCCGTCCGCATCGATGCTCGTCACCCTTCCGATTCGAAGTTCTGCACCGAACGCTTCCGCCTGCGCGCGCATCCTCTCCCCGAGCTTCTCTCCGCTCTCGCTCATGATGCCCGGGTAGTTCACGATCTCGGCTGTGATCTTGATCTGTCCGCCGAATGCGTCCGCCTCGAGCAGGAGAACATTGTAACGTGCTCTTGCGAGATATATCGCCGCCGTAAGTCCTGCAGGACCGCCGCCGACGATCACGGCGTCGTATATTTCTTTTTGGTCTTTTTGACTTATTTCTTCCATTTTATTATAGCCGCCTTTTCTCGGTAAATATCAGAGCTTGCCGACAAGGTCAAGGCTCGGGGATAGCGTTTCGTCACCCGATTGCCAATTGGCAGGGCAGACCTTGTCACCGTGCTCGGCGACGAATTTGCAGGCGGAGAGCTTTCGAAGCAGTTCGGCGGCGTTTCTGCCCACGCCGCCCGCACTTATCTCGAGTGCGCACACTTTAAGCTCGGGCGAGATTATCACACTTCCGCGCTCCGCCATGCCGTCAGTCTCGATGAGCAGATCGAGCGATCTTGTCAGGGCGTGCGTCGGGTCGGCGAGCATGGGGAACTCGAGCCTTGATATTCGCTCAGAGTGATCGTGCCACGCCTTGTGGACAAAGTGACTGTCGGTGGACACCGAATAGATCTCGCATCCCTCGCGCCTGAATCTTTCATAATGCTCCTGCATATCGACAAGTTCGGTCGGGCAAACGAAGGTGAAATCGGCCGGGTAGAAGAACAAAATGCTCCACCTGCCGCGAAGGTCGTTGCGAGTTACGGTCTTAAATTCGTCATTTTGATAAGCGGTCAGCGAAAAATCGCAAAGCTCTCTTCCGATAATTGACATGATACTTTTACCTCCAATGTGAATGTGTGATGATTATTGTCAATATATCGATTTTTTATGCATGTGCGAAAGATTGTAAAAGTTATTTGAATTTTGAACAAAATGAGCAAAATACTCTTGACAAAACGCAAAAAATGATTAAAATATACAATGTGATAATTTGCAGATCAAGTGGATGAATTTTCGTTTGTTCACCATTTCTCATATTTTTCATGAAATTTTTATCCGAATTTTGAATTCAAACACAAAAAACAAGGAGGTGCAGGCAATTTGGAAAAATTTCTTATAGGCGGCGCGGCAGGACTGGTCCTCGGCTTGCTCGTATGCGGAATTATTTACATGATCTTCCGCAAAAGGGCGAGAGTTGCAAGCGAAAAGATTGCAAAAGCCGATGACGAGGCAAAAAGGATCGTTGACGAAGCGGTCAGAACTGCCGAGACTAAAAAGAAAGAAGCGCTTCTCGAAGCCAAGGAAGAGATAGTCCGTTCGAACAAAGAGTTCGAAAAGGAAGTACGCGATCGCAGAGCTGAGCTTACCAAGATGGAAAGACGCTATGCGACCAAAGAAGAACAGCTCGACAAAAAGAGCGACAATCTCGATCGTAAGGATGAGGCACTTGATAAAAAGATCAAAGAGACAGAAACACTCAAGGCGGATATCGAAAAGCTGAAGGAAGAACAACTCGCAAGGCTTGAAACGATATCGGGCTACACGGTCGAACAGGCAAAGGCGGAGATCGTTAAGCAGATCGAAGAAGAGGCACGCTATCAGTCGGCAATGAAGCTTGCCGAGATCGATGCAGAGCTTAAAGAGGAGGCAGACGAGAGGGCAAGAAATATCATTTCGCAGTCGATATCGAGACTTGCGTCCGATTTCGTGTCCGAGGTGTCGGTCACATCGGTCGCTCTGCCCAGCGATGAAATGAAGGGCAGGATCATCGGACGCGAGGGACGTAACATCCGTGCGGTTGAGGCACTTACGGGTGTTGACCTGATCATCGACGACACGCCCGAGGCGATCACAGTATCCTGCTTTGACCCGGTTCGCCGCGAGGTCGCAAGACTTGCACTCGAAAAGCTTGTCGCGGACGGAAGAATCCATCCGACACGCATCGAGGAAACGGTCGAAAAGGCAAAGAAAGAGGTCGAACAGTCGATCAAACAGGCAGGCGAGCAGGCAATATTCGAGACAGGCATCCACGGCATCAATCCCGAGCTTGTCAAGCTCCTCGGCAGACTTCGCTATCGTACAAGCTACGGTCAGAACGTGCTCAATCACTCGATCGAGGTTGCGTTCCTGTCGGGTATGATCGCAAGCGAAATGGGCGTCAATTCGGATCTTGCCAAGCGTGCGGGACTTCTGCATGATATCGGCAAGGCGGTCACGCACGAGGTCGAGGGCAGTCACGCCATCATCGGTGCGGATATCGCTCGTAAATACAAGGAAAATCGCGAGATCATTCACGCGATCGAGGCACACCACGCAGACGTCGAGCCGAAGACGGTCATTGCGTTCATCGTTCAGGCGGCTGACGCAATTTCCGCCGCAAGACCGGGCGCACGCCGCGAAAATCTCGAAAATTACATCAAGCGTTTGCAAAAGCTCGAGGAGATCGCATCCGCTCATCCGGGTGTCGAGAAATCCTTCGCCATTCAGGCGGGCAGAGAAGTGCGCATCATGGTAAAGCCCGAGGAGATCAACGATCAGCAGATGGTCCTCATTGCACACGATGTCGCAAGACAGATCGAGTCGGAGCTTAAATATCCGGGTCAGATCAAGATCACCGTTGTGAGAGAGTCTCGCGCCGGAGATATCGCAAAATAATATTATTTTTCTCTCTCAAATGCTTTTGCATTTGAGAGAGTGTGATATTAAAAGGATGATGGGATCGACGATGTGTTGTGAATCGAACGCCATGGAAGCGGTTGGAGCAAGCCCCTCCCCTATCGACGGGCGTTTATTCCATAATATCGGCAGGTGAATGCCCAAATCTTCGCCGCACAAATATCTCGTATCTCATATCTCGCATCTCGTATCTGTTATCTTACCGAAGGGAAAGCAAAAAATATGTCAATAAGAGTTCTCTGTCTCGGGGACATCGTCGGCAACCTCGGCACAAATAAGGTCTGCCGCGAGCTTTGGAATGTCAGACGAAAGCTGAATATCGATCTTGTTGTCGCCAACGGCGAGAATGCCGAGCCGGGAAACGGTCTGCTTCGCTCGAGTGCCGATCGCCTGCTTGCTTACGGTGTCGATGTCATCACATCCGGCAATCATATTTGGCAAAAAAAGGAAATGCATTCCTATCTTGACGAATGCAAATACATCCTGCGTCCCGCAAATTACCCCGATCGCACCCCCGGCGGCGGTGCGGTACTTTTGGACGCAAACGGCAAACGCGCACTCGTCATGAATGTGCAGGGGACGGTCTTCATGGAATCGCTTGCCGACCCGTTTGATACGGTCGATCGACTGCTTGAAAGGTACAAGGGCGAATATGACCTGTCGGTGCTTGATATCCACGCCGAGGCGACCTCCGAAAAGATCGCACTTGCGAGATATTTTGACGGCAGGATCAATGTGATCGTCGGTACGCACACACATGTGCAGACCGCTGACGAGCAGATATTGCCGCAGGGGAGCGGATATATCACCGATCTCGGCATGTGCGGCGTGCAAAGCGGTGTGCTCGGAGTTGACGCTCGCTGCATTATCGATAAGTTTAGAACCAAAATGCCGACGAAGTTTTTGCATGCGGAGGGTGATCCGATCTGCTACGGTGCCATTTTTGACATAAATGACAAAAACGGCAAGGTGGAGCATGTAGAAAGAGTGCACTTTTAACGAAAAACCTAAAATTACTTGAAATTCTCTTTGTTTTTTGGTATAATAAGGGCAGTAGAGCTTCTGACATTATGAAAACAAAGGGGTGTTTAAGTGGATAATCTCAAAGTTTCGTCAAAATCGAATCCGAGCCTTGTTGCGGGTGCGATCGCGGGTATCATCAGAGAGCGCGAGAGCGTCGAGATACATGCGATAGGTGCAGGGGCGGTCAATCAGGCTGTGAAAGCTATTGCGGCGGCAAATCTCTATCTTGAGGATGACGGATTGTCGGTGTCATGCAAGCCGGCTTTTGCAATTGCAGATGTGGGCGGCGAGATCCGAACGGCGATGCGAATACTGATCGAACGCGATCGAATAACCGAAGTTGACGGATAATGATAAGCGACCGTCTCGGATGCAAGTGATGCATTTGAGACAGTCGCTTTTCTTCTTGGTATTTTGTAAAGATTTTGACCGAGAAATTTACAAAAAGCTCTTTACAAAATGAGAAAAATATAGTATAATGATTTTGATCGGATTTTTATCGATCGAACAAAACGGAATTTGAACAAAACGGAAGGACAGAGCCATGGATCTGTTTTCATTTATCGAATTGTTCGGCGGACTTGCGTTTTTCCTTTATGGTATGCACGTCATGTCGTCCGGACTTGAAAAACTCGCTGGAGGCAATCTTGAGAATGCGCTCAAGAAAATGACCTCAAACAAATTTGCAGGCATCGCACTCGGCGCGGGCATCACCATTTTGGTGCAATCCTCATCGGCTGTCTCGGTCATGCTTGTCGGACTTGTCAACTCGGGCATAATGCATCTGGGGCAGACGATATCGGTCGTCATGGGCTCGAACATCGGCACGACGCTTACGGCATGGATGCTCTCGCTGGTCAGCGTAAGCTCGGACAATCCGATAATCAAGATGATGAAGCCCGAGGTATTTTCGCTCGTGCTTGCATTTGTCGGTGCGGTCATGATCACCATGTCGAAAAAGGCGCGCCGTCGTGATATCGGCAGTATTTTGGTCGGTTTTGCGATACTCATCTACGGCATGAAGATGATGAGCGATTCGGTCAGCCCGCTTGCCGAGTCTGAGGAATTTGCAAGAGTGCTTGTCACCTTCAACAACCCGATAGTAGGCATTCTCGTAGGAACGCTCTTCACGGGCGTCATCCAGTCCTCTGCGGCATCGATCGGCATTTTGCAAGCACTGTCACTCAGCGGCAACATCACATTCAGCATGGCGATCCCGATCGTCATGGGACAGAACATCGGCACATGTGCAACCGCACTTATCTCGAGTATCGGTGTCAACAGAGACGCCAAGCGAGTTGCGGTTCTCCATACATCGATAAAGGCACTCGGCGCGGTGATCGTCATGGTACTTTATTTCGGCGTCGATGCAATAATCGGCGGCATTCCGATCGGGCACAAGATCATAAACCCGATGGGAATTGCGGCATTCCATACGGTGTTCAATATTTTTACAACCGTCATATTCCTGCCCTTCTTCAAGCAGCTCGAAAAGCTTGCATACATCCTCCTTCCCGAAAAGAAGGACGACAAGCCGGGCGAAGAGGTGTTCATCGACAGCCGTCTGCTCGCAACCCCCTCGATCGCAGTTTCCGAGTGCTTGGGACGCACCAATGAGATGGCAGAGGTCGCACGCGAGATGATCCACGAGGCATCCGATCTTGTCAGAAAATACGACAGTGACCTTCGTGCGAAGATCATTTCGGGTGAGGATCGAATGGATGTTTACGAGGACAAGCTCGGAACTGTCCTTGTCAAGGTCTCCTCTCAGGCACTGTCCGAGTCGGACTCGCAAAAGGTGTCGGTCATGCTTCACGCGATCGGCGATTTTGAGCGGCTCGGTGACCATGCGGTAAATCTTGTCAAGACCTGCGACGAGCTTAAGGAAAAGAAGATAGCCTTTTCATCCCAGGCATGTGCCGATATTGAGGTTCTGCAATCGGCAGTCGATGAGATCATCAATTTGACCATTGACGCATACAAGACTGCCGACGCATCGCTTGCCTTCCGTGTCGAGCCGCTTGAGCAGGTCGTCGATGCACTGATACTCAACATCAAAAATCGTCACATCGAGCGTCTGCAATTGGGCAACTGTACGATCGAGCTTGGATTTATCCTGTCCGATCTTTTGACCAACTATGAGAGAATATCCGATCACTGCTCAAATATCGCAGCGGCGATGATCGAGATCGCGGGCGGATCGTTTGACACGCACGAGTATCTCAGCGGTGTCAAATACGGCAACGACAGATTCGACGGCATATTCAATCAGTATGCCGAGAGATATAAAATAGATTTTTGATCAGGTAAAGGGAAGGAAAGGACGGAATTAACATGTCAAACAACAAAAAAAGAGTTCTTTTGAAAATATCGGGCGAGGCACTTTCAAAGGGTGCTGACGGCGCATATAATTTCGACAAATTAAGAGAGCTTTGCTCGATCATTAAGGAATGCCGCGATGACGGATATCAGATCTCGATCGTCTGCGGTGCGGGCAACATTTGGCGCGGCAGACAGGCTGAGAAAAAGATGGATCACGTTCGTGCCGATCATATGGGAATGCTTGCGACGATGATCAACTCGCTCTGCATCAGCGATTTTTTGGAGCAGGCAGGCGTGCCGTCGATCGTGCTCTCTGCCGTCGCGACCGAGCCGTCATTTGCCCCGGCTTACACCAAGGAGCGTGCGATAGCCGAGCTTGATGCAGGCAAAGTCGTTGTTTTCGGCGGCGGATCGTCCAATCCCTTCTTCTCGACAGATACGGCAGCCGTTCTTCGTGCCGCTGAGATCGATGCCGATCTCATCCTCTTCGCAAAAGCGGTAAACTACATTTACAATCGCGACCCGAATGATAAAGAGAGCACCGAGGAACTTTACAAATATGAGTATCTCAGCTACAACGAGATACTTTCCAAAGGACTTACCGCGATCGATATCACAGCAACCGCATTTGCTCTTGCCAACGAGCTTGAGATCACCGTGTTCGGCATGAACGACCCACGCAACATCATTTACGCAATGCGCGGTGAGGTCAAGGGAACGGTCATCGGCGGCGGAGAGAGCCGCATCATCCGCGAATAATTATAAACAATATAAATAAACATAATAAGGAAGGATTTTACCATGAGACTCGACACAAAGACTTACGAAGAAAAGATGAAAAAGACCATCGCGAACTATGAGGAAAATCTTGCCACCATTCGTGCAGGCAAGGCTAACGCATCGGTTCTCGACAGAGTGACCGTCGATTACTACGGCTCACCCACACGCATCAAAGACATTTCGCAGATCAAGGCTGCCGACGCACGCACTCTCGTGATCACCCCCTGGGACAAATCCATGCTCAAGCAGATCGAGAAAGCAATTCTCGCATCTGATGTCGGAATCACCCCTGCAAACGACGGCTCTGTTATCAGACTTGTGTTCCCTCAGCTGACCGAGGATCGCCGTCGCGAGTTGTCAAAGCAGATCGCAAAGCACGGTGACGAGGCAAAGGTCGCTGTCCGCAACGTCCGCCGTGAGGCAAACGACAAGGCAAAGGAAATGAAGAAGAACAGCGAGATGACCGAGGACGAGCTGAAACTCTCCGACAAGGCTGTTCAGGATCTCACCGATAAGTACACAAAGGAGATCGATGTCATCACCGAAAAGAAGAAAGCGGAGATCATGAGCATCTGATCGATCGCCAATAACGACAAGGAGGAGCTGCCGTGGCAGATCGGGATAAAAACAAAACAGTCTGCGACGAGCGGCTTCGCCATATCGCGTTCATTATGGACGGAAACGGCAGATGGGCAAGAGCGAGAGGTCTGCCGAGATCAGCGGGACACCGTGCCGGTGCGAAAACATTTCGCCGACTTGTTGACTATGCAAAGGTTATAGGACTGCGTTATATGACGGTCTACGCCTTTTCCACCGAGAATTGGGGGCGTCCTGCCGATGAGGTCGAGTCGATCATGAAACTGCTTGAGCAGTATATTGACGAGGCACTTGCGGATGTTGCCGAAAATGATGTCCGTGTTATCTTCATCGGCGATAAGGCACCGCTCTCGGATAAGCTGAAGGATAAGATCGCCCATCTTGAAAATGTCTCGAAGGACAATCATCTCATATTGAATATCGCACTCAATTACGGATCGCGCGCCGAGCTTGTCCATGCGGCAAATGAGGCGATAAGGTGCGGCGAGGAGCTGACCGAGGCGGCGATAGATGCCCATCTCTATACCAAGGAGTCGCCGCCGCCCGATCTTATAATCCGCACTGCGGGCGAGATGCGCCTGTCGAATTTTCTCCTGTGGCAGGCGGCTTACAGCGAATTTTATTTTACCGACAGACTCTGGCCGGACATGTGCGAGGTCGATGTCGATGCGGCGATCGCCGAATTTTACAGTCGTACAAGAAGATACGGAAAAGTTTAGCATAGGATATACAAATTTAAGATATAATAAAAGGAAGCCCTCGTTTCTTTGCTTTTGAGGGCGGGATTTTAACATGAAGACAAGAATTATCACGGGTGTGGTCGCGATCGCGCTCTTTTTGCCCTTTATGATCTTTTCGGGTTCGGCGGCATATATAGTTTTTACCGAGCTTGCCCTGATCATCTCTGCGTTTGAGATGGTCGGATGTATGCATCAACGCTCCAAGCTCCATGTGCTGATCCCTGCCGAGATCTATGTTATATTGTCGGGTCTTGCGACGAGACTGTCGTCGAATTTCTGCGAGACTTTTTTGATACTTACCGTTCTGTTTGCGCTTTGGCTCATCGGTTATTCGATGTTTTCAAAGGGCAGCTATCCGCTGACCGATGCACTGACCGTCCTGTTCGGCGTGACATATGTTGCACTCGGATTTTGCTCGATCGTGCTGGTTCGCGATCTTGAGCACGGCGCATTCCTCTTTTGGCTTGTTTTCATCGCGGCATGGCTGTCGGATACGGGTGCGTATTTCGTCGGCGTCAAGTTCGGCAAGCATAAGCTCTGCCCCGACCTCTCGCCCAAAAAGACTGTCGAGGGTCTTCTCGGCGGTGTCGTGTCCTGCATTGCTATGTTCGTGATCTACGGACTGATCATAACTCTTGCCACAAAGGATAAGGTCGCCAATATCTTTGCGCTTCTTCTTGCAGGTATCGTGCTCAGCCTTATCTCGGTGTTCGGCGATCTCTTGGCATCCTATATCAAGCGTCGCTACAAGATCAAGGACTATGGAAGCCTTCTCCCCGGGCACGGCGGTCTGCTCGATCGTTTCGACAGCGTCATCGCAGTCTCGATCGCAATGTTCGCATTCTGCCGACTGCTTAAATTCATGCCGCTGTTCAGCATCGTCTGATTTTATCAAAAATGGAAACAAATTCTGATTTTTACAATAAAAAGCTTGCCATAATAGGCTCGACAGGCTCGATCGGCACACAAGCAATAGATGTTTGCCTTCGCAGCGGCATAAAAGTCAGCGCACTGAGTGCAAATTCGAGTGCGGCGACTCTTGAGAGGCAGGCAAGAGCCCTCCGCCCTGCCATGTGCGCACTTACTGATGAGAGTGCCGCATCCGAGCTTAAACTGCGGCTTGCCGATACCGATATCCGCATTTATTCGGGCGAGCAGGGACTGCTTGAAATGATATCCGACTGCGACGCCGACACTCTGCTCAACTCGGTGATCGGCGGCGCGGGATTGCTCCCGACAATGGCGGCAATACAATCGAAGAAAAATGTCGCGCTCGCCAACAAGGAGACTCTTGTCACGGCGGGCGAGCTTGTCATGAGGGAGGTCAAACGCGCAGGGGTCACGCTTATGCCTGTCGATTCGGAGCACTGTGCGATATTTGAATGCTTGATGTCGGGCAGACATGACGAGGTCACAAGACTGATCATCACCGCCTCAGGCGGTCCGTTTTACAAAAAGAAACGGGAAGATCTCGTCGGCGTGACCCGTGAGATGGCACTTGCGCATCCGACATGGAGCATGGGTGCTAAGATCACGATCGACAGCGCGACACTTATGAACAAGTGCTTTGAGATGATCGAGGCGGCGCATCTGTTTAATATCCCGATCGACAGGATCGAGCCTGTCATTCACCGCGAGTCGATCGTGCATTCGATGGTCGAATTTGCCGACGGCGCGGTGATCGCACAGATGGCAATGCCCGATATGCGTATGTGCATACAGTATGCACTCTCATATCCCGACAGGATCGAGGGCGCGACACCGAAAATGGACTTCTCAAAGGCGTTTGCGCTCACATTTGACAGCCCCGATTACGAAACATTCAAGCCGCTCTCACTCGCGCGTTTTGTTATGAACGAGGGGGGAGTTCTCCCTGCACTTCTAAACGGCGTCAATGACGAGGCAACAAAGCTCTTTCTTGAAGGAAAGATATCCTTTTTGGACATCGGCGATGTTGCGGACAGCATAGTTCGATCCTATAAAAACCGCCCGATCGGCGGAATCCATGATGTTGTCGCCGTAGGTCAGATCGGCAGAGAGCTTGCAAGAGTCGAGCTTGGGGTAAAATAATAATTTTTAGTCGAAAGAGGTAACATTCATTGCCAACGATTTTAACGGTCATTATCGCGATCGCAGTATTCGGCGGTCTGATATTCATACACGAGATGGGGCATTTTGTTGCCGCACGCATATTCGATGTCCATATTATCGAGTTTTCGATCGGTATGGGACCGAGACTTTTCGGCAAAAAGTCGAAGAAAAGCGGCATCGATTATTCTCTGCGTGCCCTTCCGTTTGGTGGTTATGTTATGATGTCGGGCGAGGACGAGGACAATGACGATCCGCGCGCACTATGCAAAAAGCCGACATGGCAGAGGATAATAGTCACTGCCGCAGGAGCAGCAGTCAATATCGTTGTTGGGTTTTTGCTCACATTTGTCCTGGTGCTGACAATGAGCCGCCTTGGCGGAACGACGGTCGCCGAGTTTAACGAGGGCGCGACAAGTGCCGATTATCTCATGGTCGGCGACAGGATAGTGTCGATCGACGGCTCGCGAGTTTACACTCACATGGATGTCGTTTACGAGATAACAAGACGCGGCATTGACCCTGTTGACATTGAACTTTACCGAGACGGCGAGCGAATTACCGTCAGGGATGTCGTGTTCGGTCGCGAGACGCAGAGCGGCGTGGCGTTCGGATCTGTCGATTTTAAGCTTCGCGCCGTCGAAAAGACAATCGGACAGGTGGCAGTGCAATCATTTGCTTATTGCAGGCTCTATGTTAAGCAGGTTTGGGAGGGGCTTTTTGATCTTATCAGCGGCAGATACGGCGTTGAGGCGGTATCAGGTCCGATCGGTGTTACCGAGCAGATCGGTCAGGCGGCAAAGCAGGGCGGCAGTACGCTCCTTTCTATGATCATACTGATCAGTGTAAATCTCGGCATAATGAACCTTTTGCCGCTCCCCGCGCTTGATGGCGGTCGCTTGCTCTTTCAGATCATCGAGCTGATCACACGCAAAAAGCTTTCCGCCGAGGTCGAGGGCAAGATCCATTTTGTCGGGCTTGTACTTCTCATGGTGCTGATGGTCATTGTCGCCGGCAAGGATATAGTCTCCCTTTTCGGCAGACTTCGGGGGTAATTTCTTATGGATATAAACGATTTCAATAAAATCAGACGAAAAAGCAGAAAAATAGCCGTCGGCGATATTTTCGTAGGCGGCGATGCACCGATCACCGTTCAGTCGATGACGAACACGCGATCGGACGATCTTGAGGCAACCTTCAGGCAAATGCGTGCACTTGAGGATGTCGGATGCGATATCGTTCGCATGACAGTCCCCGATCTTTCGTCTGCCGCGACGATCGGACGCCTCAAGGAGGCGGGCATTCGTATTCCGATCGTTGCCGACATTCATTTTGATTACAAGCTTGCCCTTGCCGCGGCGGACGCAGGCGCGGACAAGATCCGCATAAACCCGGGCAATATCGGTGACGACACGAAGATAAAAGCGGTTGCCGATAAGTGTCGCGAAAAAAATATCCCGATAAGGCTCGGCATCAATTCGGGATCGCTCGAAAAGAGCGTTTTGGCAAAATACGGTGCACCGACCGCCGAGGCACTTGCCGAGTCGGCGATGAATAATATCGCATCGCTCGAACGCTTTGATTTTGAAAATATCATCGTTGCCATAAAATCGTCGGATGTTTGGCGCATGGCGGCAGCAAACAAGATCGTCTCCGAGAGCTGCGATTACCCGATACATCTCGGTGTTACCGAGGCGGGCAGCGATCGCATGGGCACGGTCAAGTCGGCAGTGGGTATCGGCTCGTCACTGCTTTCCGGCATCGGCGACACACTGCGTGTGTCGCTGACTGCCGATCCCACGCTCGAGATAAAGCGTGGAAGAGAGATACTTGCCGCTCTCGGACTTGACGGCGGCTCGCTTGTCAGCGTCGTGTCCTGCCCCACCTGCGGAAGAACCAAGATCGATCTGATCGGACTTGCCGAGCACTTTGAGGCAAGAATGCCCGAACTTCATCCGTCAAAACACATAAAGGTCGCCATAATGGGATGCGCGGTCAACGGACCGGGCGAGGCGTCCGATGCCGATATAGGCATCGCAGGCGGTGTCGATGAGGTACTTCTTTTCAAATCGGGCAGACCGATATGCAAGATCTCGCAGGAGATGGCAGTCGATAGACTTGTTGAAGAGATAAACAAGATGTGACCTCGGGAAGACCCGGGATTAAAATTTGAGGAAAAACGAACAATGGAAAAGACCTTTCTTGAAAAATTCGCAAAATACGATCCCGACGAAACAGCCCGCAAGATACTTGCGGGCGTTTCGAGATATTCGGTAAAGGCAGACAGAGAGCGTCGAATGATCGAGACAGAGATCGAGCTTGACACGCCGATCAAAAAAGACGAGCTGTACAAGATCGAGGGAGATATCGCCGCCGCATATGAGTTGTCGTCGGTGCGAATCCTTCCGCATTATCCGCCCGACACATTTACGTTCGATTATGTTCACGAGGCGATAATCGAGGCACATCGCATAGGCTATGTCGCAAGCGGATTTTTCGGCAGTTATATGCTCCGCCAAAAGGGTGACACTGTCGAGATAGGCATCGATTTTTCGTCGGGCGGCGTCGGACTTGTCTGCAAAGCAGGCACGGGCGATATCATATCGCGTATCATCGAGGCTGAATTCGGTGTAAAGATAAATGTTGTCATCAAAGAATCGGGCAGGGCTGATGAGCGAGAGCGTGCATTTTTTGAAAATCGTCGCCGCGAGCTTGACGCACTGCAGATCGAGGCGGAAGCGGCGGCAAGAGAGGCGGCGGCAGAGCGTGCCGCAAGAGAGGCGGCTGAGGCGGCAGAGAAGGAAAAGGAAGATCCGCGCGCGTCCTTTAAGAAGGTCGCAAGCCTTTATGAGGACTGCCCCTTTGAAAAGCTCGACGATTTTGTCTGGAAGTGCGGATATATGACCTTTGACGCCTCCGCTCCCGAGTTTATCCTCGGCGAGCCTATGCCGATCGAGCCGACCCCTATTCGCACTGCCATAAGCGGCGGCACAAAGAAGGTCTGCTTGCTCGGTCGCGTAAATCAGTACGAGTCGAAGGTCTCAAGATCGGGCGAAAAACTGCTTATGACCGTCGGCATCACAGATAACGATGCGTCGGTCAACATGAAGCTCTCCCTTCCAATTGACGAGGGAACCGCTCTCGAAAAACTGATCAAAAAATCGGGACGCACGATCAAACGCGGCATCTCGGATGTCGTGACAGTCTACAGCCTTTGGATCGCCGCTTTCGGAACGGTAAAATACGATAAATTTGAGGATGATACCATCCTCGCCGTCACATCAATTGCCAAAATCTCCCATGTTCCGCGCAAAGATAACGCCCCGGAGAAGCGTGTTGAATTGCATATGCACACCAACCTGTCCACGATGGATGCACTGACCTTCCCCGAGTTTGCGGTCGAGACTGCCGAGAGTTGGGGATGGGACGCACTTGCCGTCACCGATCACGGCAATGTGCAGGCGTTCCCGATACTAAAAGACTGCACCGCCAAAAAGGACATTAAGATCCTTTACGGCATGGAGGCGTATTATGTTGACGACAGGGCGCGCGCCGTTTACGGCGAGTGCGATCTGCGCTTTTCGGACGGTGAGTTCTGCGTTTTTGATATCGAGACTACAGGTCTGTCCGCACTTACATGCAAGATCACCGAGATAGGTGCGGTGCTTGTTAAGGGCGGCAAGGTCATTGACAGATTTAATACATTCGTCGATCCCGAGTGCCATATCCCCGAGAACATAACAGGGCTGACCGGCATCACCGACGAGATGGTCGCAGGTGCGCCGTCTCAGCTTGATGCAGTAATGAAATTTCTTGATTTTGCGTCGGGCAGACTGCTTGTCGCACACAACGCAGGGTTCGATATATCGTTTATCAGAAAGGTCTGCGAGGACAACAAAATAGTCTTCTCAAACCCCTATCTCGATACGGTCGCACTCTCAAGATATCTGTCGCCCGAGCTGAAAAAGCATAAGCTCGACAGCCTTGCCGAGCATTACGGACTCGGCGATTTCAACCACCATCGTGCCTGCGATGATGCCGAGATGCTTTCGCTGATCTTTTTCAAGATGACCGAAAAACTGCTTAGTGAGGGAGTTGCGACGGTCACCGAGATGAACGCCGCCATGGCTGATAAGGCAGATCCGCTGAAGCTCCGTCCGTACCATATGATCATCATCGCAAAGGATCTCGTCGGACTGAAAAACCTTTATAAGCTCATCTCAAAGAGCTATCTTGACTATTTCAGGCGTGTGCCGCGTATCCCGAGGTCACTGCTGAATGAATATCGCGACGGGCTGATCATTGGGTCGGCGTGCGAGGCGGGCGAGCTTTTCCGCGCGATACTCGACAATAAACCTGCCTCGGAGATCAGAAATATTGCGAAATTTTACGATTATCTCGAGATACAGCCGATCTGCAACAACAGATTTTTGGTTCGCTCGGGTGCGGTCGCCGATGATGACGGATTGCGCGCACTCAATCGTCGCATAGTGGAGCTTGGCGAAAAGCTGAACATCCCCGTCTGTGCGACGACCGACAGCCATTTTCTGAACGCCGAAGACGAGATCTATCGAAAGATCCTCCTAAAGGGACAAAAATTCTCGGACGGCGATTCGGATGTCGGACTTTATCTGCGCACGACCGAGGAAATGCTTGAGGAATTTTCTTACCTCGGCGAAGAAAAGGCGTACGAGGTAGTTGTGACAAACACCCGTGCCATCGCCGACAGGTGCGAAAAGATCCTACCGATCCCCGACGGTGCATTCACGCCGAAGATCGACGGTGCGGAGGACGATCTTCAAAATATGTGTCGCGCACGCGCCATGGATTGGTATGGCTATGAGGGCAAGGTCCCCGAGCTTGTCACCGCGAGACTTGATCGCGAGCTTGACTCGATCATCAAAAACGGATTTGCCGTGCTCTATCTTATCGCTCAAAAGCTGGTCGGCTATTCGGAGTCGCAGGGCTATCTTGTCGGCTCGCGTGGCTCAGTCGGATCGTCATTTGTCGCGACCATGGCAGGAATATCCGAGGTCAACCCTCTGCCGCCGCACTATCGCTGTCCGAATTGCCGCTTTAGTGAGTTTATAACCGACGGTTCGGTCGGATCGGGCTTTGACCTGCCCGAGAAAAACTGCCCACATTGCGGACAGCGTATGATCCCCGACGGACACGATATCCCGTTCGAGACATTCCTCGGATTTTACGGCGATAAATCGCCCGATATCGACCTGAACTTCTCGGGTGAGGTGCAGGGCAGGGTACATAAATATACCGAGGAACTGTTCGGTCACGAAAACGTGTTCAGAGCGGGAACGCTCGGCACGCTTGCATCAAAGACCGCATTCGGATATGTCATGAAATATCTTGACGAGAAGGGCATCGCAGTTAATAAGGGCGAGGTCAATCGCCTTGTGAACGGTTGCGTCGGTGTCAAGCGCACTACCGGTCAGCATCCGGGCGGAATCGTCGTTATCCCGAGGGAATATGACGTTACCGATTTCACCCCCGTACAGCATCCCGCAGATGACCCGAACTCGGATATAGTCACGACGCACTTTGCGTTTGCCTATATGCACGATACCATACTTAAGCTCGATGAGCTTGGGCATGATATGCCGACCAAATATAAATGGCTCGAAAAATATACCGGACTGTCGGTCATGGATGTTCCGATGAATGACCCCGAGGTCTATGAGCTTTTCCTGTCGCTACGTCCGCTCGGACTCAGGGAGGGCGATATCGACTGTAATGTCGGCACATGGGCATTGCCGGAATTTGGTACAAGATTTGTGCAAAAGATGCTCGAAGAGGCAAAACCGAAGACATTTTCCGACCTTTTGCAGATATCCGGGCTCTCGCACGGCACGGACGTTTGGACAGGCAATGCACAGGATCTTATAAAAGACGGAATATGTACAATATCCGAGGTCGTCGGAACGCGCGACTCGATCATGCTGACACTGATACGTTACGGTGTTGAGAACTCGCACGCATTCAAGATCATGGAGAGCGTGCGTAAGGGTAAGGGACTTACCCCCGAGTGGGAGCAGGAGATGCGTGATGCAAATGTGCCCGATTGGTATATCGGCTCGTGTAAAAAGATCAAGTACATGTTCCCGAAGGCGCACGCCGCCGCTTATAATATGTCTGCGATCAGACTCGGTTGGTTCAAGGTTCATCGCCCGCTTGAGTTTTACGCCGCATTCTTCACGGTCGCACCCTCGGGCTTTGATTCGTCGCTCGTCACACGCGGCAGAGCGGCAGTCAAGGGGGAGATGCAGGCGATCGCCGACCGCGCGAAGAATAAAACGAGTACCCCGAAGGACGACGATTCGATGACATATCTGCAGATCGTCGATGAGAGCATGGCACGCGGGATAGGATATCTTCCCGTCGATCTCTATAGGTCGGGCGCACGCGAGTTTTTGCCCGAGGATAAAGTGGGAATGCGTATACGCGTGCCCTTCAACTCGCTCCCGGGACTTGGTGATACGGTTGCCGAAAAGATCGTGCAGGTCAGAGAGGACGGAGAATTTCTCTCGCGTGAGGATCTGCGATTGCGTGTCGGACTTTCTAAGGCAGTCATGCAGATACTCGATGACGCCGGCGTCCTGCGCGGACTCGATGAAACAAATCAAATGTCCCTCTTCGGAACCGATTCACAAAAAACCGAAACAATATCCGATGACACCCCCACCCTAACCGATACCGGCGATACCTTCGCCCAAAATAATATCGAAGACACCTACGACGGCGATCAAATATCGCTGTTTGGATGAGACAAACTCACCCCTGTCATGATACTTTCATGACAGGGGTGAACTGTTTGAGATATCGTTGTTCTCACCCGATCAATCTTTCGGAGCGATCGTTAGTGAGCCGGAGGCACAGGAGACTTTGATTTTGACCTCATATGTGCCCGAGCGGAAGGCGTATTTATCGCCGAGTTTGGCATCGTTGAAATCGCATTTGATCTTACCGGATGCCGCCGATATCTTGGCATCAAAGCCTGCGTCGCTCGGCAGATATACCTTTGTCGAGCCGGATGCCGAATCGACATCAATGCTCTTTGCACGGTTATCGAGCGTCAATGTGATGCTGCCCGCTGCGCTGTCGCACTCGACTTCCTCGGCACTTCCTTCATATTTGAGCGAGCCGGATGCACTGTCTGTCTTAAGCTTTGTACAGCTGCATCCCGTGAGCGTTTTTGAGCCGGATGCGCTCTCGATATCGATCGTGTCCGCACTTGTGCCTGTCACCGTGGTGCTGCCCGACGCACTGTCGATGCTTAGTTTGGTCGCCTTGCAATCGCTGACGATCGTCTTGCCCGATGCGCTGTCGATCTCTATCTCGTCGGCGGTGCAACTCTTGGTCTCACTCTCGCCCGATGAGGTGTTGATCTTTATCTCGTTTGCCGTAACGCCGTCGATATATACATTTGCCGACGCATTCGACACTTTCACCTTGTCAAGCTCGATTGAGGCAGGAAAGGTGACATTCAGAGCCTTATCGGGCAGATTTACCGCAAAAAGTGACACATTCTTGCAATAACGCAGAGACAGCTTTTCGCCGTCAACCTTCCATGCGAGCTTGTATTTGTCGGTCGCGCCCTCTTCAAAGATGTCAAATCCCGAGGTGTCGGCACACTTTATATCGACCCTGCCGCACGCCCAGCCGATGTTTATTTCGCGAACGCCCGACAGATCGTCGGGGAGCGCGTCTGTGCTGTAGCTGTCATCTCCAGAAAAGCCGGTCAGTCCGCCGATCGAAAATCCGTTTGACATTGAAAATCCCCCTTTCTCTGATATAATAATTCCGACGATCAGAACTGCTGTCAGCAAAACGATCAGTATCGAGCTGACGATTATTCCGACTATGCTGAGTGATTTGTTAGTTTTCATAATATTCACCCCCAAAATCAGCAGAGACAAGAGCACGAGCAGGATGATCGCATTTGTCGCGATATGCACTGTCAACTGCTTTTTGTGATTGCCGTTTGTGTTTTTCTCCATTTTTGTTAATTCTCGTTTTCTTTTTCCTTTTTGTTCTCTGCCGCAAGCTTTATTATCGCAAGCACCAAATTGTCGAGCGCGCCGCCGATCAGAAAGATCAGCCATGTGACCGCCCATGCGCCGCTCGCAAACGAGACGACAAAATAAGAGATCAGCATGAGTGCGACGATAAGCAGTTTGATCGGCTTGTAGATCGGCGGAGTGTCGTCCTCGACCCTGTCGTCGTCATCGTCATCGTCATCGTCATCATATTTTTCGTAGGGGATCATTGCTCCGCCGACGATCAGGACAATGCCAAGCGCGATCAGGATAAACAGCATGGTCAGCCCGAATGTCGTGTCGCCGCTCCAAATAAGCAGGGGTGCGGCACAGGCGATCTCGCACGCAACACCGAGTCCGATCAGAAAATAGCGCAGTCGGGTCGCTATTGAAACTCCGACACGCATCGATCCCGAAAAAATAAAGAGCAATACGCCGAGTGCGACAGATATCAGCACGGGTGCGGCGATAAAACCTCCATCGTATCCGTTGATCGAGAAGAGCACGGTCGGTACCCAGCAGAGTGCACAGAGGAGCACGCCGAGGGTGATGACAAGCTGCCTGAAAGGCGATGCCGGCGGCTTCGGACGAGCCGATCGTCTTTCGTCTTGCTTGCTTTGACCTTTTTGGTCGTCTTGATCGTTTTGACCGTTTTGATGATCGTTTTCGCTCTTTTCCTCTTTCCTGCCGAACAGCTCCGAAATGTCGCCGAGCGAGTCACAGGTGCGAGCGAGAGATTCGTCTTCGTCCATGCCCGAGGCGAGCAGATCGTCGTATTCCTGACGAAGGTTGGTCGTTATCTCGATCTTTGTTTCACATGCTTCGGGTGAGTTTGGTGAGCCCTCAAATGCCTTCTCCAAAAAGGCATCGAGTCTTTCGTATTTGTTTGTCATTGCCTCTTATTCCTTTCCGAAAATGAGTTTGTCTAAAATAATTCGCGCACTTTCCCAGTCGCGCCTTCCTTTTTCGAGCGTTTCTTTACCGCGATCGGTCAGCCTGTAATAGTGCCGCCTCGCACCGCCCGGCTCCGATCCCCAATAGGACTCAATGTCGCCGACCTCCTCGAGCCGCTTGAATGCGCAGTAGAGCGTTGCCTCCTTGAGCGCAAATTCGCCGTCCGAGAAATCTTTGATCGACTTGTTTATCTCATAGCCGTAGCTGTCCCCTCTCTCAAGCAGGGCAAGCAGGACGGTGTCCGTGTTGCCTCTGAGCAGATCTGATGTTATCGACATCGGCATCCCTCCTTCCTTTCTGTGCTATCATTATATCACGAGATACATTGCCTGTCAAGGTATCTCACAAAATTTAATTGTAAATATTGTATGAACGAAAAACCGTGTGTACTTTTTTTGCTCTTCGATAGTTGTTAGACATACTTTTGGGAAATTGTGTATAAAACCACATCTAAAGCAGTATTGACGAAACATTTGTTTTGCGCTATAATACGAGCGTCGACAAAAATCCGGGCGAGAGTTCTCGAATCTCCGATAGTCGCCGGATCACAAATCAGATCGTGAAAACAAAACGCTCGCCCAACAAAAAACCATCTCACACAAGAGCCGCGGATCTTGTGTGAGATGGTTTGGATATAAAATTCAATATTATTTTTTACCGAAAAGAACCTTTATGTCAAATTCGTCATCGTCGTCGTCATCATTCTTTTCATCGTTTGCCGCCTGCATGACCGCCGTCTTTTGCTTCTCGGTATCTTTCGGCATATCGTCATCATCCGATATGACATCGTCAAAATCTATCGGATCGGGGATGGGTTCGTCCGACCTTTCTTCCGCATCGGCGATGGCTGTTTTGCTCTCTTCCATTGTCGAAACAAGTGCGGGGGTGACTTTTTTCTCGGTCACAACAGATGCAAAATGCTTCTTGCAGTGTTTGCTGTGGCGAACGATCAGCTCGCAAAGGGCGATCTGCTCTTTGCGATCGAGTGCGCCGAATTCCGAGAATGATCTCAGCTCGGCGATCAGATCGGCACCGCCGAGAACCGAGTCGGACGATCTGTAATCATATGTTGCATAATCGTCGGTCAAAAAAACATAATGTCTGACCGTCGGGCAGGACAGACTCTTGCGCATGATCAGCCCGGACAGCTCAGCCGTGTACAAATTTCCGCGTGCGGCGAGATTTTCGATCTCCATCGTGCGGTGTCCGTCGTCGAGCGTCCATTTTCCGCTGTCGGGTGCAACAAATTTGCCATCACCGCGGCAGATGCTGATCAGTGCAACACCGCCCGAGCAGACAAATGCCGCCGCAACATTCGGGGGAGCGGAGGTCGCATCCTCGAGAATGAAGGGGTTTCTTATTATCTTGTCGCCGAAAACGAAGGAAAGCAGTGACAGGGCAAATCTCTCGTCACGCGAGCGCATGGCGTAGATCCTCCCGAGCCGCATGCGTTTTTTGATCGCAAATATCAGGAAAACACCGATCGCGACCGTAGCCGCCGCCGATGCTAAAAGTATAGCGTAAAGCAGTGTTTTGTTCATTGTCGTCATCTCCGCTGAAAATCATGTGTTAGGTTCATTATATCAGCCAATCGCCCCGTTTTCAATGGCTTGGTGTGGATAAATTATTAAATTTCCGATAATTTTGATACTTGGGAGCTTTGATAAAAGGATAGATCGCCCATATTGCATCGGATATAACCAATAAAAACGAGCGTAATCCCGTCATACCATCCTTGTCCGATCGACCTTCGGCGGAATGATCGTGCTTTTCGATTGCGGGAGCGGTTCGCCGTCAAGATAGGCGATCGCGAGCGTCATTGCCGTCTTTGCTTGGGCGTAGACATCCTGCATGCAAACGGCGTCACAGTGCGTGCTCGGTGTGTCGGCAAGACAGGGATCACCGATGACGCTTACATCGTGGCAGATGCATATCGGCAGATCGGCAAGCTTTAGCTTGTAGATCGCAAGCGAAATGTCGATGCCGCCGATCGGGCAGTATATGCAACATTTCTTGTCTTCTTTGTCCAATATCGGATTTCCGAACAGCATCCTTGCAATTTGCGAGGGTGCTGATTTCATGTTTGTATATGCTTCGTTCGGTATGCGTATCCTCTGCGGTTTCTCCCACAGATCGGCGATCTCACGGGTAAATCCCTCTGCCCTGAGCGAGGGGTTCGTGTTTTCGTAAAAATCAAGGATGATCGGCTCGGTGTCGGCGTAATACTTGCGCCAGAGCCTGCCGACCGCGCGCCCCTCTTCAAGCGGATCACCGCCGACATAAAAACAGTTCTTGTTTTCAAAATATTCGCTCAGCAGGATGACGAGCCGATCTTTGGCGAGCAACTCGAGCCTATCTCGGAGAGCACTTGTCGCTTGCATGGCGATTATTATGACCCGTGCACCCATTCTCTCTGCCTCGTCAAGATAGAAAAGCGCAGTCTCCGAATCGGTGCTTTTTGTGCATATGTTCAGCTTTACGCGATAAGGCTCGGATATCTGCCGCGCCACACCGTCATAGGCACGCTGCCAAAAATATTTCGGCACTTGGGGCAAAATGACATAAATATCACAGACACCGACCGCATAATTTCCGCTCTCAGCCGCCGCCTTCAGTATTTCGTTGCGAAGCTCCGTGTCAACGCCGCCGCAGTGGCGCAGTACGCGACTGACCGTTGATCTGCTGACATCCATTTTTTTCGCAAGCACTTTTGCCGTGTCTTCTGTTTTCATTTTTTGTTTTCCCCAAAGAGCGAGCTTTTCTTTGTGCATCTTGCACAAAAAATAATTTTATTTTTGTACAAGATGCACATTGCATGAAACGCCGATATCGAATATAATTATCATGGCATCTCGATCAATTATAGCACATTTGACGGGAAAAATCAACCTTTTTTCAAAAAGATCGTAAAGAAAGGAAAAAACAAATGAAGGAACGAAAACAAATGCTCGGGAGAGCGGTATCTGCTCTGCTTATTGCAGTGATGCTTGTCGGCATGATACCGATATCGGCTGCGGGAACATGGACGGGTGACAGCGGCTGGGAGAGTGACGGCACGCTGTTTAAAAAGACGGGCGACCTCGGAACTCCGTCAACGATATATCATAACGGAGAGATAGACTTCAACACCGTCAGTTTTGACATGAAGTTTGGTGAGATATGGGATGCCGCCTTCAGCAATGTCGGGTTCGGCATTTACATGAAGGATGGAAACAACTATTTTCTCGAGCTCAATCCGGGGCAGAAATATGTGCGTATCATTCGATATGAGCCCGAGACATGGCTCGGTATCGCAAAGGACACGGTAAATTTCGGTGTCGATGAATGGATAAACGTGAAATTCATCTTCGGCAACTATCATCTTGAGGTAGTCGTAAACGGCAAATCGGTCCTGACCGTGAACGATACGGGCACGGATGATCTCAAAGATCTCTCAAAGGTGCTGATCAGTGCATGGGGCACGAAACCGCATATCAAAAATATCGAGACTTCAAACAGCAAATACAAGGAGGAAAGACCCGTGGAAAAGGATTGGAAGCTTGACGGTGCGTGGGATGAAACGACCGAGGACGGCGAGACTGTCTATACGCATACGGGCGTGCTGTCGCGTGTTAAAAGGAAGGAATCGGACAATGGAACATACAACACATTCAGCTTTGATTTTCGACTAAACGCGAAAGTGACGGCTGACTGTAATGTTTCGGCGTCGATCAGGGTCGGCACGAACGACTCTTGGCTGTTTGAGTACAATCCATCTCGCAGTTATGTGAGAATAAATTGGTTTCCTCTCGATGCCGTATACGGAACCGAGCTTGCCTCGACAAAGATCGATGTCGCAGATCCCGACGAATGGGTGAACCTCAAGGCTGTATTTATTGAGAATTATCTCGTTCTTTACATTAACGGCGAACAAAAACTTGCGCATTTTGATACAAACGGCGCGGATATGTCAACGACCCATGCGATGGTATCGACATGGAACACCGGTGTGTCGGTCAAAAACCTGACCGTGTCAAACTCGGAGAAGGACCTTGCGTCTGCCGGATATATCGATCTCGAATTTGATGATGAGAACGCTGTCAAGACATTCAGCGCGAAAAATGCGACCCTGTCAAGCAAGGACGGTGCGATGGTCATGACCTTCGGCGGTGCGACACCGACACTTATATCTTCCGATATAAGAGTCATGCCCGGGAACATTTACAGCATGTATCTGCCCATCAGAAACACCATCCTTGTCAGAATGAAGAATGACAGCACCGCCGACAAGGTTCGCGTCATGTATACGACCACGGCTGACGGCGAGTACAGCGAGTTAAAGAGCAAGACCTTTGACATCACGCCAAATTCGGACTATACGACATATCTGCTGAACCTTTCGGATACCGACGGATGCGAGGGCTATTTGAAAAGCTTTAAGCTCCTGTTCTCGGGTGCTGATAAAGGCTCTGTCAGTATCGATGCCATAACATTCGAAAGAGAAGATCCGATATACCCTTACGCAGGTGAGATAGTCTCCTGCATCGGAGATGCCGAAAAGATGACGGCGACCGTTATCGGCAAAGTCGATGACAAGTATGAGGGCAAAACGGTCAAGCTTTGGGCATCCGATTACAGAAACTACGACGATGATCTGCGCGGACCGTATAATCTTGCGGCATATTACGCAGGCAACCCCGATTATCTGAACATACGCGATGCAATGGATAAGCTCGGCGAAGCGGTCGTTAAAAACGGTACTTTCGAGATAACATTCTCGCTTATAAAGGACAAAAAGCAGACTCATCTTTCAACGCCCTTTTTAGCCGAAATTGACGGCGTTAAGGTGTCAAAGAGTTTCTTTGTTGAAAATTATCGGGATTTCAATGATGACCCCGTAAGATTTACCATTGATATCAAAAAGGATGTTAGCGTCCTTGACTTTGGCGCAAAGGGCGACGGATTTACCGATGATACCGCAGCAATTCAGGCGGCGATCGATGCCGTAAAGGCGGCAGGCGGCGGCAGAGTTGTCCTGCCCGGCGATGAGAGCACATACGGCAGACGATATGTCATCACTCATATCGAATTTTGCAGTAACCTTGAATTTGTGATCGAGCACGGCGCGATGCTTTGGCAGTCTCAGCGCGAGGAAGAGCTTAACAAGACCGTGCCGGTAAAACAGCGCGGATTCGATACCGCTTATTACGGCTTTAATGTCGATATCGACGGACTTGTTTGGTGTACCGGATATTCTGCCATAAACAAGCCGATGCTTTATGCAAACGGCTGCGAAAATCTTCGAATTACCGGCTACGGCACGATCCGAATGAACGATGCGGGCGGAGAGGTCGCAGACCCTCTCTACTTTGTCGGCGATCCGGGACTTGCAGTCGGACAGGCAAGCCGTGTTCAGCAGATACCGATCATGCTCTACAACTGTACACATGTCGATGTGACCGACATCACGATATCGAGATCGAGTGCATGGCATTTCGTTTGCGCGTATAACAATGATCTTTATATCGGCAATGTCAAGGAAAAAGAGGCGGCAAACGTCACGGGTGACGGCTTTTCAACACCGCTGTCGCAGAATGTGACGATAGACAGATGCTTCACTTATACAAGCGATGACGCGATCGGCATGAGCATTTATTACGAGGACGGACGAGGACAGTTCTTCTACCCTTCCATTCTTGACGGAAAAGATCATTCAAACGACAATATCGTCATAAGACACAGCTATCTCTTCGGCGGACACGGCATCTCGATCATGCCTTGGGGCTCTGCATCTCCGGATGAGCATAACTATGAGATACGCAATGTCGAGATATTCGACTGCGTGATAGGCGGTCACAGATCGTCGGCTTGCTGGGCGGATAACCCGTTCTACGGAAAGAGTGCGCTTCACTCCTATACGCAGGACGAGATCGACTACAGCCCGATAAAGGATATCTATTTCCATGACAATACCTATTATAATCCGTTCAACTGGGAGATGTACGGCGTTCCGGTCTGGGCAACGAACCTCATCGTTACCGATGATATAAACGGCACGATCTACAGCTCGTCGGTATTCAAAAACGGCAGCTTTGATAAGCTTGCCCATAACGGGAAGGGCTTCCATGACGAAACAACATGGGTGAGCGGACTGTCATATTGGTCTGAGCGTCCGGGTAAGGGCGGCAGTGTCGGAACTGTCAAGGTTGGAACTAAAGAATCGACCTATGTTGATACCAAAAAAGCGTTCGTGCAGGATGACTATGCGGGCTTTATCAAGGGCGAGGGTGAACTGTTCCAGGGACTTTATCTGAGAAAGGGCAAGCACAGATTCAGCATAAAAACACAGCTAACCTCGGGAACTGCGAAGATCTTTGCACGCGATGCGATAAGCGGTGAGATCATTGCGGAAAAGACCCTTTCGGCAACCGATGCACTTGCCGAGGTCGAGCTTCTCTTTAAGCTTGACAAGGCGGCGACCGTTCAGCTCGGTGTTAGCCTCGAGAGCGGTGAGGTCCTGCTCGATGACGCCGATGTTTCGGTCTACAAGGGCGAGATCCCGACCGAGCCTGTCGATCCCGAACCCACAGATCCGACCGATCCCACCGATCCCGTGCCTGCCGAGCCTGTCGAGCCTACCGAGCCCGAGACTCCGAAGAAAGGAACAAATACCGGACTTCTTATCGGAGCGATCTGTGCGGCGGTCGTTCTCATCGGCGGCGCGGCGGCGGTCATGATCGCAAAGAGAAAAAGGGCAAAATAAGATCAGGTGCGTGATATTTTACACATTCAGAAAAAGGTTACATTTATTTGTGCGATATCGGTTGCAATGCGACGGATTTTGTGGTAAAATGTGAGAAAGACCTTAAAAAGGAATGTGGACAAATGAACGACAAGATCGATAACAAGGATAAAAAAGCCAAAAGCAAGAAAAGAGCGGCGATATTTCTTATCGTCATGGGGGCAGCCCTTGTGGTGCTTCTTTTGATAACCTATCTCCCGAGCCTTATCGGGTCGGGAGATGGCTCGCCGTCCGAGACGGCAGCCCCTGCAAAGACCTATCCGCCCGAGTGGTTTGCCGTGCCCGACTACAACGCCGACCTTGCCGCCGACGCCGATTATATGAGTGTTGACCGCAAGATGCACTACACTATCGGGAATGAGACCTTCATGATCGACGGTGATGCGGCAAGCTATGGGGCGCTCTGCGAGTTTTGGGAGGATTATTTCTCGGCGGCGATCGCGGGGGATGAAAAGAGGCTCTCGGGTATGCACACCGACGCATATATCAAAAAGTTCGGGGCATTCGGCAAGATCGCACCGCAAAAGATCTGCGATATAAATGTCGAACAGCTCTCAAGATCCGAGCTGACAAGCGGCGATTATGTCGGCTGTTTCAGAAGCTTTTTCCTTGTTTCTTACCGAATACTCGACAATAACGGCACGTTTCGCAACGATTTTATCGAGGATAACGCCTCCGTGCCGCTGATCTATGAGTTGATCGAGGACGGCGACTCCGTCGTGATCAACAACTACTCAAGGGAGAGGACGACGATCTCCGCTCCCTCGGGCGAGATCCCGATCCTACCGATACTCGTCGTCGCAGCCATCCTTATCGCCGCATCGGTCGCAGTGATAGTCGTCATCACGAAAAAGAGGGCAAAAAGGCATGGCATATCACCCAATACCGACAAAAAATAAATTTTTTTGTCAAACCTGCAAAAACCCCTTGACAGGGGCAAAATAAAATGGTATAATCGAGTAGTACGATGTACCAAGCTTTGCGACTGACGGATAGAGTGGATTTAACCACAAAGGAGCAAAGTCTGAATATTTATGCCGACCGTCTGGGCGCACTTGACTTGTTTATGGTTGAAGTGCGCCCTTTTATCTTTTTAGGTCGGAAAATAGAAAGAAAAGGAAAAGAAAATGAAAAAAGTCGGAATTATCATGGGTTCGGACAGCGATCTGCCGACCGTCAAAAAGGCGACCGACATCCTGAAGGCACTCGATATACCCTTCGAGGTCCACATCTACTCGGCGCACAGAACGCCAAACGAGGCGACAAATTTTGCCGGTGCCGCACGCGAGAGCGGATTTGGCGTGCTCATCTGCGCGGCAGGAATGGCTGCCCATCTTGCCGGCGTAATCGCGGCAAACACCACCCTTCCCGTTATCGGCATACCCTGTAAATCCTCCGTCCTTGACGGCATGGACGCACTGCTGTCAACAGTCATGATGCCCTCGGGCATTCCGGTCGCAACGGTTGCCATTGACGGCGGCACAAATGCAGCACTGCTTGCAGCAGAGATGCTTGCGATAGGCGATGACGCACTTGCGGCAAAGCTTTCGGCAAAGCGTGAAAGGGACAGAGCGACAGTCCTCGAAAAGGATGCGCATGTTCTCGAAAAACTTTAATTTTCGCATTCATCCAACAACAAAACATATATATAAGAAAAAAGGAGCAAAAAATCATGGAAAACAAACTCGTCTACACAGGAAAAACAAAGAACGTATACGCACTTGAAAACGGCAACTACCTGCTGAAATTCAAGGATGATTGCACCGGCAAGGACGGCGTGTTCGATCCGGGCGAAAATTCGGTCGGACTCACGATCGAGGGTGTGGGCGATGTCAACCTGCGCATGTCGGTCTATTTCTTTGAGAAGATCAACGCCGCAGGCATAAAGACCCACTATGTATCGGCAGATCTTGCAAACACCACAATGGAAGTCCTTCCCGCAAAGGTGTTCGGCAAGGGTCTTGAGGTAATTTGCCGCTACAAGGCAGTCGGCAGCTTCTATCGCCGCTACAGCGACTACATCGAAGAGGGTGCTGATCTCCCCGCATATGTCGAGATGACCTTCAAGAACGACGCCAAGGGCGATCCGCTTGTCATCAAGGACGCACTTGTCGATCTCGGTGTAATGAGCGATTCTCAGTATGAGGACATTAAGGCAATGACAAAGCAGATCACGAAGATCGTTGCCGATGATCTGAAGGAGAAGGGACTTGACCTTTACGACATCAAGTTCGAGTTCGGCTATGCTCCCGACGGCAGTGTAATGCTGATCGACGAGATCGCCTCGGGCAACATGAGAGTTTACAAAAACGGAGAATACATCGATCCGATGACGCTGTCCAAGCTCTTCTTTGCCTGATCCTCGGGGGCACATCAAATGGGAGGATTTTTTGGAATTGCGTCAAGAGAAGATTGCCTCCTTGACGTCTTTTTCGGAGTCGATTATCATTCGCACCTCGGAACTCGCCGCGGCGGACTTGCGGCGTACGATAAAGAGATAGGTCTGCAAAGAAAGATACACAGCATCGAAAATTCGCCGTTTCGCACGAAATTTGAGCATATTTTCGAAGAAATGAAGGGCACGTCCGCTATCGGTTGCATCAGCGACACCGATCCCCAGCCCATGCTGATAAGATCAAAGCTCGGTACGTATGCGATATCGACGGTCGGTATCATAAACAACGCCGATGAGCTGATAAGGCTCTGCCTCGATCTTCCGGGCGGCTATTTTGACGCGATGACGGGCGGTGCGATCAACACGACCGAGCTTGTCGCCGCGCTTATCAACCAAAAAGAGGATTTCGCCGACGGCATAGCCTATGCACAGAGCATCATCGAGGGTACATGCTCGATAATGTTGCTTACAAGTGACGGCTCGATAATCGCCGCACGCGACAAGGTCGGCAGACTGCCCCTGCTTGTCGGCAAGGGCGAGAGCGGACATGCGGTGTCCTTTGAGTCGTTCGCTTATCAAAAGCTCGGATATTCCGACGAATATGAGCTTGGCCCGGGCGAGATCGTCAAGATAACGCCCGATACACTGACAAGGCTTAAAGAACCCGGCAAAAACAAGAAGGTCTGCGCCTTTTTGTGGAGCTATTACGGTTACCCGACTGCCACATATGAGGGTGTCAATGTTGAGGCAATGCGTTGTCGCAACGGCGAGATCATGGCAGCATACGATCGAGAAAACGGATTTGACGCTGAGGTCGATTATGTCGGTGGTGTCCCCGATTCGGGCACGCCGCACGCGATCGGTTATTCGAACGAGAGCGGCAAAAAATTCGCGCGCGCCTTTATCAAGTATACGCCAACATGGTCGAGAAGCTTTACGCCAAACAACCAAACCGAGCGTAACAAGGTCGCAAAAATGAAGCAGATACCTGTTCACGATTATATAAAGGACAAAAATCTGCTTTTTGTGGATGATTCGATCGTCCGTGGTACACAGCTCAAGGAAACGGTCGATTTTCTTTATGAAAACGGAGCAAAGTCGGTTCATATGCGTTCCGCGTGTCCGCCGATCATGTTCGGATGCAAATATCTGAATTTCTCGCGCTCGACGAGCAACATGGAGCTTATCGCGCGCCGTGTGATCATGGAGCTTGAGGGCGAGGACGGATTTGAGCATGTCGACGAGTACTCGGACGGCAGAACCGAGCGCGGCAGAGCACTTCGCCGCGAGATCTGCAAGAAATTCAAATTTGACAGCCTTGAGTTCCAATCGCTTGAGGGTATAATCAAAGCCATCGGTCTTCCCGAATGCGATCTTTGTACCTATTGTTGGAACGGTAAAGGATAAAAGCGGAGCTTTTATCCTTTACCGAAGTTTTGACTTGCCCTCCGAGGGAGGGCATTCGCAAAGCGAAACGTC
>CAZORL010000005.1:34210-38478 GCA_964582375.1 uncultured Lachnospiraceae bacterium
TTCGCAAAGCGAAACGTCAAAACGCTATCAAATGAAGAATAGCGATAATTTACCGCAGTTTTGACTTGCCCTCCGAGTGAGGGCATTCGCAGAGCGAAACGTCAAAACGCTATCAAATGAAAAACGCCTATGATTTACTGAAAGGAAAGCTTTAATATGAAAAATTCACGATCGGACAGCTACGCAAAAGCGGGCGTCGATATTACTGCGGGCTATCGCTCTGTTGAGCTTATGAAGGGTCACATCGCAAGAACGAAGACCGAGGGTTGCCTTGATGATATAGGCGGATTCGGCGGATGTTTCGGACTTGATCTTGGCGGCATAGATGAGCCGGTGCTTGTATCGGGTACGGACGGTGTCGGTACCAAGATAAGACTTGCCATGCTCATGGACAAGCACGACACCATCGGCATCGACTGCGTTGCCATGTGCGTCAACGATATAATCTGTTGCGGCGCAAAGCCCCTTTTCTTCCTTGATTATATTGCTTGCGGAAAGAATGTCCCCGAGAAGATCGCATCGATCGTCGGCGGTGTTGCCGAGGGCTGTGTCCGTGCGGGATGCGCACTTATCGGCGGCGAGACTGCCGAGCATCCGGGACTTATGGCAGAGGACGATTACGACCTTGCGGGCTACAGCACGGGCGTTGTCGATAAAAAGAAGATACTTGACAAAAACAGTGTAAAAGAGGGCGATGTCGTTATCGCGCTCGCATCCTCGGGCGTGCATTCGAACGGATTTTCGCTCGTGCGTCGCGTGTTTGATATCGAAAATGCCGATCTGTCCGCACCCGTCCCCGAGCTTGGCGGCAGATCGCTCGGCGAGGTGCTTCTCACACCGACCAAGATCTATGTTAGATCGATGCTCTCGCTCTTTGAAAAGGTGAGCGTCAAGGCGGTGTCCCACATCACGGGCGGCGGATTTTACGAAAATATTCCGCGTGCACTGCCTGACGGATACTCGGTAAAGGTCAACAGAGCATCTCTGAAGATCCTGCCGATATTCGAGCTTATAAAGAAGGTTGGCGGCATATCCGATCACGATATGTTCAACACCTTTAACATGGGCGTCGGAATGAGTGTCACGGTTGCCGCAGAGGATGCCGAAAAGGCACTCTCGATTCTTCGTGAGGCGGGCGAGGATGCCTACATCATCGGCAGCGTGATACGCTCCGATGAAGGCGTAATAATCGACTGACGGGTGCAGGATATGAAAAAAATCGTTGTCTTGGTCTCGGGCGGAGGGACCAATCTTCAAGCACTTATTGACGCAGAGGTGCGCGGAGAACTCGGAAATGGGAAAATAACCGCCGTTATTTCTTCAAAATCGGGCGTTTATGCTCTTGAAAGGGCAAAAAACGCAGGCATAAAGACGATAGTTCTTCCGCGATCCGAGTACGCCTCGGTTGCCGATTACAGCAGGGCGATGCGTGACAGGCTTGTCTCGGAGGGGGCGGATCTGGTCGTTTATGCAGGATTTATGACCATCCTTGACGGCAGTGTCTGCGATGCGTTTGCTGGCAGGATGATAAATGTCCACCCCGCACTCATCCCATCCTTCTGCGGCAAGGGATTTTACGGGCTTCACGTTCACGAGGCTGCCCTTGCGAAAGGGGTAAAGGTCTCGGGTGCTACCGTGCATTTTGTGACCGCCGAGTGCGATGCGGGTCCGATCATACTTCAAAAAGCGGTCGAGGTCAGGGATGACGACACTCCCGAGACACTCCAGCACCGCATAATGGAAAGTGCCGAATGGAAGATCCTTCCAATGGCTGTAAAGCTTTTTTGCGACGACAAGCTGACCATCTCGGACGGTCGGGTTTATATTAATAACAATTAAAATAATCGAAGGGAATGCAAAATGGAAATAAGAAATCTTGATAGCGAGCTTGGATCTCTGTCCTATCACGGCAGAGGAATAATGGTCGGCAGAAGTGTCGATGGAAAGTCGGCGATAATCGCTTATTTTATCATGGGCAGAAGTGAAAACAGCCGCAATCGCATTTTCGTGACTGAGGGTGACGGCATAAGGACAGAGGCGTTCGATCCGTCCAAGATGGTCGATCCTCATCTCATTATCTATGCGCCCGTCCGCGTGCTCGGCAACAAGACGATAGTCACCAACGGCGATCAGACCGATACCATTTACGAGCTTATGGACAGGCAGATGACCTTCGAGCAGGCACTGCGAACCCGTGAATTTGAGGATGACGCGCCGAACTACACACCGCGCATCTCGGGCATAGTCCATCACGAGTCGGGACTTATGAATTTCGCACTTTCGATCATCAAATCGGCAGAGGGCGACCCGACATCCTGTCAGAGATACACCTTTGCTTACAATACGCCGGCATGCGGCAGAGCGAAGTTCATTCACACATATATGGGCGACGGATCGCCGCTTCCGAGCTTCGAGGGCGAGCCGAAGACGCTTGAACTTCCCGATCTCGGCATAGACGAGATGACCGATCTTATTTGGAATAGTCTCAACGACGACAATAAGGTCTCGCTTTTTGTGAGATATATAGACCTCGAAACCGGCAGTTACGAGTCAAGAATAGTAAATAAAAACAAATAAGGAGCACCGAAATGAAAGAATTTGAGCTGAAATACGGCTGTAATCCCAACCAAAAGCCTTCAAAAATATATATGAAGGACGACAGCGACCTTCCGATCGAGATCCTTTGCGGCAGACCGGGCTATATTAACTTCCTTGATGCATTCAATTCGTGGCAGCTCGTCAGAGAGCTGAAGACGGTGCTCGGTATGCCTGCGGCAACCTCGTTTAAGCACGTCAGCCCGACCTCTGCGGCAGTCGGAACGAAACTTCCCGAAAAGCTCAAAAAGGCATGCTTTGTCGATGATATCGAGGGTCTTGACGACTCGCCGCTTGCCTGTGCATACGCAAGAGCAAGAGGAACCGACCGTATGTCCTCGTTCGGCGACTGGATCGCGCTGTCGGATGTTTGCGACGTGACGACCGCAAAGCTCATCGCAAGAGAGGTGTCCGACGGCATTATCGCCCCCGGCTACGAGCCTGAGGCACTCGAGATCTTGAAGGGCAAGCGTCGCGGCAATTATAACATCGTAAAGATCGACCCCGACTATGTTCCTGCCGAAAAGGAGACAAAAGAGGTCTTCGGCATAACCTTTGAGCAGGGAAGAAACAATTTTGCGATCAACGCCGAGCTTCTTTCCAATGTCGTGACCGAAAATAAAGAGCTTCCCGAAAGTGCCGTGCGCGATCTTATCATTTCGCTGATCACTCTTAAATATACTCAGTCCAACTCGGTCTGCTACGCATACGACGGTCAGGCGATCGGCGTCGGTGCGGGTCAGCAGTCGCGTATTCACTGCACACGTCTTGCAGGTACGAAAGCGGACACATGGCAGCTTCGTCAGCATGACAAAGTCCTCTCTCTCCCCTTCAAGGATGGCATGGGCAGAGCCGATCGCGACAACGTGATCGACGGATATATCAACCAAAACGAGGAAGACGTCTGCGCAGACGGCATTTGGCAGAAATATTTCACCACACGTCCCGAGCCGTTTACACGCGAGGAGCAGAGAGCATATCTTAACACCTTGGACGGTGTCAGCCTCGGCTCGGATGCGTTCTTCCCCTTTGACGACAATATCGAGCGTGCAAAACGCAGCGGCGTTTCCTACATAGCCGAGCCCGGCGGCTCCATTCGCGACGACGTGGTCATCGATTGTTGCAACAAATACAACATAGCGATGGCATTTACGGGAATGAGATTGTTCCACCACTGATTTGGAATTAGGAATTAGGAGTTAGGAATTAGGAATTGGTGGGATTTGTTTGTTTTTTGAAGACAAATGGATGGAAGATGTGAGGAATTAGAAATAAGTTCGGCGAAGGTGTTTGTGCGTGGGAGAGAATGCTATAAAAAACAAGAGTGCGGAGTTTGCTGTCAGAATTGTACATGCGTGCCGTTATCTTGCTGATGAGAAAAAAGAATATGTCATCTCAAGGCAACTTCTCCGCAGTGGGACGAGCATTGGAGCGAATGTTTCCGAGGCTCAATACGGAATCAGCCGAGGAGATTTCGTCAACAAACTGTATATCGCTTTGAAGGAAACTTCCGAAACGCTTTATTGGCTACGATTGCTTTTTGAAGGCGGTTATTTCACCGAACGCGAATATTCCTCCCTTTACCGAGATTGCGAGGAACTCAGAAGGATCTTGTCCGCCATCACGAAAACAGCGCGAAACAAAAATGACTGATTTGGAATTAGGAATTAGGA
>CAZORL010000005.1:38578-79537 GCA_964582375.1 uncultured Lachnospiraceae bacterium
TGGGATTTGTTTGTTTTGCGGAATAAATGATAATAAATGATAAAACAGGAAAACGAAACCTTTTTGCTGTCAAAAAACAAGTGACAAGGCAAAAAGTTTCGTTCATTCCTAATTTCTAATTCCTCATTCCTAATTGAAGAAAAATAACGAGGTTTGATATGACTATACTTGTAATCGGTTCCGGTGGGCGAGAGCACGCCATTATAAAAAAGGTTAAAGAAAACAGATCGGTCGAGCGAGTGTTTGCACTTCCCGGGAACGGGGGGATCGCTGCCGATGCCGAGTGCGTTGACATAAAGGCGACCGATCTTGATGCCATAGTGTCGTTTGCGGTCGATAACAAGATCGACTATGCGATCGTTGCGCCCGATGACCCGCTCGTCCTCGGGCTTGTCGATCGTCTTGAAGAGGTCGGTGTGCCCTGCTTCGGCCCGAGAAGATCAGCGGCGATAATCGAGGGCAGCAAGGTCTTTTCGAAGGATCTTATGAAAAAATACGGCATTCCGACCGCTCGCTACGAGGTCTTCTCCGATCCCGAGGCGGCACTTTCCTATGTCGAGAGTGCACCTCTGCCGACCGTTATCAAGGCGGACGGTCTGGCACTCGGCAAGGGTGTCATAATTGCCGAGACGAGAGAGCAGGCAAGAGATGCGGTCATCTCGATAATGAAGGACAGAAAATTCGGCGAGAGCGGTAAGGAGATCGTCATCGAGGAATTTCTCGAAGGGCCGGAGGTGTCGGTGCTGTCGTTTACCGACGGCAAGACGGTCGTTCCGATGGTCTCGTCAATGGATCACAAACGTGCACTTGACAACGATCGCGGACTTAACACGGGCGGTATGGGCACGGTCGCACCGAACCCGTATTACACAAACGCCGTTGCTGATGAGTGCATGAAAAAGATCTTCGTCCCGACTATCGAAGCGATGAGGGCAGAGGGCAGGACATTTAAGGGTTGCCTCTATTTCGGACTTATGATCACCGGGGACGGACCGAAGGTCATCGAGTACAATTGCCGTTTCGGTGACCCCGAAACTCAGGTCGTGCTCCCACTTTTGAAGACCGATCTGCTGGAGGTCATGATGGCGGTGACAAACGAGACATTGTCCGATGTGTCGGTCGAATTTTCAAATGAGTCCGCCTGCTGTGTCATCATGGCATCAAACGGCTACCCTGCCTCCTACGAAAAGGGCTTTGAGATAGAGATCCCCGAGGACATAGCCGATTCCGTTTACATCGCAGGGGCTGCTCTGTCGAGGGGTCACCTTGTAACAAACGGCGGACGCGTGCTCGGTGTCACGAGCGTCAGACCGACGCTTGATAAGGCGATCGAGGCATCCTACGAAAAGGTGTCAAGGATCAAATTTGACAACAGCTTTTATCGACACGATATCGGAAAAAGGGCACTTGCGGCTCTTGGTGATAAAGCCTGAAAATTTAGATTTGACGGTTTGAAAGGAAAGTCATAAGAAACATGGTTTACAGAATATACGTTGAAAAAAAGAAGGAGCTTGCCCACGAGGCGGCATCGCTCATGTCGGATATCTCGGGACTTCTCGGGATCTGCGGTATTAAGTCGGTCAGAATTTTCAATCGCTATGATGTTGAAAATATCACACAGGAGCTGTTTGATTATGCGGTAAAGACCGTATTTTCAGAGCCTCAGCTCGATGTTACATCGACCTTTCTTCCGACCGATACCGATCTGCTCCTTGCGGTCGAGCCGCTCCCCGGTCAGTTTGATCAGAGAGCCGACAGCGCGGCACAGTGCATACAGATAATCTCGGGCGGTGAGCGTCCCATCGTGCGCTCGGCGAAGGTCTATGCCTTTTACGGAACACTCGGCGAGGGCGATCTTGACGCCATTCGCGCACATATCATAAATAAGGTCGAGTCGCGCGAGGCGTCCCTTGATCTGCCTGCCTCCCTTGAGGCAAAACATACCGCTCCCGAGCGTGTTGCAACTATCGAGGGCTTTACGAAAATGGACGAGGGAGAGCTTTCCGCACTGCTCGATGATCTCGGACTTGCCATGGATCTTGACGATCTGAAATTTTTACAGAATTATTTTCACGACAGCGAGCATCGCGACCCGACGATCACAGAAATTCGCGTGGTCGATACATATTGGTCGGATCACTGTCGCCACACCACCTTCTCGACCCACATCGACGAGGTGAAGATCGACGATGCGGCGGTTCGGGCGGCATATGAGCGTTATCTTAAGGCGCGTATTGAGGTCTACGGAGAGGAAAGAGCGGCAAAGCGTCCGCAGACGCTGATGGATATCGCAACCATCGGCGCAAAGGTGCTGAAAAAACGCGGACTTCTGCCCGAGCTTGATGAGAGCGAGGAGATCAATGCCTGCTCCATCCATGTTAACGCTAAGGTTGACGGCAGAGACGAGGATTGGCTTCTCATGTTCAAGAATGAGACGCACAACCATCCGACCGAGATAGAACCCTTCGGCGGTGCGGCGACCTGTATCGGCGGTTGCATCCGCGATCCGCTTTCGGGACGTGCTTATGTTCATCAGGCAATGCGTGTTACCGGTGCAGGGGATCCGAGAACGCCCCTTTCCGAGACAGTTCCCGGCAAATTGCCCCAGCGAACTATATGCAGAACGGCAGCCGCAGGATATTCGTCCTACGGCAACCAGATCGGACTTGCCACGGGACATGTAGCAGAGCTTTATCACGACGGATTTGTCGCAAAAAGGCTTGAATGCGGAGCGGTAGTTGCCGCAGTGCCTGCATGCAATGTCCGCCGCGAGTGTCCCGAGCCGGGCGATGTAGTAATATTGCTCGGCGGCAGAACGGGCAGGGACGGCATCGGCGGCGCAACAGGCTCATCCAAGAGCCACAATGCAAAGTCGCTTGCCACCATGGCATCCGAGGTTCAGAAGGGCAACGCCCCCGAGGAGCGCAAGATCCAGCGTCTTTTCAGAAACGGTGAGGTCACACGCATGATCAAGCGTTGCAACGATTTCGGCGCGGGCGGCGTTTCGGTCGCTATCGGCGAGCTTGCAGACGGACTTCGTATCGATCTTGACGCAGTTCGCAAAAAATATGACGGTCTTGACGGTACCGAGCTTGCGATATCCGAGTCTCAGGAGCGTATGGCAGTCGTCGTCGCACCCGAGGATGCCGATAAATTTATATCGATTGCCGAGAGCGAGAATCTCGAGGCGTATCGCGTTGCCGTCGTCACAAGCGAAGGACGCATGGTCATGACATGGAACGGTGCTGTCATTGCCAATCTTTCACGCGACTTCCTGAACACCAACGGTGCGACAAAGCACGCATCGGTTGAGATCGATAAAAAGGATCTTTCGGCACTTTCGAGGGCACTTTACGGTGATCTGCGCGAAATGGCGTCCGATCTTCACACCGCAAGCCGTCGAGGACTCGTTGAGCGTTTTGACTCGACCATCGGTGCCGGCTCTCTGCTCATGCCCTATGGCGGCAAACGCCAGCTCACTCCGACACAGTCGATGGCAGCAGTGCTCCCGACACTCCCGGGGCAGTCTACCGACACCGCAAGTGTTATGGCATTCGGTTGTGATCCCGATCTGCTGAGCATCGATCCGTACATCGGTGCACATGCCGCAGTCTACACCTCGATCGCAAAGCTTGTCGGGGCAGGCGCAGACTATCACGGTGCATATCTGTCCCTCCAGGAATTTTTCGAAAAGCTCAGAACCGAGCCGACACGCTGGGGCAAGCCCTTTTCGGCACTGCTCGGCGCACTTGATGCACAGCTTGAGATTGGTGCGGCTGCCATCGGCGGCAAGGATTCCATGTCTGGCACCTTCCTTGACAGGGACGTTCCGCCGACACTCATTTCGTTCGCAATCGCTCCCATCGATAAAGGAGCGGTCATCTCGCCCGAATTTAAGGCGGCGGGACACCCCGTCTACCTCTTCGGCGCGGCAGATGAGAGTGCCGAGAGCATTAAGGCATCATGGGATGCCTTCCATGAGCTTTGCAAAGAGGGCAAGGTCAAGGCGGCGTGGGCTGTCGAGCATGGTATCGGCGAGGGTATCATGAACATGTCGTTTGGTAACGGTATTGGCTTTAAGAGTGACTCGGGATTTGAAGGACAGTGGCATCTGCCCTCACTTTGGGGCTTTATCATCGCCGAGCTGACCGAGGATGTGAATGTACGCGGCACGGTGAAACTCGGTCATACAACAGATGACGGCATGATCGATCTTGACGGCGACAGAGTCGCGATCGACGAACTGCTCAGGCTCAACTGTGCTGTACTTGAAGATGTATATCCCACAAAAACGAGCGAAAAAGAAGAAAAAACAGAGAATTTCACATATACAATGACAGAAGGCAGCCGTCCCGCACCTGCGGTGACTGTGGCTCGTCCGAAGGTGCTCATTCCCGTATTCCCGGGCACGAACTGCGAATATGACTCGGCTCGCGCGGTAATGGCTGCCGGAGCGGATGCCGAAATTGCCGTAATTCGCAATCTGACCGCCTCCGATGTTGCGCACAGCGTTGACGAGGTGGCAAAAAAGATATCCGAGTGTCAGATGATCTTCATCCCCGGCGGATTTTCGGGCGGTGACGAACCCGACGGCTCGGCTAAGTTCATCACGGCATTTTTCAGAAACGCACAGATCAAAGAGGCTGTCACAGGTCTTCTTGAGGATCGCGACGGTCTGATGTGCGGTATTTGCAACGGCTTCCAGGCACTCATAAAGCTCGGACTTGTCCCCTTCGGCAAGATCATCGATACCGATGAGCACTGCCCGACACTCACGTTTAACAACATTTCACGCCACCAGTCAAGGATCGTCCGCACTCGCATTTCGTCAAACAAGAGCCCGTGGCTGTCACTGACGAATGTCGGTGATGTTTACAGCGTACCGATCTCGCACGGCGAGGGTCGCTTTATCGCCGATGATGCACTTATCAAGGCACTTGCCGAAAACGGACAGATCGCGACGCAGTATGTCGATCTTGACGGCAGAGCCACGATGGATGTTGACTTCAACCCCAACGGATCGATGTGCGCGATCGAGGGCATAACCTCGCCGGACGGACGCGTCTTTGGCAAGATGGGACACAGTGAGCGTGTCGGCAGCGGTCTTTACAAAAATGTCCTCGGCGAGTATGATATTCGTATGTTCGAGGCGGCTGTAAAGTACTTCAAATAAATGGAAAAAGATTGATAATATTGATAATAATGAAGGAGATCCGATCATGGCATACCTTACCGATATTGAGATCGCACAGCAGTGCGAAATGAGACCCATTACCGAGATTGCCGCAAAGGCGCACCTTTCGCCCGATGATATCGAGCAGTACGGCAAATATAAAGCAAAGGTCGATCTTTCTCTTCTGTCAAGCAAGAGAAAGAACGGCAAGCTCGTGCTTGTTACGGCGATCACCCCCACCCCTGCAGGCGAGGGAAAGACTACCACAACGATCGGACTTGCCGACGGACTTGCAAAGATCGGCAAGGAGGTCACCGTGGCACTTCGCGAGCCATCTCTCGGACCCGTGTTCGGAGTCAAGGGCGGTGCGGCAGGCGGCGGATATGCGCAGGTCGTCCCAATGGAGGATATAAATCTCCATTTTACGGGTGATTTTCACGCTATCGGTGCGGCAAACAACCTGCTTGCCGCCATGCTCGATAACCACATTCAGCAGGGGAATGCCCTTGGTATAGACGTTCGCCGCATCACTTGGAAGCGTTGCGTCGATATGAACGACAGACAGCTTCGCTTTATCGTTGACGGAATGGGCGGCAAGGCAAACGGAGTTCCGCGTGAGGACGGATTTGACATCACCGTGGCATCCGAGATAATGGCTGTTTTCTGCCTTGCAAGCTCGATCTCCGATCTTAAAGAGCGACTGGGCAGAATAATTGTCGGCTATACCTATTCGGGCACACCCGTGACCGCGTCCGATCTCAAGGCGGTCGGTGCAATGACCGCACTTCTTAAGGATGCGATAAAGCCCAACCTCGTTCAAACGCTCGAGGGCACGCCCGCATTTGTTCACGGCGGACCTTTTGCCAATATCGCACACGGCTGTAACTCGGTCATGGCAACACGCCTTGCGCTCAAGATGGGCGATTATACGGTCACCGAGGCAGGATTCGGTGCGGATCTCGGCGCAGAAAAATTCCTTGATATCAAATGTCGCATGGCAGGGCTTACCCCCGACGCTGTTGTCATCGTTGCAACCGTTCGCGCACTTAAGATGCACGGCGGCATGGACAAAAAAGAGCTTGCAAACGAGAATATACCCGCTCTTGAGGCAGGCGTCCCCAATCTTCTGCGTCATGTTTCGAATATCAAAAATGTCTACGGTCTGCCCTGTGTTGTAGCCATCAACCGTTTTCCGACCGATACCGATGCCGAGATCGGCTTTATCATCGAAAAATGCCGCTCGCTCGGCGTAAATACAGTCCTTTCGGATGTTCACGCCAAGGGCGGCGAGGGCGGAGTCGCACTTGCGACCGAGGTCGTTCGCCTTTGCGAAGAGGAAACACCGAACTTTAAGTTTTCCTATGAGCTTGACGAGACTATCGAGCAAAAGATCGAGAATGTCGTAAGGCGCGTTTACGGCGGCGATGCGGTGACCTATACCCCTGCCGCAAAGAAGCAGATCGCAGAGCTTGAGGCACTCGGATTTGGCAAATTGCCCATCTGTATCGCCAAAACGCAGTACAGTTTCTCGGATGACCCGACAAAGCTCGGCGCACCCGAGGGATTTACGGTCACCGTCAAAAATGTCAAGGTGTCCGCAGGTGCGGGATTTGTGGTCGTAATGACAGGCGATATCCTGACCATGCCGGGACTGCCCAAATCGCCTGCTGCCGAACGCATCGATGTCGATGAGAATGGCAAGATATCCGGACTTTTCTGAAAAAGAAGATATATTTCCAAGCCCGGGACACCGCAAGCTTATTTGCGGTGTCCCTCACACGGCGGAGATCCGAATATATATCACGCAGATATACACCCTCCCGATGCTCTTTTATCAAAGATAACCATAACACAGAGAAAAAGTTTTGTCAAGCTCGTATAATTTTTTTGTTGACAAATCTCGAATTATGTGGTATAATACTCAGGATAGAAACAAGATTTGAAAGGTAACTCTTATGAAGACCATCATGTCGGAAAATAAAAAGCAGATCACGATCTCCGGTTTCGAGCGATATCCCGAGGCTGAAGATTTTGCTGTGCACTATTTTTCTTCATTTGATCAATCTCTTTTTTCGTCGGCGTCTGATTGTTGTATCTTTCCCGGTTTTTGCGATGTGCATGTGCATTTTCGTGAGCCGGGTTTTTCTTATAAAGAAACGGTGGTAAGCGGATCTGCCGCCGCCGCCCATGGCGGTTACACCGACGTTTGCACCATGCCGAACCTCTCGCCCGTGCCCGACTCTCTCTCGCACATGCAGAGCGTTCTTGAGGCGGCAAAGAGATCAAATATAAACATCCATCCATACGCCGCGATAACTGTCGGTCAGATGGGGAAGACGCTCTCCGACATGGAGGCACTCGCTGTGTATGCCGTCGCATTTTCGGATGACGGCAAGGGCGTGCAGGATCGGGGGCTGATGCTCGAGGCGATGCATCGTGCAAAGGCACTCGGGAAGATGATCGTCGCGCACTGTGAGGATAACAGTCTGCTTCACGGCGGCTATATCCATGACGGAAAATACGCCGCAGAGCACGGACATTCGGGCATCTGTTCGGAGAGCGAATGGAGACCGATAAAGCGAGATATCGAGCTTGTTCGAGAGAGCGGTTGCCGATATCATGTCTGCCATATATCATGCCGCGAGAGCGTCGAGCTTATCCGTGCTGCAAAGGCTGAGGGACTTCCCGTAACCTGCGAAACAGCACCACATTATCTGCTTCTTGACGAGGGCGATCTTCGCGAGGACGGCAGATTCAAAATGAACCCGCCGCTTCGCTCTGCCGAAGATCGAGCGGCACTTGTCGAGGGAATTGTTGACGGCACGATCGACATGATCGCCACCGATCACGCTCCGCACAGCGCAGATGAAAAATCGCGCGGACTTGAGGGTTCGTCGTTCGGGATCGTCGGTCTTGAAACCGCATTTGCCTCGCTCTACTCGGGGCTTGTCAGGTGCGGCGTGATAACGCTTGATCGCCTCGTGGAGCTTATGGCAACAAATCCGCGAAAGGTATTCGGCATACCGCTCGGGGACAGCTTCACCGTGTGGGATCTCGGCGAAAAATTTACGGTCGATCCTGCGAAATTCCTGTCAATGGGCAGAGCAACGCCCTTTGAGGGCAGAGAACTTTGGGGATGCGCGCTTGCGACCGTTTGCGGCGGAAAAATAGCTTACATCAAAAATTAACATATACTGTCAAACAACTCAATATACCAAAAAAGTCGGAGGAGAAAAGAAAATGGCAAAGAGAAAAGATATCAAAAAAGTTCTGATCATAGGCTCGGGACCGATCGTTATCGGTCAGGCGGCCGAATTTGACTATGCAGGCACACAGGCGTGTCTTGCACTCAAGGAGGAAGGGTACGAGGTAATACTCTGCAATTCCAACCCTGCAACCATTATGACAGATACGTCGATCGCCGATAAGGTCTACATGGAACCTCTGACACTTGAATATATCGCGAAAATACTGCGCTACGAGCGTCCCGATGCGATCGTCCCCGGGATCGGTGGACAGACGGGACTCAACCTCGCCATGCAGCTTGAAAAGAAGGGCGTCCTGCGCGAATGTAATGTACAGCTTCTCGGCACATCGAGCGAGTCGATAGAGCGTGCCGAGGATCGCGAACTCTTCAAGGAAATGTGCGAGTCGATCGGTGAGCCTGTCATCCCCTCGAAGATAACTTACAATCTTGACGAGGCAAAAAAGGCGGCAGAGGAGATCGGCTATCCTGTTGTCCTGCGTCCTGCGTTTACCCTCGGCGGTACGGGCGGCGGTTTTGCGAACAATGAGGATGAGCTGATCGAGATCGGCATGAATGCATTCAAACTCTCACCCGTGCATCAGGTGCTTATCGAAAAGAGCGTAAAGGGCTATAAGGAAATCGAATTTGAGGTAATGCGCGACTCGGCGGACAACGCCATCACCATCTGTGGAATGGAAAACATCGATCCCGTCGGCGTTCATACGGGCGACAGCATAGTGGTTGCGCCCATCCTTTCGCTCTCGGATGCCGATAAAAAAATGCTCAACGACAGTGCGATAAAGATCATTCGCGAGCTGAAGATCGAGGGCGGCTGTAATGTGCAGTTCGCACTTGACCCGACATCGAGCAAGTATTATCTCATCGAGGTCAACCCTCGCGTGTCGCGCTCGTCGGCACTTGCATCCAAGGCAAGCGGATATCCGATAGCAAGAGTTACTGCAAAGATCGCACTCGGCATGCTGCTCGACGAGATCCCCGTTGCGGGCGGCACTGCGGCAATCGAGCCGTCGCTTGACTATATAGTCGCCAAATTCCCCAGATTCCCCTTTGATAAGTTCGCCGATGCGTCCAACACTCTCGGCACGCAGATGAAGGCGACAGGCGAGGTCATGGGCATCGGCTCTACCCTCGAGGAGTGCCTGCTCAAATCGGTTCGCTCGCTCGAGATCGGAGTTTCGCACTTCTATCTCCCCAAATTTGACAATTACTCGGTCGATCAGCTCTTTGATTATGTCAGCGAGTTCCGTGACGACAATGTTTTTGCCATTTTCGAGCTGCTCCGTCGCGGCGTGAGCATCGAAGAGCTTCACCGTGCGACAATGGTCACCGAGCTTTTCCTCGAGTCTTATAAGAAGATCGTCGATGCCGAGCGTACCCTTGCCGCAAACAGATTGGATGTTCCCACCCTCCGCCATGTCAAAAAGCTCGGATTTTCGGACAAGTATATCTCGTCCGTTTGGAAGGTAAGCGAGACCGAGCTGTATGCACTTCGCAAAAAAGAGGGCATCACCCCCGTGTTCCGCATGGTCGATACACTGCATACCGGGAAATATATCGCATATCTCTACTCATCCTACAGCGGAGAAAATCAGTCGGTCCTTACCGATAAAAAGAAGATCGTTGTGCTTGGCGCAGGACCTATCCGTATCGGACAGGGCGTCGAGTTCGACTACTCGACCGTGCATGCCGTTCAGACCATCGGTCGCTCGGGCTATGAGTCGATAATCATCAATAACAACCCCGAGACGGTATCTACCGACTATACCACCGCCGACAAGCTCTATTTCGAGCCGCTGACGCCCGAGGATGTCATGGCTATCGTCGATTACGAGTGCCCCGAGGGAGTTATCGCATCGCTCGGAGGTCAGACTGCGATAAATCTCGCCGAGCCGCTCATGCGTCGCGGTGTAAAGATCATCGGCACCGATTGCGAGGCGATCGATCGTGCCGAGAACCGCGACAGCTTCGAGAAGATACTCGAGAGTTTGCATATTCCTCAGCCCAAGGGCAAGGCAGTCACAAAGATCGAGGACGGCGTCAAGGCAGCCGCAGAGATCGGATATCCCGTGCTCGTTCGTCCCTCGTTCGTGCTCGGCGGCAGAGCAATGCAGATCGTCGCCAGCGAGGAAGGACTTCGCCACTATCTTAAGACGGCAGTTGAGATCGACGCCGATCGACCCGTGCTTGTCGATAAGTACATTCAGGGCAAAGAGGTCGAGGTCGATGCCATCTGCGACGGCAGAGACGTGTTCGTTCCCGGAATTATGGAGCTTGTCGAGCGCACGGGCATCCACTCGGGCGACTCGATCAGCGTTTATCCGACCTTCAGTATATCGAACAAGGTCAAGGGCATCATCCTGCAATACGCCAAAAAGCTCGGACTCGGCATCGGTATCGTCGGACTGTACAACATCCAGTTCATAGTTGATGAGCATGAGGATGTTTATGTCATCGAGGTCAATCCGCGCTCGTCGCGTACCGTGCCCTTCCTTTCAAAATCGACAGGCTACAGCCTTGCGGATATCGCAACCGAGGTAATACTCGGCAAGACGCTCAAGGAGCAGGGAATATTCGATATTTATCCCGAGGAAAAGAAGCGTTTCTATGTAAAAGTGCCGGTGTTCTCCTTCAATAAGATCAAGGGACTTGACGCTTATCTGTCACCCGAGATGAAATCGACAGGTGAGGCTATCGGCTATGACAATAAGCTTAACCGTGCACTTTATAAAGCACTTCAGGCATCGGGCACAAGACTTCAAAATTACGGCTCGGTCTTGGTGACGGTTGCCGATAAGGATAAAGCAGAGGCACTGCCGCTCATTCGTCGTTTCTACAATCTCGGATTTAACATTTTGGCAACTCGCGGCACGGCACTCTTCCTCAAAGAAAACGGTATCCGCACGCACATCCTTGCAAAGATAGCAAGCGGAAGTGAGGAGATCCCCGACGCGATCAGACAGGGTCATATCGCATATGTTATCAATACCCGTGATATCGGTGCACTCTCACAGGCAAGCGACGGACACACCATCCGCCGACTCGCGACCGAAAATAATGTCACGATCTTCACCTCCCTCGACACCGTCAGAGTTCTGCTCGATGTCCTTGAGGAGACGACACTTACCATATCGACCATCGATTCGTAAGTTTTGCGGAAGATATTGCAAAATCCCCGATCTTGTGCATTTACATCATTTTATGAGGAAAGATCATGAATCAAACAATATTTGAAATTAAAGAAAATCTGCCGCTGACTGCCGATGTCTTCAAAATGACGCTGATCGGTGACACATCGGCAATAACCGCACCCGGACAGTTTGTCAATATAAAGCTTGACGGACTGTACCTTCGCCGCCCGATATCGGTCTGCGATGTCTGCGACGACCTGCTGACTCTTATCTATAAGGTGGTCGGCAAGGGAACGGAGCAAATGTCAAAAATGACGCATGGTCAAAAGCTCGACCTCTTGACGGGGCTTGGCAACGGCTACGATATGAGCCTCTCGGGCGACCATCCGCTCCTTGTCGGCGGCGGTGTCGGCGTCCCTCCGCTCTACATGCTTGCAAAAGAACTGCGCGCAAAAGGGATCTGTGTGTCGGTCGTGCTCGGATTTAACAAGGCAAGCGAGATCTTTTACGAAAAAGAGTTCGCCGATCTCGGTTGCGATGTCACCGTCGCAACGGTTGACGGAAGTTACGGTGTTGCCGGATTTGTGACCGACGCTTTGCCTGTCGATTACAGCTATTTCTACGCCTGCGGACCCGAGCCGATGCTCAAGGCTCTGTGGCGTGCGACCGCGACACTCGGTCAGATGAGCTTTGAGGAAAGAATGGGCTGTGGATTCGGCGCATGCATGGGATGCTCCTGCAAGACACTGACCGGTAACAAGCGGATCTGCAAGGACGGACCGGTTATGAAAAAGGAGGAGATCCTATGGCAGTAACAAATAAAGGCATGAAGGTGGATCTTTGCGGCATAACGCTCGACAATCCGATAATCCCTGCCTCAGGCACGTTCGGCTACGGATATGAGTTTGCCGAACTGTACGATATAAACATACTCGGAACATTTTCGTTCAAGGGTACGACAAAAGAGCCGCGATTCGGCAATCCCACGCCGAGGATCGCCGAGTGCACATCGGGCATGATAAATGCGGTCGGACTGCAGAACCCGGGTGTGGACAGCGTTATATCGACCGAGCTTCCGAGGCTTGCAAAGTGCTTTAACAAAAAGGTAATGGCGAACGTCAGCGGATTTTCAATCGACGATTACGCATATACCTGCGAGAAGATCGACGCCTGCGAGAGTGTTGGGTGGATAGAGGTCAATGTCAGCTGTCCGAACGTTCACGGCGGCGGAATGAGTTTCGGAACAGATCCGCACGCCGCCGCATCGGTGACAAAGGCGGTCAGAGCGGTCACAAAGAAACCGCTGATCATCAAACTCTCGCCCAACGTGACCGATATCGTATCGATCGCGGCGGCGTGCGAGGATGCAGGTGCGGACGGCATAAGTCTGATCAATACGATGCTCGGAATGCGGATAGATCTGAGGACGAAAAAGCCGATAATCGCCAACAAAATGGGCGGATTTTCGGGTCCTGCCATCTTCCCTGTGGCAGTTCGCATGGTGTATCAGGTCGCAAATGCGGTGAGCATCCCGGTCGTCGGTATGGGCGGCGTTTCAAGTGCCGAGGATGTCATTGAAATGATGCTTGCGGGAGCGACTGCTGTCGAGGTGGGGGCTGCCAATCTCGTCGATCCGTTTGCCTGCAAGAACATAATTGAGGATCTCCCTCGCGTTATGGAAAAATACAAAATAGAAAATTTAAGTGATATAATAGGAGCATGTAATGGGTAAGGATGTAATTGTTGCCTGCGACTTTTCAAGCGCAGAAAAAACATACGAATTTCTTGATAGATTCGAAAATTGCGGCAGAAAGCCGTTTGTAAAGATCGGAATGGAGCTTTTCTATGCGGAAGGTCCTGCGATCGTCAAGGAGATCAAGCGTCGCGGACATAAGATCTTCCTCGATCTTAAGCTTCACGATATTCCGAATACCGTCAAAAAGGCAATGTCGGTGCTCTCGCGTCTTGATGTCGATATCTGCAACCTCCACGCAGGCGGCACGATCTCCATGATGGAGGCTGCCCTTGAGGGACTGACCCGTCCCGACGGAACAAGACCCCTTCTTATCGCGGTTACACAGCTGACTTCGACCGACCAAGAGAGAATGGAGAGGGATCTTCTTATAAAAGAGCCTATCGACCGTGTCGTTATGCACTATGCTCACAATGCCAAGATCGCAGGTCTTGACGGTGTTGTCTGCTCGCCGCTTGAGGCAGGCAAGGTACACGAGGTCTGCGGAGACGCTTTCCTGACAGTCACCCCCGGCGTGCGTTTTGCCGATGGCGATGTCGGCGACCAAAAGAGGGTAATGACACCCGCCGAGGCTAAAAAGATCGGATCCGATTACATTGTTGTCGGACGCCCGATAACTGCTGCCGATGACCCTGTTGCCGCATATGAAAGATGCGTGCGTGAATTTGTTGACTGAAAAGGAGAAATGAAAATGCAGAGCTATAAGAGAGAGTTTATACAGTTTTTGGAGAGCGCGGGAGTGCTCAAGTTTGGCGATTTTACCGCAAAAAGCGGCAGAAAGATACCCTATTTCATCAATGCCGGTGAGATTAAGACGGGTGCGCAGATATCTCGCCTCGGAGAGTTCTACGCAAGAGCGTATACTGAAAAGCTCGGTCAGAAGAGGGCAGTGCTTTTCGGACCGGCGTACAAGGGTATTCCGATCGCCGTATCGGTATCTTGCGCACTCACAAATCACGGACTTGACCTGCCCTTCTTCTTTAACCGCAAGGAAGAGAAGGATCACGGCGAGGGCGGCGTTTTTGTCGGATATAAGCCGAAATCGGGCGACGAGGTCGTGATCGTCGAGGATGTCATAACCGCAGGTACTGCCATCCGCGAGAGCATGGCGATCCTTTCAAAGCTTGAGGGCGTCAAGGTCGCGGCAACCTTTGTCATGGTCGATCGCATGGAAAAGGGGCTCGGTGAGAAGTCGGCAATGGCTGAGGTCGGCGAGGAGTTCGGATTCCCCGTATACTCGGTCGTTGATGTTTACGATATCATTGAATATCTTGAAGAAGACCCCAAAAATGCCGAAAATGTGGCAAGAATAAAGAAATATCTCGAAACATACGGTGCAAAAGCCTGAAATTCTTTGATTTTCAGCCTTAAGAAAGGATAACCATGAGAAGTATTATTGATATTACCGACCTGTCGGTGGATGAGATCGACGGGATCGTTTCGACAGCTCTTGATATTATCGAAAAACCGCAGAAATATGCGCATGTTTGCGAGGGCAAAAAGCTTGCGACCCTCTTTTTCGAGCCGTCTACAAGAACCCGCCTCAGCTTCGAGGCGGCAATGTACGAGCTTGGCGGCAATGTGATCGGATTTTCGGCGGCGGCAAGCTCGTCCGCATCAAAGGGCGAGAGCGTTGCCGATACATCGAAGGTTATCAGCTGTTACGCCGATATCATCGCAATGCGCCATCCCAAAGAGGGTGCGGCACTTGTTGCCGCATCAAATGCACGCATTCCCGTGATCAATGCGGGCGACGGCGGACATTGCCACCCGACCCAGACGCTTGCCGATCTTTTGACCATCAGACGCGAAAAGGGAAGACTTTCCGATCTGACGATCGGTCTTTGCGGTGACCTTAAATACGGCAGGACTGTCCATTCGCTTATCCGTGCGATGAGCAGATACGAGGGTATCAAATTCGTTCTGATCTCACCCGGTGAGCTTGCCCTCCCCGATTATGTCAAAAACGAGATGATAAACGGCGGCGTTTCCTTCGAGGAAGATCCCGATCTCGTCCATGCTCTGCCCACCCTCGACGTTCTTTATATGACGAGAGTTCAGCAGGAGAGATTTGAGGACAGGGACGAATATCTTCGCCTCAAGGACAGCTATATACTCACCGCCGACAAGATGAACTTCGCAAAGAGCGACATGTCGGTGCTTCATCCGCTTCCCAGAGTAAACGAGATATCGGTTGCCATCGATGATGACCCGCGTGCCTGCTACTTTAAGCAGGTCGAAAACGGCAAGTATATGCGTATGGCACTTATCCTAAAGATGCTTTCGCTTGCCGACGGCAGACCCATGCCGATCGACCGATCAAAACTTGTCACATCCGAACACACATGTCAAAATCCTCGCTGTATCTTCACCTGCGAGCAGGAGCTTGCACCTCTTTTCAAAGAGGTTGACGGCTCGCTTCGCTGTCTTTACTGCGAGGAGGGGCTTACAACATAGGAAATATTTTTATGTCATGAAAAAATTCATAAAAAGATCGATCGCGACTTTCCTTGTCGCATCGGCGGTCGCCGTGTCTTATCTGCCGATATCGGCGATCGAGACTGCATATACTGTAACATCAAGATCAAAGACCACCGCAAGAGCGGCGATAATCACCGCCATAGAGAAGCTTGACACCGACTTGCAAATGTACGAGTACAATGTCACCGTCGATGAGGTGAACGCAATATTTGACGAGCTGTTAAAGAACCCTGAGTTTTACTATGTCGGTGGCAGATCGTATTCCTATTTCCCGTCAAGCGGGAAGGTTACGACGCTGAGGATATCATATACCGCCGACAGCTCCGAGCTCGCCGCCGCAAACGGCAAGATCAACGAGATCATCTCCGAGATGCCGAGCGATATCAAAAGCGATATCGACAAGGCACTCTGGGTGTTTGAGTATATGTGCACAAATTTCGAATATGATACCGATTTTGAATATTATCGCGCCAACGAACTGCTCGCAAACGGCAGAGGCGTCTGCAACGCATATTCACAGCTTTATGGTATAATTCTCCAACGCCTCGGTATGAGTGTCGGATATGCGACCTCGTCTGCGATGAACCATATATGGAATACGGTCATGATCGACGGCAAATGGTATCATGTCGATACCACATGGGCTGACCCGATCCCCGATCGGTTCGCACATGCGTCAAAGGCGTATTTCCTTCGCTCGGATGCCGAGATGAAAAAACTCGGGTATCACGATTGGATCTCCGATCATACCTGCGACACCGAGTACTGCGGCGATCTTCTTGATAATTTCGAAAATTCGGGCGGATGGCTTGACGGCAGATGGTATTTTGCCGATAGAAAAGGTAAAATCTACGAGATAGACACCAAAAATCGTACAAAACGCACAGTATTTGAGGTGGACGATCTTTGGTATGTCGATGCGTTCAGCTATTACATTAACAAATATGTCGGTGTCTGCGAATATGGCGACAAGCTTTATTATAACGGTCCCGACGGTATATATTTGCTCGATGTCAAAAGCGGAAGATCTGATCGCGTGCTGACCTACACCGATCGGCTCGTATTCGCTCTGCTTTCAAGGGATGGCTTTATCGAATATCTTGTCGGGGATGAGCCATATTCAAGCGATTGCGAGATACGCAAATTTGCGCCGATCAATTACGGCGACGCCAACGGTGACGGGAAGATCAACTCGTCCGATGTCATCCTGCTCAAAAAGTATATCGCAAATTACGACGGCAAAACAGGCACTTCAAGTGTTAATCTCCCCGGTTGCGGCGATGCCAACGGCGACGGAAAAACAACCTCTGCCGATATCATTTTGCTAAAAAAATATATCGCAAACTATGACCCTGCCACAGGCAAGTCAAGCATAACCCTCGGGGCGGGATGAAAAAAGATAAAAAGCGAGATGTATAGAGCGGCAAAGCCCGAGACAAATCTCAAAATGCGACGCCTTGCAGTCGGTCTGCGCCAACGCAGACTTGCGGAGCTGTCGGGCATTCCGCTACGCACCATTCAGCAATATGAGCAGTGCCAAAAAAACATCAATCGAGCCGCGACAGAGTATATCGCCATGCTTGCAAAGGTACTCCGGTGCGATGAAAAAATCGAAAAAAAAGGCAGTCTCGCATGCTTGAGACTGCCTTTTTTGTGCGGCAGAGCGTCGATCTGCGCCGATATAAACAAATATCCGACATTGCGTCAAGAAGACTCTTGACAATCTCGATCAAATATGGTAAAATGCATACAGCAAACCTCGAAAGGAGCTTGATTTATGAAAGAAAGATGGACAAAAGAAAAGGCGTGGGACTATTGGAGGCAAAGACCGTGGATAGTCGGTTGCAATTTCGTGCCCTCGCAGACACCCGTGCTGTCAATGTGGAAGGATGACACGCTTGAGGAGATGCTTCCGACGCTCGAGAGCGAAATGGAGCTTGCGCATTCGATCGGATTTAACAGCGTTCGAATTTGGTTTCCGTTTGACAGCTGGTATCACGAGAGAGGTGTCTGCCTTGACAGGATCGATCGCGTGCTGGGGCTTTTTTACTCGCACGGACTGTCGGTGATGCCCGTACTCTTCAACGATTGTGTTTCGTTCGGTCGTCCCGAGAAGATCGAGATACCAAAGCCTGCCCCCGGGCACGGACATTACGATGTCGGATGTCACGGCGGACATAAAAACAGTGCGCATATCACACCGCCCAAGGATGCGAAAGGCTGGATACTCTGGGATGAGCCCGAGTGGCAACCGATCTGCGAGCAGTATCTTCATGACATTTTCGGACGTTTCGGCAAGGACGAAAGGATCGTTATCTGGGATCTTTGGAACGAGCCGGGCAACAGCAAGAGAGAGGAGATGAGCGTGCCCTATCTTAAGCGCACCTTTGAGATCGCGCGCGAATATGAGCCGACCGCACCGCTGACCGTTGGCGCATGGAGCTATTCGGACGATTACGGGGCAGATCCCGAGGCAAAGCTTTCGCCGATACAGCAGCTTGCCGTCGAGCTTTCGGATATCGTGAGCTTCCATGATTACGAGCCTTTTTGGAAGGTCAAGAATATTGTTTCCGAGCTTGAAAAGGAGGGTCGCCCGATGGCAAATACCGAGTGGCTTCACCGCATTCTCGACAACAATATCGCCGATCAACTGCCATTCTATCGGGAAAAACAGATTGCAAGCTTCAACTGGGGACTTGTTGCGGGATATTCGCAGTTCTATCTCCCTTGGGAGTGGCTTAAAGCGGCGCGCCCCGAGCTTGACTACACAAAATGGCAGCATGATCTTTTCAGAGAGGATCATACGCCGTACGATCCGCATGAGATCGAGCTGATAAAAGAACTGACAAAAGAATAAAATGAAAAAATCTGTCTCAAATGCCGAAAGTCGGCATTTGAGACAGATTTTTTGTTGAGGTGCTTTTTTGTTGAAACCCTTGCGGTGCGATCACCCATCCTCGACTTTATTCCGCGCCGTAGGTCTTGTTGTAATTTTCGATCGCGGCGGCGATGATCTTGGCGGCGTCTCGTTCGTCGCCGACATTGTTGACTACCGTCTCCTTATGCTCAAGCGTCTTGTAGACGGTGAAAAAGTGTTGCATCTCCTCGTAAACATGGCGAGGGAGTGCGAAGATGGAGCGGTAACCGTTGTATGTGGGGTCGGAGAAGGGTATTGCGATGATCTTCTCATCAAGCTTTCCGTTGTCCATCATTCGTATGACGCCGATCGGATAGGCGTGCACGAGTGTGAGCGGTGAGATCGACTCACTGCAGAGTATCAGAACATCAAGCGGGTCACCGTCATCTGCGTATGTGCGCGGGATGAATCCGTAATTTGCCGGGTAGTGCGTGGCGGTATAGAGTATTCGATCGAGCTTCAGAAGTCCGGTTTCCTTATCAAGCTCATATTTGTTCTTACATCCCTTCGGGATCTCGATGACCGCATAAAAATCATCGGGGTGAACTCTGTCGGGATCTATGTCGTGCCATATGTTCATGCTTGTCAAATCCTTTCGTTTGTGTACAAACGGGGAGTGATCCGTTGCCGAATCCCTCCCCGTAGATCAGATGAAATTACTGTGCGGCTTCAACGATCGTGGCAAATGCATCAGCCTTGAGCGATGCTCCGCCGATCAGACCGCCGTCGATGTTCTCCATCGCAATTAGTTCTGCCGCATTGCCTGCGTTCATCGAACCGCCGTAGAGGACGATCAGCTGACGAGCCAAAGATTTGCTGTAGAGCGATGCGACTGTCGTTCTGATGAAAGCACAGACCTCCTCAGCCTGTTCGGCAGTTGCGGTCTTGCCCGTGCCGATAGCCCATACAGGCTCGTAAGCGATGATAATGCGGTTCATCTTCTCGGCGGGAATGCCTGCCAGAGCAAGCTTTACCTGCCTTGCGACGACCTCGCTCGTGATACCTGCCTCACGCTCTGCAAGCAGTTCACCAACGCAAACGATAGCGGTAAGATCGCTGTTTATTGCCGCCTTGGTGCGAAGGTTGACCGTTTCGTCGGTCTCGCCGAAATACTGGCGACGTTCGCTGTGACCGATAACGACATATTTTGCGCCTGCGTCAACGAGCATCTCAGCCGAGATCTCGCCGGTGTATGCACCCTTTTTCTCGTAGTGGACATTCTGTCCGCCTACCTTTACGGCAGTACCCGCAAGTACCTTTGCCACAACGGGAATGTCGATTGCGGGAACGCAAACAACGATGTCGCAGCTGCGTCTGCCCTTGACATGCTCAAAGAGATCAGCGGCAAATTCCTTTGCCTGCGAGGGGGTAAGATTCATTTTCCAGTTTCCCGCAATGACGGGTCTTCTTTTTCTTGCACTCATTTTATATATCCTCCAATGTCAGGGATCAGTCTTTGTCGTTGAGGCATGCAATGCCGGGGAGATCCTTGCCTTCAAGGAACTCGAGCGATGCGCCGCCGCCTGTCGAAATGTGGGTCATTCTGTCAGCAAAGCCGAGATTTTCAGCCGCTGCCGCCGAATCACCGCCGCCGATGATCGAGATAGCACCTTCGTCGGTTGCCTCAGCAACTGCGGTTGCGACAGCTATCGTGCCGGATGCAAAATTCTTCCATTCGGAAACGCCCATCGGGCCGTTCCATACGACAGTGCCTGCACCCTTGAGCGACTTGGAGTAGAGCTCCTGGGTCTTGAGACCGATGTCAAGTCCCATCCATCCGTCGGGAAGTGCGTCCGAATCCATTTCCATAAATACGGCATCCTCGGAGTAGGATGTTGCGATCATGTTGTCAACAGGGAGGAGAAGGTTTACGCCTTTTGCGTGAGCCTTGTCCATGATGTCACGTGCAAGATCGACCTTGTCGTTCTCGCAGATCGATGTGCCGATCGATTTGCCCATTGCACGGTAGAATGTGTAAGCCATGCCGCCGCCGATGATGAGCGTGTCAACCTTGTCAAGAAGGTTCTCGATAACACCGATCTTGTCGGAGACCTTTGCGCCGCCGAGAATTGCAACGAAAGGACGCTTGGGATCGGCAAGAGCATCGCCCATTACCGAGATCTCTTTCTGAATAAGGTATCCGCATACGGCAGGGAGATAGTCTGCAACGCCTGCGGTCGATGCGTGAGCACGGTGAGCCGTGCCGAATGCATCGTTAACATAGATGTCAGCCATGGATGCAAGCTCTTTTGCAAATGCGGGATCGTTCTTTTCCTCTTCTTCGTGGAAACGAACATTCTCGAGGATAAGGATCTGACCGGGCTTCAGAGCGGCAGCCTTTGCCTTTGCATCGGGACCGATAACGTCCTTTGCCATGATGACTTCTTTGCCGCAAAGCTCGGAGATGCGAGCAGCAACGGGAGCCAGCGAGAGCTTCTTGATATCGTTCTTCGCCTTTTCGAGAGCGGCTGCCTTTGCTGCCTCCTGCTGATCCTCGGGAAGAGCGGCGATCTTCTTAAGCTCCTTTTTGTCGAGCTTGAGCTTCTCGTTGAAGATATTGTGAGGGCGACCCATGTGAGAGCAGAGGATAACTGCCGCACCGTGGTCTGCCAGATAGTTGATGGTAGGAAGCGCACCGACAATTCTCTTGTCATCGGTAATGACGCCGTCCTTCATGGGAACATTGAAGTCGCATCTTGCAAGAACGCGCTTGCCGGATACGTCAATGTCTTCGATTGTCTTTTTGTTGTACATAGACATGTGTTTTCACCTCATATAAAATTTAAGCTGCTTTTTGCGATAATAATCTTACCACATTATGGCGGAAATATCAAGTACTTTTATGAAAAAAAGTATGAAAAATTGCAATTTTTTTCAGAAATTTTCAGTCAGGCGACGATGTGGTCGAGCAAAGTGAGCAAATAACCCGCAAAAAGTCCGAAAAACATGACCAGCGCGGTGATCGAGATGTTCTCTTTTATGCGTGAATTTTCTTTGTAAAGCACCATCAGTCCAAGCCCTGCGTTGACCGAAAGCCCCGAGACGACCGCACCGAAGGTCAGACCGTCGAGCAGATAAAGTTCGGTCAGAACAACCGAGGATGCACAGTTCGGGATAAGTCCGACGAGAGATGCAAGTATCGGCTGTAACCACTTGCTCTGCCCGAGGAAAGCGATAAGCCGATCTTCGCCGACAAGCTCGATCAGAGCACCCATCGCAAAATTGACGCACAGAACATAGAAAAAGATCTTTGCACAGTGGAGGATCGGATGCTTCCATTCAAAATGACCGCCCTCGATCTCATGCTTGCAACAGCCGATCGATGCGTGCGAGTGCGGCTTTTCGTGGATGTGCTCGCCGTGATCGTGATCATGCTCGTGATCGTGATCATGGTGATCGGCGTGCTTGTGGATGCGATGCCTGTCGAGCAGAGCCATCGTGATGTATCCTGCAAAAATTCCGAGGACAAGCTTTGCCGATATCAGGGCGAGCATGTTGGCAAATCTATCGGGACGCGAGAGCATTATCGGGATCGCCTCATCCGATGTTGCGATGTAGACAGCGACGAGCGCACCTGCCGAGAGCGAACCGCCGGCAAAAAGGTCGGTCGCGGCGACCGAAAATCCGCACTGCGGTATCGAGCCGAAAAGTGCGCCGATCAGCGGTGAGAGCCTGCCGCAGAGAAGGCGTGAATTTTCAAGTGCGGTGTATTTTTTGTATTCAATCCACTCGATCAAAAAGCAGACCGGAAGCAGGATCGGAAGTATCATCGCCGAGTCGGCGAGCGCGTGAAGTATAACGTGACCGAGATCCATGTAGTCGTGTGTGCTCCTTTCGGCGTCAGATGTTTGCCCGAACTGTCGTTATTTTAACACAATTTGCCCGATATGTCAAGATGTATCGGTAAAAATGCTTGATTTATTCACATTTGAGTGGTAAAATAATCAGATGAGAAGAAAAAACGTCCGAGCGATCGGCGAAAGGAGCACATTTTTTTGAGCAAAACAAGATCGGAGAAAGAGAAACAGAGCGTCGGCAAAAAGATCACAAAGATCCTTGCCATTATCGGTATAGTGATCGTCTGCCTCATTTTGTGCTTTTTGATTGCCGCTTACTCGATCTACCGTCATTACTACGGAAAGATAAATTACGTTCCTCCGACGGCAACGACCGAGGAGATCATATACGATATTCCGTTCGAGACCGACGATATGCCGATCACCGATGAGCCGACCGTGCCGCCGTCTGTTCCGATCACCGACATGCCGACAACCGGCGATCAGCCCCCGATAACGGGAGATCAGCCCCCGACGACAACGCCGCCGCCCGCAACGACGACAGCACCGCCATATACGCCCCCGAAGGTCGATACCGACAAGGGAATGCAGTTCGGCAGTCATATCAGAAACATCCTGCTGATCGGCACGGACGCACGCACGGCAAGCGATCGCGGTCGATCGGACACGATGATGCTCGTGACGATCAACGAGAAGACCGGGCAGATCGTCATGACCTCGTTTTTGCGTGATATTTATCTACATATACCGGTCATCGACACCTATAACCGTATAAACGCCGCATACGCCGCAGGCGGTGTGTCGCTTTTGACCAAAACGATAAAAGAAAACTTCAACATTCAGATCGATCAGTATATAAGGATAAATTTCTCGGGATTTGAGAATATTATCGATTATATGGGCGGCGTTGACGTTAATCTTTCGCAGGCAGAGATCGATTTTGTCGGGCTTGAAGGCTCTGCAACCCCCGGAATGGTTCACCTTGACGGCAAACACGCACTGAATTATTGCCGCTGTCGATATGTCTCGCTCGACGGCGAGGGCGGCGATTTCGCGCGCACCCTCAGACAGAGAAGGGTCATGAATCTGCTCTTTGATAAGCTGAAAGGGCTGAGCGTCTTCGAGATAGGCAGTCTGCTTGATGAATTTCTGCCGCAGGTCACCACCAATATAAGCAGCAGCGAGATGCTCTCGCTCTTAACAAAAGCACCGACCTATCTTTCGTATGAGATAAAATCCTACCGCCTTCCCGTCGATGGAAGCTGGAAGTATTCGACGATACACGGCATGTCTGTCCTCTCGCTCAACTTCGACAAGAATATTGTCGCACTTGAAAAGATCATAAACGGCAAATATGATTGATTTGCGGGACATATGTGGAAAATTCACAGAATTAACACAAAAAACTCATGCAAATCTCGCACGAATGTGGTATAATAAGGGAAAGATAACACACAAAAGGGAAATTTCGTATGATAGATATTACTTACATCGTTCTCGTCCTTCCTGCGGTCATATTTGCGATGATCGCATCGGTAAAGGTCGATACCACGTTTGAGAAATACAGCAAACAGCTCGTGCGCGGATATACCGCCGCACAGGTTGCCCGTCGCATTTTGGACGACAACGGGCTTCATCACATTCGCATAGAGCATGTTTCGGGCAAGCTGACCGACCATTACGATCCCAAAAACGACGTGATCAGGCTGTCGGATAGCGTTTACGGCTCGTCCTCGACCGCCGCCATCGGTGTTGCGGCGCACGAATGCGGTCATGCGATCCAGCACGCAACAGGCTATCTTCCGATAAAGATCCGATCTGCGATCGTTCCGATAACCAATATAGGGTCGAAGCTCGCAATGCCGCTCATACTGATCGGTTGTGTATTCGCTTATGCGAGCGAGTTTTTCGTCATTGTTGCCTATGTCGGTGCCGCCTGTTTCGGGCTCAGCACGCTTTTCCAGCTTGTGACGCTCCCGACCGAGTTTAATGCAAGCCGTCGTGCACTTGCGACCATCGAGGAGGACGGTATACTTCGCGGTGACGAGTTGACGGGCGCGCGTCGTGTGCTCTCTGCCGCGGCGATGACCTATGTTGCCGCTCTCGCAGTCTCTGTCATGCAGCTGCTCCGTCTGCTTATCATTATCGGCGGAAATCGCAATAACAGAAGAAGATAACAAATAACAAGAGGCCTCTCAAATGCGCTGTCCGTTTCACGGTGCGTTCGAGATGACCTCTTTTTGCTTTTTGACAAAAAAACAACGAAAGGAATGACTGTCATGACCTATCCGCGCTTTTACGAGCAGGCAATGCTCCCCGAAAATCCCGACTACGAGAGGGCGACAGCTCGACTTGTTCCTCTCTATGACCGCGAGGGGGACGTGCGTTCGCCCTTTGTCAGAGATTACACACGCACCCTTCATTGCCTTGCTTACAGACGCCTAAAGCATAAGACGCAGGTCTTTTACAATGTCGGTAACGACCACATTTGCACGCGCATGGAGCATGTTTCGCATGTCGAATCGGTCAGCGAGACAATTGCCACCAGCCTTGGCCTGTCGCGTGAGCTGACAAGAGCGATCTCGCTTGCACACGATCTCGGACACGCACCGTTCGGACATAAGGGCGAGCGAATAATAAACGATCTGTCGAAAGAATATGTCGGCGAGAGCTTTTGGCATGAACGGCACGGACTGCGGATCGTCGATCATTTTGAGATGCTCGAGGACGATCACGGCATCTACCGTCCGCTCGATCTCACCTTTGCGGTGCGTGACGGAATAATATCCCACTGCGGTGAGGTCGATGAAAACGGCATTTTTCCGAGATCCGAGCAGATATCGCTTGACGATTTTGATCACCCGGGACTTTATCAGCCCTCCACATGGGAAGGGTGCGTCGTAAAGATCTCCGACAAGATCGCCTACCTCGGGCGTGATATCGAGGATGCGCTGCGGCTCGGCATCCTTTCGCGCGACGATAAAGAAAAGCTCAGCAAGATAATAAAGGGCGATATTGCCAATACGACGGTGCTGATAAACGATTTCGTCTACGATATCTGCAAAAACAGCTCGCCCGAGCACGGAATATGCCTTAGCGATGAGATGCTTGCCATGATGAACGAAATAAAACGGTTCAACTATGAATACATATATAAAAGCCCCGAGCTTGACACGTTCGATCATTACTCGGAGCTTGTGATAAGCTCGCTCTTCAAAAAGCTCTGTGATGCCTACGATCCCGAATGTCCCGAAAGGACGCTTGCGAACCTTCGTGCAAACAGACGGCGGGGCGGCGAGCTTTGTCGGTCGTTTGCCGATTGGCTCGATCGCTTCTGCCTCTTTTCACCTCACCCCGAATATGCCTCCGCACCGATGTTCTCGAGGCTTGAGAATGCACAGATCTACTGTCGGGCAATCATCGATTACATATCGGGCATGACCGACAGCTATGCCATAAAGGCATTTGATGAGCTGATATCCTTCTGATGTTTTATTTGATGTCCTTGATCATCTGCATATAGGGAAGTACCCCGTACCCGAGCCTTTCGTAGAGCGAGCGGGCACGCAGATTTTCCGGCTCGACCTCAAGGCGATATCTCGATGCCGACTCGTTTTTCTCGAGGAATGAGAAAAATTCGTGCCCGAGTCCCATGCCGCGACAGCTCTCTCTTATATAAAGTTCCTCTACCCAGAGGACGATGCCGCCGCATTCGTGCATGAACATTTTGTTCAGCATTGCGTACCCGACCGCCTCACCGTCCCTCTCGAAAATATAACATATCAGATAATCCCCCGAGCGCATAAGCTCGTCAAAGGCTCGCTCGTGGTATGATCTTGGAATTTCGTGCAAAACGGCATCCGATGAGTAAAATTCGCGGCTCATTTCAAAAAAGCTCTCTCGATCGCTCTCGCCTATTCTGCGGATGACGGTGTTATTGTTCATTTTGTCTGTTCTCCTTTTGGTGTGCTTCATCCATTGTACCACATAATAATGAAATTTTCAAGCATTCAAAGAAAAGTAATTGACAAATGTAGAGAAAAGTGCTATAATTACACGAACAAATATCATTTTGATCTGTTGAAAGGAAAAAGATTATGAGATCACAAAAAATTTTCAGTCTGCTGTCGGCACTGCTTGCCGCGGCGGCTCTTATTGTCACTTTTCCTACATCCGTGGTGTCCGCCGCAGCATATCAGGTCGGCGAGGTACTGCTTGAGGACGATTTCTCAGCCGGATTGTCTGAAGATTATCGCGCCGTCGAGGGTTCAGACCGCATAAAGGTCGAGGATGGTGTGCTCAGTCTTGATGCACGCGGACGCGAGTCGGTTCGCCTTCTCCTGCCCGAGTCGCTTGACGCTCGCGGTGACTATCGCATCGAGATCAGCGCGACCATCGAGTTTCCCGAAAACGATTCGAGATGGTGCTCGATAATGTACCGTATCCAAAGGAGCAACTATCCGTATTATCAGATGTGCGTGCGTCAGAATGCGACCCTGTCAAATGGTATCGAGTTTGCCGAGCGAACACAGTCAAATTCTTGGAACGTCCCCGAAACGGCATCTTTTTCGGAAAAGATCGCCGCAAATAAGTTTTATGATATCAAGGTCGAGGCAAGCGGTACGCATGTCACCTACTCGATAAACGGCGAGGAGCTTATCGACAGAAGTGGAGTCGAGACCTATCGTGATGGTGCGATCGGTCTTCAGGCAAACCATTGCGTGATGAAGGTCGAGAGCATAAAGGTCACCGAGCTTATCAGTAATGAGGTAAAGCCGCGTGATTTTTCCGCCCTTGCGCAGAGCGAAACAAAGATCATCGGTGGGATGACATTCAGTGAGTATGTGGAGAGTGCGGCTGACCTTGACAGGGTACTTTCCGCCGCCGAGAAGCCCGCAAATCTGATCTTCTATTTTAACGAAAACAAAAAGCTCTGCGACAGTAGCATGAAAAACGAATTTGCCGATGCCGCCTCGGTGCTCGACAGACTTGAAAATACCATAATGCCGACATATGTTGTAACATCCGAGGCGGCGGCAGACAGCCTTGTCGCATTTATCGCCGAGACAGGACTTCGTGATGCTTTCGTCATGTCGTCCGACCTCGCACTTGTCGCTAAGGTGCGCAAAGATACCGACTATATCCGCGGCGTGCTCGATCTTACCGAAAAATACAGGTCGGCAGAGGAGCTGACAACAGCCGATCTGCTCGAGATCCGCGGCATGGCAATGTCCAATATGGCAAGCATCGTCGTTATCCCCGAGAGTGCGGCAGTCGGCAACAATGTCAAGTACCTTGAGGACAGACTGGTTGCCGTTTGGGTGGCTGCAGATGAGATGCGCGGCAGTGCAGACGCATTTGATCTGCTCGTTTTGGGTGCGCACGGCGTGATATCGGGCAATACCACCCTTCTTGCAACCACGGCGGCAACCTATTTCACTTCAAAAACGCTCGTTCGCACGCCCCTCATCATCGGACATCGCGGACTTCCGTCGCAAGCACCCGAAAACACGCTCGAAAGTGCAAAGCTTGCTTACGAAAACGGTGCGGATGTGATCGAGAATGATATATATCTGACCAAGGACGGCGAGATCGTCATCATGCACAATGACACGACGGGTGCAACCTGCGACAGGAACATTCACGTCGAGTCGTCCACGCTCAAACAGCTTAAGAGACTTTATGTCAACAAGGGATACGAGAACAGCGAGCTGTACTCGGAGTGCCGTATACCCACACTGCGCGAGTATTACGAAGAGTTCAAGGGCAAGGATGTGCAGATCTTTATTGAGATAAAGAGCAGTAACATCGAGATAGTCCAAAAGCTTAAAGAGCTTACCGAAGAATACGAGATGCAGGGACAGATAAGCGTCATTACCTTCAATGCCGCACAGGTCAAGCAGATGAAGAAGGTCTTCCCCGAGGTGTCGGTCGGATATCTCTGCGACAGCAAGGTAAGCGGAACGGGTGCAAATTCGGTATCGGGCGTACTTTCGGCAATACAGCCGCTCGGCACGACCTATAATCCGTTCTATAACGGTCACAACTCGAAATTCATCTATCAGGCGTCAATGCGCGGCATAATGGTCTATCCGTGGACATTTGAGAACGACTCGACAATGGCAAGATTCCTGCTTGACGGCTACAGCGGTCTGACGACGAATTACTGTGACACCGCCAAGGATTTCGGCAAGCGTATCGAAACGGGCGGAACGTCATTTAATATCGGATTTGGCGAGACTCATACCCCGAGTGCGACACTTTTGACCTATGGCAGAGTTGAGACTCCGCTCCTTGGTGAGGAAGATGCAAATTCCGAGCTGATATTCCTCGAGGGCGGCGAAAATGTGACATACGAAAACGGCGTCATGACATTTGCCGAGGGCAGCTATACCGTCTCTTATACGGTCAGAAGCAAAACAAAATGTGCAAGACCGTCCACATATGTGTATGATCTCTATTCGAGGGTCGTTACATTGAATGTAGAAAATGTCGAGCCGCTTCCGCCCGAAGAGCCGACCGTCCCGACCTCATTGACCTCCGATAAACAGAGTAACGGCAAGACTATTGCGATCGTCATATCGGCATGTGCCGTCTGCCTTATCGCAGTCGCCGTCGTCGCGGTCGTTGTGATAAAGAAAAAGAAAAAAGCGTGAGGGATAAAAAGGGTATGCTCTGCGTGATTTATCACCCCACGGGAAACGATGATTAAATCGTATTTTGCAAATTGCCTTTTTGAGGGTTCGATTTGTAATAAATGGGAAGATTGACTCATCCATACAAATAATTATCACCGTCTCAAATGCCTTTTTGGACATTTGAGACGGTTTTATTTTTTTGAATAAAGATCGTCAAAGAGGTCAATGCTAATGGCGAAAGAAAAAGTCTCGAAAGGATGACGAAAATGAAAAGATATAAAAAATGTCTGCTTGTACTCTTGACACTCACACTTTTAATGTCCGCTTGCGGTAAAAGAGAGGACAATACCGACGATGTCGGCGGAAAAACGAAATATACGCTGACCGTTTGGGGGGCTGAGCGTGATATGGACATGCTCAAGTCGATGTGCAGTGCATACGCCGAGGCGAACAAACAAAATGAATACAAATTCCTCTTCGGCGTGCAGGGCGAGTCAGACTCTCCCGACAAGGTGCTCGGCGATGTCGAATCGGGTCCCGATGTTTACAGTTTCGCAAGCGACGCACTCGGAAAGCTGATCGCGGGCGGCGCACTTGCAAGGGTCGGCGGCGATATCGAAAAGAATGTAAGAGAGATAAATTCTCCCGAATCGGTTGATGCGGCAAGCATGAGTGTGTCGGGGCAGGATCAGCTCTGGGCATACCCGTGTACGGCGGACAACTGTGCGTTTCTCTATTATGACAAACGCGTGATAGGCGAGGGCGATACCAAGACCCTTGATGCACTGCTTGCCGCCGCAGGGGCTGTCGGCAAAAGCGTTCATTTCAAGCTCAACGATGACGGTTGGTATCTCTCATCCTTCTTTTTCGCCGATCCCGAGCTTTACTATGAGGTCGAGCTTGATGACTCGATGGTCGAAAGATCGGTCAAGATCAATTTTGACAGCGAGGGCGGTCTTGACGTAATGAAGGCACTGCGAAAATATATCTCAAACGATGCTCTTGTCGTGCAGACGGATGACAGCAAAATGCTCTCCGCACTCAGATCGGGTCAGGCGGCGGCAGTTGTCAGCGGAACGTGGAACGCCGATGCATTTTCGGAGGCGATCGGCAAGGAGAATCTCGGTGTCTGTGCGCTCCCGAGTGCCAAGATCGGCGGCGAGGAAAGACAGCTGTCGGGCTATATGGGATATAAGTTGATAGGAGTTAACGGATTTTCGAAAAACAAAGGTGAGGCACACAAGCTTGCGGCATGGCTGACAAACGAGCAAAATCAGCTCATCCGCTTCCGTGAGCGCGGATTTGCGCCGACCAACAAAAATGCGGCGGCATCGAATGAGGTAACGGGCGACAAGATCATTTCCGCCGTGTATGAGCAGGCAAAGCATAACCGCACGCAAAAGAGCGTTCCCTCGAATTATTGGACACCGATGGGAACGCTTGTCAGCCCGATAGTTAAGGCAAAATCGAGCGGCGACAAGATCACCGACGAGATGCTCCAAAGCTATCTTGACGCCCTCTGCGCACAGATACGAAAATGAAGACCCGGCAATTTTTCGTCGGACTGAAGGATGGAGATCTCTTGACCAAATGCTCCTATCTTGTGATGGGAGCAGGGCATATATTCCGCGGACAGCTTGCCAAAGGGATACTCTATCTTGCGACACAGGCGGCATATATCTTGTATATCCTCAAATTCGGCGGCAGATATCTCTCGATGTTCTTCGAGAATTTCTTCACGGGCGGAACGGTCGGCAGGGTCGAGACGCGAATTTCGGATGTCTGGGACGAGGAGCTTGGGCAGTATGTCAAGATAGTAGGGGATAATTCCTTTCACATTGTCCTTTACGGCATACTGTCTGTCCTGATAACCCTCATTTTTGCGACGATATACCTAAACTCGGTCAAAGAGAGCTACGCTCTTGAGGAGCTTTCGGATATCGGCGCGCCGATCCCGACGGCAAAACAGACGATCGGCGGTCTGCTTGACAAAAATTTTCATCTGACATTGCTGTCCCTGCCCCTGCTCGGACTTCTGGCATTTACCGTGATACCGCTTATCTCGATGATCCTTATCGCCTTTACAAATTACGATGCAGGACATGAAGTGCCCGAGAGGCTCTTTTCGTGGGTCGGTCTTGACAATTTTGTGGGGATTTTCACACCCGGATCGGAGCTTGGCGGAACATTTTGGCGTGTGCTTGCATGGACGCTCGTTTGGGCTGTCTGTGCGACCTTTACAAGCTATTTCTTTGGGATGCTCCTCGCGATGATGATCGGAGCGAAGGGGGTCGGGTGCAAGCGGCTCTATCGGACGCTGTTTGCGACCTCGATTGCCGTGCCGCAATTCGTATCGCTGCTTATCATGTCAAAAATGCTCGATTCGGGAAGCGGCGTTATGGGTGGAGGCGGTGGTATAATCACACTGCTTATCGAGCGGCTTTTCGGATATCACCTTCGTTTCGGCATCGACATAAACACAACAAGGGTGTGCATCATCCTTGTCAATATGTGGATAGGCGTGCCCTACAGCATGCTCATGTGCAGTGGAATTTTGATGAACATCCCTGCCGATCTTTATGAGTCTGCGCGCATCGACGGCGCGGGACCATCGAGAAGATTTTTCAAGATAACGCTCCCGTATATGCTTTTCGTTACGGGTCCCTATCTTATAACGCAGTTTATCGGAAACATCAACAATTTTAACGTGATATATCTCCTGAGCGGTGGCGGACCGGGAGATATATTAAAATATACGAAGGGCGCAAAGGGTACCGATCTGCTGATCACATGGCTGTATAAGCTCTCGCTCGGAGTCGATCGCGATTACAAACTCGCATCGGTGATCGGAATACTCGTGTTCGCGATATCGGCAACCTTTTCGCTTGCGGTGTACAACCGCTCGTCGGCGGTTAAGGGAGAGGATTCTTTTCAATGATGAAGATGGCAACAATGAGGGCAAAGAAAAGCAAAAGCAGAGCACCCTCTCGAATATGTCAGCTTGCACTGTCTGTCCTTTCGGCTCTGTGGATCTTGCCGCTTTTGTATCTTGTCGTGCAGTCATTTCGTGCAGAGCCGGGCGCATGGAGTCAGAGCTTCTTCCCCGAAAAATGGACGCTCGACAATTATAAACGGCTCTTTTTTGAGACGCAGTTCCCGAGATGGTACGCAAACACCCTGCTTGTCGCGACCCTGTCCACGCTGATAACCACGGCGTTCGTGCTTGCGACTGCGTATGCACTCTCTCGCATCAGATTTGCCTTTCGCAGGCAAATGATGAATATTATGCTGATACTCGGCATGTTCCCGGGATTTATGAGCATGTCGGCGGTGTATTTTCTCCTAAAAATCATCCTGCCGACAAATTATCAGTCGCTTGCCTCGCTTGTGATCGTCTATTCGGCTGGTGCGGCACTCGGATATTATATCGCCAAAGGCTTTTTCGACACCATTCCACGCTCGCTTGATGAGGCGGCACGAATCGACGGCGCAAGCAGGGCGATCACCTTTTGGAGGATATCCCTCCCACTGTCGGGTCCGATCGTCGTTTACACGGTGCTTGTCAGCTTTATCGCACCTTGGTGTGACTATATCTTTGTGTCGTTCATAATGTCGGGTGTCCCCGACACGGGACTTTATACCGTTTCGCTCGGGATGTATCGCTGGCTTGAGCGTGAGATGATACAGGATTATTTCACGACCTTTTGTGCGGCGGCGGTAGTTGTGGCACTGCCGATCACACTGCTCTTTTTGTGGCTTCAGAAATATTATGTCGAGGGCGTGACAGGCGGCGCAGTCAAGGGATAGGGCAGAGAAAACAGATAAAAGAAAGAAATAAGAGGAACACGGGATGGCAAGCCTTTCATTAAAGCATATATTCAAGGTCTACGACGGCAACGTCAAGGCGGTAAGCGATTTTTCAATGGAGATCGCCGACAAGGAATTCATCGTTTTCGTCGGACCGTCGGGATGCGGAAAATCAACGACATTGCGCATGATAGCAGGGCTTGAGGATATCACCGCAGGCGAGCTGTCGATAGACGGCAAGGTCGTCAACTCTCTTGAGCCGAAGGATCGCAATATAGCGATGGTGTTTCAAAATTACGCCCTCTATCCGCACATGACCGTCTACGAAAACATGGCGTTTCCGCTTCGAACCGCGCACATGAAAAAGGACGAGATAGATCAAAGGGTGCGGCAGGCAGCCGAGATACTCGGGATAGGCGAGTATCTTGAGAGAAAACCGAAGGCTCTGTCGGGCGGTCAGAGACAGCGTGTCGCACTCGGGCGTGCGATCGTGCGTGATCCCAAGGTCTTTTTGCTCGACGAGCCGCTATCCAATCTTGATGCCAAGCTCCGTGCCGCAATGCGAGAGGAGATATCGCGCCTTTACGAAAGGCTCGGCACGACATTTATCTATGTCACGCACGATCAGGTCGAGGCGATGACAATGGGCAGTCGCATTGTCGTAATGCGTTCGGGCGTTATCATGCAGATCGACAGCCCGATGAATCTTTATAAATATCCCGAAAACATCTTCGTTGCAGGATTTATCGGCACACCGCGCATGAATTTCCTTGACGCACGACTGCGAGGGAGCGGCGAGAAGATCGACATCCTGCTTGATGGCGGCGGAACGATCGTCTGCGAGCGTGTCGCACTCGATAAGATACCGCTTGAATATATCGACAAGGAGCACCATGTGGTGGTCGGAGCACGCCCCGAGGATATCGTGATCACGGCATGCGATAAAGTCGGTGCGCTCCCTGCCGTGGTCGCACAGATCGAGGCACTCGGCGGCGAGAGTATCGTGTATGTCACACTCGAGGGCGGCGGTGAGCGAGTGAGTGTCAAGTGCGATGCCGACAGAACGCCGATTCGCGGAGAGCAAGTCGGGCTTCTTTTCGATATCTCAAGACTTCACTTTTTCGATAAAGAGACCGAGGTCAGCATCCGCCGCCCCATACCAAACGAAACCACGCTCCCTTGCAAAGTTGTTGGCAGAGTGCTGGTGGTCGGCTCGCAAAAATTCCCCCTTCCGTCGGCACTTTCCTGTCCCGATGCCGATGATCTCCGACTTTCGATCCCGACTGCGGCTGTAAGGCTCGGGCAGGGTGATGCTTCGGCATCGGTGACAAGGATCGAGAACTTTGGCGAAAGGACACTTGTCGTACTGTCCTTTGATGAACTGACGCTTTTTGCGACATCCTCGGGCAGTTCACCGAGAGCGGGGGACAGGGTGAGATTTGATATCGATATGCGAAAGATCTCGCTCTCAAACGGTCGGATAGTGCCGCTCGATGTGACAAATCGGATGATCTGCAAACTGATCAAAGAAAAAAAGGGACGAGCGATCGATTTTTATCTTAAACTGTCGGACGGACAAAAAATAACCGCAAACGGTTCTCTTTGCGAGAGGCTTTTTGCGACAAGATCGACCGCTGTTTTTCGCACCGAGCTTGAAATGATGTTTGATGCAGATGCGGCGGAAATAAAAAAGATCCCCTCGAGCGAGGGGATCTTTGGAAGGGTCTGCGAGATACTTGACTATACCTCGCACAAATATGTAAGGGTCGATATATCGGGCAGAACGGTCATTTTGCTCTGCAACATCGACGTTTCGGTCGGTGACGATGTCAAGGTGACGATCGATCCCCGACGTGTCTCGATCATCGATCGGGAGCTTGGAATAATAATCGCTTAAGACTTTGCGGTGTTCGATGCGAAAAGCTGTGATGCCTGATCGAGCGACAGACCGTCGTCGTAGAGGTTGATGTACGAAACCTGCATTTTTGCGGGATATTCGCCATTTCCGAAACCATCGACATCGGCAGCAACATAGAATACCGACGATGCGGCACTCGGAGTTGTCACCTTGCCCGTGCAGGGGGCACTCTCAACGAGCTTGCCGTCAAAGAATACGCGCATTGTCGAGCCGTCATAGGAGGCAACGATGTGTACCCATTTGCCTGTCGGTGCATCGGCCTCGATGGTCTTCCATCCGCCGTTTATGTGCATGTCAAAGGAGACCTTGCCGTTCTCGTACAGACACATGTCAAATCCGGACGACTGCGCACAACCGAAGAGGGTCGTGTATCCGTAAGGGTATTTCGCCTGATCTTTTTCGATGTAAACAAACGCCTCAAGTGTAAAGCTGTCGGCAAGAGAGGCGAACATGTCGCCCGAGAGCTTGTATCCGTAGCAATTTGTCGAGTCGAAGGTCGCATGTCCGCCTTCGATCACGGGTGTGCCCTGAACTTTCGCCGAAACACCCGATGCACTGTCATCCGGAGAGCCGGATGAGTAGTTGACACTTAATACCTTGCTCGGGAAGGTGATCGTGCCGCTCTCGAGAGTTTGGAACTCGCCCGTGAGTGCGGTCGATTCTTTGTCCCATGCCGACTTTGCGACAACGCTTACCGTGTAGACCTTGTCTGCGTCAAGTCCGCCGACCGAAACGGTAAATTCCTTCTTTTCGCCATGGATGAGCTGCCAATCGTTGTGAACGTATTTGCTGTAATAGGATGTGCCGCTCTCCTTGTCCTTGACATCGACCTGATAGCCGATGATGCATCCGTCGGTGACCTCATCAACGACCGAGGCTGCAGGGAAGTTCAGCTTCGCACCCGATGCGGTAACATCAAGAGCCGTGATCTTTGCATCCGATACAAATGTCGGAGTCGCCGCTGCATCTTTACGCTTTGCCTCGGTGTAGGTGAAGTTGTCGGTCGATTTTACTATTTCGGGCGTGTTAATCACCCAAGGAGTGCCGATCTCGCAGTTTCTCGTGAAATCGTAACGTACGACGGTGACAACCTTGTCCTCGCTGACCGAAACGAACAGTCCCTGCGATGCAGTTCCCGCTCCGTCGGGCTGGATGGGGTCAAGATATCTGTAGTTCCAGAAATCAGAGCCGACCGTCGATGTCTGTATGGTCGTTATATCCTTCTGCCAGATCGTTCTCGGGTCGTTGAGTGCATAGTGCATGTGTCCCGAAAATGCGATGATCTGCGGAAATTCGTTCAAGAGTGAGTTCAGCTTTTTGCCGAATGTCGAGTTGTCTCTGTCGTAGACTTCGCTAAAGCCCCAGTGCGTGTAGACAAAGATCGGCATGTTGGGATCTTCGGCAGCTGCGGCGCGGACATGCTCGTCAAGATAGTTGGTTGCCGATGTGTAGTCGCCCATGAGCGTCAGAGGCGACAGACCGATCATGTGAACGCCGTTTATCACTGTGTCTGTGTGAAGATCGCCGCAGAACTTTTTGTACGCATCCTGGCATTCCTTCGCACTCGCACTGTGACCGCTTCTGTGGTACTCGTGGTTGCCCATGACAGACGCAAGGACGGTGCCCTCGGGAAGGTGCTTCTTGACAACATTATTGTAGGTCCTGTACTGATTGTCCTCTCCGTTTTCGGTGATATCGCCGACAACGAGGATGGCGTCGGGCGATTTTAATTTCTCGCCGATGATGTCAAGCGCATCGGCAAATTTGTCGTCGGGGGCTTTCTCAAGTCCGGTACGTCCGATGTGGATGTCGCTTATTACCGCAAAATTCACCGCTCCGTTTCCGACCTCGGTCGAGGGGGGCGTTGTCGGATCGACACTTGGCGACTTGGTCGTCGTTACGTTGCCGCCGGTCGTGTTGTTTGTAGTATCGGCAGGTGTGCCGCCTGAGCAGGATGTCAAAAGCATCGCCGCCGATAAAACCGCGAGCATGGTTGCTTTTGCTCTCTTAATTGAAAATAAATGCATTATGTTTCCTCCGTTTTGCTATTTTCATATATTGTAAATTATACATCATTTGTCGGGAAATGCAATACGAAACGCCGTTTGTTAACACAAAATTAATAAAAGAAATTGCACAGGTGGCTTTTGAACCGCATTGAGCGATCATTCTCCACGGAGCATTTTTCTTATCTCGCGAAACTCGGGGGGCAGGTCGTCCGATGTCATGCTTCTCGGGATCTGTGTACTGCCCTCCTTCATTGCCACCTCATAGTACCACTTTTTGAACGCCAGCACACGGTGAATGCTCGACAGCTCGTCAAGTCGTTGCTCGATCGATTCCTTTTGTTTGTTTATGAGCGCAAGCCGACTCTCGATCGTGTTATCTCCCTCCATTGCCATCATGACAAATTCCCTGATATCACAAAGCGGCATTCCCGTCTTTTTGAGACATTTTATGATCATCAACCATTCGTAGTCCTCTTCCTTAAACATTCGTATGCCGCCGTCCGATCGCTCGACAAAGGGGAGAAGACCCTCCTTGTCATAATAACGCAGTGTTGATGGTGCGACAGACAGCCGCTTTGCCATCTCGCCGATAGTGTACGACATAAATTCCCTCCGAAATTTTGTAAATTTTTTGCTAAAGCACTTGACTTAAAGTTGGCTTTAACTTGTATAATATTATACAACAATAAGAAATTTTTGTCAAGGAGAAAATCTTATGGAATATGTAATACTTTACAACGGTGTCAAGATGCCCATTCTCGGATACGGTGTCTATCAGGTCACAAGGGATGAATGCGAGAGGTGCGTTTTGGACGCACTGAGTGTCGGTTATCGCTCGATCGATACCGCACAGTCCTATTTTAACGAGGAAGAGGTCGGAAATGCCATTGTAAAAAGCGGCATACCGAGAGAAGAGATCTTTCTGACCACAAAGGTCTGGATCGAGCATTACGGATATGAAGCTTGCAAGGCGTCTGTGCTGGAGTCAATGCGGAAGCTGAAGACCGATTATCTCGACCTCTGCCTTCTCCATCAGCCCTTCAACGATGTTTACGGTGCTTATCGCGCGCTTGAGGAGCTGTATGATGAGGGTAAGATCCGCGCGATCGGCATATCCAATTTCTACACCGACCGCATGGTCGATATCGCAAATTTCGCACGCATAAAGCCCATGGTCAATCAGATCGAACTGCATCCGCATCATCAGCAGACCGAAAATCTTGCTTGGCATGAAAAATACGGCATCCGTGTCGAGGCGTGGGCACCCTTCGGCGAGGGCAGGGGAGGCATGTTTGAGATCCCCGAGCTTGTTGCCATCGGTGAAAAATACGGCAAAAGCGCGGCACAGGTCATTCTTCGCTGGCATATCGAACGTGGCGTGATCGTGATCCCCAAGTCCACGCACAGGGAGCGTATGGAAGAAAACTTCAATGTGTTCGATTTCAGCCTGAACGACGAGGATATGGCGATAATTTCGGCACTTGATAAGAAGCAGTCCTCCTTCTTCTCGCATACCGACCCGAATATGGTCGAGTGGTTCTGCCGCATGGCAGAAGAGCGCAAAAAGACGCAGGATCTGTCAAAAGAAAAGAAAAATTGGTGAGGAGAATACCATGAGTAAGAAAATTTTGATATTGTCGGGCAGTCCCCGAAAGGGCGGCAATTCCGATCTTCTTTGCGATGAATTTATGAGGGGTGCACTCGAGGGCGGCAATAATGTCGAAAAGATCCGCATCGCCGAGAAAAATATAGGCTATTGCCGCGCCTGCTATGCCTGCAAGGAAGGCGGAGTCTGTGCTGTCCGCGACGATATGGCGGAGGTACTGCAAAAGATGATCGACGCAGACGTACTCGTTTTCGCAAGCCCCGTTTATTTCTATTCGATCGATGCACAGCTTAAGGCAGTGATCGACAGAACGGTCGCACGCTGGCTCGAGGTCAGGGATAAAGACCTCTACTACATAGTCACCGCCGCCGATGAGGATAGATCGGCGGCGGAGACCACGATCGCCTGTTTCCGCGGCTTAGCCGATTGTATCGAGGGCGCAAAAGAGAAGGGCATAGTCTACGGCATGGGCGTATATGAAAAAGGCAATGTCAAAGACACCAAAGCCATGAGGGACGCCTACACCCTCGGTAAACACGCGGGGATGTAAGGAAGAAGTCCCCCCGTCAAGTGACCAATCCTCCCTTTGAATGTGCTATACTTAAGGGCACAAAACAAAGGGAGGATTTTTGATTCGAAAATAACATGAGTAAGAAAGCGACAAAGCCTAAATTTTTATTATACCACACTTCTAAATAGATTGAATTTTTTGGATAGTTGCCTGAAACATGATTTTTTCAAACGTTTGAAAAGTGTGGTATAATAGTTATGATCAAATTCGGATCATATGGAAAGGGAAAAGACGGATAAAATGAATAAAGCAAAAGAACAAATAAAAGCCGTAATGCTCGGTCACGCGGTCGGCGATGAACTCGGTGTGCCCGTAGAGTTTTGCGTGCGGTCCGGCAGGGGGAGTATATGGTTATGATGCCATTTCGTCAGAGTGGCTTGATACATTGAAACGCAGAGATTATATTGAAGAAATGTGTGAGCGGGCATCAGGGGCGTGGTGCAATGATCCGCCTGATTGCAAAACGGATGTTGACCGCAATGATAGTGCTCAAATCGAAACACTGTGAACACGCAACGCAGGTTAAGCTATTGAAATATCGATAAAAATGTGGTATAATATAAATGTCAACAGCAGTCGGGAGCATGCACCGACTCGGATGGCAATATTTCGGCAGGAGGTAACCAATGCATATAGACAGTCTTGATATGATAGACAATCAAATAATCAACCTACTACTCGAAGATGCGAGAATAGGATATACAGAGATCGGAGATCGAGTCGGTCTTTCACGCACCGCCGTGAAAACAAGAGTTGCCTCTCTTGAACGCCAAGGGATCATCAAAGGTTATAAAGCCATTATAGATCCGCAAGCGGCACCCGAAACCATGACCTTTGTAACGAACATCGAAACAAGACCGGATAGCTTTGAGAAATGCAAACGAATATTCGCAAAATCTCCGGAAACCGTGACTATCGTACATACTACGGGTAATAACTGTCATTTAGTCGCAATCTGTCTTACACCCGATGTGAAGACAATGCGGAACTTCGTAAATAAGATATACAATGAAGTGCCCGGGATCCTCTCTATCAACGCTAACTCTGTTATCGATGTCATTAAAGGGTCTATTATCCCCGAAAAATAATATGTCAGGAGAGCATGCAAATGAAAAAAGATGAAATTGTAATCGAACTGTACAGATCGGCAAACGAAAACGGACTGATCCCCACACTTTACGGAGCATTCGGAAAGAGTGTAAACGTAAATATTCCGTTTAGCAAAAAGGCGTGTGAGGCAAATATTGACGAGCTCGATTTTTCTGTCCGTGCGAATAATGCCATGAAAAGAGCGGGTATCTTTACAATCGGTGAAGTAGTTGAATTAATTGCAGATGACGGACTTCTCAGAATAAGAAATCTCGGAAAAAAGACACAAAATGAGATAAAAACTCGTATATTGGCGTTTGGATATGAGAGATTGACCGAAAATCAAAAGAAAAGATTCTTCTATGAGGTGGCGGAGAATAACTGCATGAGAAAAGATTGAATATGATAAGGAGAGGTCACAGCGAATGAGGTCTATTCGAAACTATAAAACACTATGACGAGCATGGCGAAAGGATTTGAAAAATAAGAGGATACAATGATCGATATAAGAGTTGTTTCAAGAAAAGAAGCGGAGACACCCGAGCTCGCCAAATTCATTGCCACTGCCGTTGCGAGCGATTACACGATCATTTGTCAATGTAAATATGGACAAATCAGAATAATGCCACATTCAAAAACAATTGCGATACCTGTTAAAACTGTCTCGTAACAGAATAAAAAATCCACGGGTAGAAAGAACAAAACACCGATCGGAGAAGGGATCTCTGATCGGTGTTTTGTTTTTGAATGGATCGAAGTCGGGAAAGGACTGACAATGGCTTCGATCCGGAGGTTATTTGGTGA